>CACHHO010000029.1 GCA_902579545.1 Rhodospirillaceae bacterium | reverse complement strand
ATTACCATCAGCATCAAAGTCCTTAGACTCAGTAGCATCAAACGGAAACACATCATTGGTGTCTAAGACTCCGTCATTATCATCGTCCGTATCTTCATTGTCACTGATACCGTCACCGTCAAAGTCTACAATTGGCTCATTAAATATTACTTCATTTTCTTCTATTGAAGTTTCTTCTAATGACACTGTATCTAAAAAAGTTGAATTTTCTAATCCTAATACAGACGAAAACTCAACAGACCCTAGTGTTTCTATACCCATTGACGCTGCGGCACTTAATATACTGGTTGAACCTAATGTAGGCACTCCAGCAAGAATATTACTTCCTGAACTTCCGACATTTATTAAAAGAGATGAGGTGCCGGTTAATGATGAAGTCAAACTAAAACCTTGAACATTTTCTGAATTTAAATTGTTAGTATTAGCTAATGATAAATTATCAACTGAAGCAACTTGCGTTTCAGTTTCTTCTTCTTCAACTTCATCAGAGATTTCATCAACCTCTTCATCAGATACTTTATCAGAGTCACTTACTTCCACATCCTCTTCAGATGCAGATAAAGAAGATAAAGTTTCTATTTGACCTAAACTCTCATCAGATGATACCACCGTTTCTGATATAATATTGTCTAGTACTTGCTCTCCAACCTGGTCATTGATGTCTTGAGAAAAAATATCAGCCTGAGCTAATTCTGTTTCTACCTCAGTTGTTTCCTCCTGTGGTACTGCCTCTTCTGTGGCCTGAGCTACTTCTGTTTCTACCTCAGTTGTTTCCTCCTGTGGTACTGCCTCTTCTGTAGCCTGAGCTACTTCAGTAGGTGTTTCAGTCTTTTTTTCTAGTTTTTCCTCTGCTAGTTTAATTTCATTAATATTATTTTCTATTTTTTCTATTTTTTCATTAATTTGATTTATTAAATTGTTATTTAAACCTTCTGCAAATTCATTTATTTCCTCTGGATTTGAAGCAGTTTCTCTAATAGCATTTCTTCCTGCTTCTATAGCTGCTATAGTTGCGTCTTCAGGCGACAGCCCATCTTTGATACTATCGCTAAGTTTTTGTTCAAAAACTGTTTCTATGTAGTCTTCTGGAGTTCCTTCCTGTGGCTCGATTTCTTCAACTTGTGCAAGCTCAGTAGTTTGTTCTAGATTACTTGCATCTTCAAAAGGAGAACCTTCTGATAATGACTGCTCCGGAGTAATTTGAGCTAATTCTGTTATTTCATTAGTTTGAGTGTCAGCAAAACCTTCTTGAGGTAATCCTAAATCATCTGTTTGTTGGGGAGAAACTTGTGCTATAGTAATATCTTCAACCTGTGATTCATTGTTTTCAGTAATTTCAATTTCTGAAGGAGTGCCTTGTGAAAGTGTTTCTAATGGTTGTATTAAGTTCTCAACTACCTCAATTTCACTTGTCTGATCAAATTCTTCTTGAGGAAAACCATTTGTTTCAGAAACTATTGGTGTCTCACCTACTAATTCTTGATTAGATTCAGAAATTTCAATATTTTCAGTTTCAGGAATAACTTCTGATGGGACACCTTCAGTATTAGTAGCTATTGGTGCAATAGTATTTGAAACTTCTGACTCAATTGTATCAGATTGTACTATTCCTTCAGAAGGATTACTTTCTATTATAGTTTCTTCAGGAGAAATTGCTCCTATAGCATTGATATCTATATTTTCTTCAGTAACTTGCGACGGAAAATTAGTATTTTCGTCTGGCATGCCCCCTTCTAACTCTGCTTCTGGTGCAATATCCAAATTTTCATTTTGAATTTCTTGATTATTTAAACCTGCTTCATCTATTAAAACTTGAGATGGGGCTCCGTTAATAAAAATTTCTTCAGGTGCAAGAGGTTGTAATTCATTAGGTGATTCAGGTAATTGATTATCTACTGTAGTCTCTTCAGGACTAGCATTATTTGCAGTGCCTTCAAAGAACTCAGATGATATTTGTTGTGTTTCTAAATTTTCAGTAGGTTCTTGATCTTGGATATTTAACACCTCTTCAGCAGGCGTTCCTAAATTATCTGCATTTAAATCTTCTGGAGGAATCAAATCTTGACTAGCATCTGACCTTATATTATTTAATGTTTCTTGGTCCAAAGCTTGAGCAAGCTTAATATTATCAGAATTTATTGGCTCAAGGCTATTGTCAGAAGAAGTTAATTTTTTTTCTAAGACAACACTTTTTTTATCAGCCAAATCCTTTATTTCTATATTTTTTTTTATAGCCATATTTATTTATAATAACGACTTTTTTTACCTATTTTATAGGAAAATTATATTTTAGAAAGTATACAATTATATAGATAGCTTTTAAATTGTTCACATAAATTTTTAGCTTTTTGTTCAGTATAACTTTCTGTGCTTTTTATTTTATATAAATTAGTTGCTAAATCTGTCTCAACACTAAAATTAACAATGTTTAGTTCAACTTCTTTTAGTTCTTTTAAAAATATATTAGCATTGTTCTTTTTACTAAACGCTCCAAATTGTAGTTTATAGGAAATTGTTTTTTTTATTGAAGACTTTTCATTGTCTACAGATGAAATTATATTATTAAGAGATGTTGCCTCATCAGAAATTTCAGTATCTAATTTTATTTTTTTCATATCAAACTCATTAGGCTTTTCATTTATTTCAGCATCTAATTTTTTTACTATTATATTTTTAGCTTTTTTATTTGTTTTTTTATTATTATTTTCTTCCAATTTCTTTGTTTTTTCAAAATCATTCACATCTAAGTCTTTTATAAGAATATTTTTATCCTCATTATTTTCCTTTTTATAATTAACAAGTTTTGACTTTTTTGTTTCTGTTTTTGTTAATTTTTTTTTAATTTTTTTTAGTTCTGAATTTTTTAATTGCTTTTTTATAATTTTTGATTTTTTTTCTATACCATTTGAAGCATTTAAAAAAATTTTTTCATCTAGTATCCCTATTGATAAAATTAACTGATAAACTGCTAACTCGTATTGAGTTTTTGCACTCTCGGCAGAACTCTTTGCATTTATATATGCAGTTTCTGATGATAATATATCAATTAGCTGTCTATTACCAAGCTTTACTTCCCTCATAGCTAAATCAAAAAACTCACCAGAAATATTTGCTTGATTGCTTAGGTATTCATAATTTTGCTTAGCTATTTTTTTTGTTTGCCATGCATTTCTTATCGTTTCTTCCAAGTTTCTTTCTAATTGATCATGTCCATATTTAGACATCATATATTGATTTAGAGATGATTTATAATCAGAACTTTCCTTATAAAAAAGACCATAAGGTCCTCCTATAGAAATTGGATATTTCATTTCTAATTTGTAAACATGATCTATTTCAGTGCCATCCAATCCAGACATATTTCTTTTATTTTTATATTCAGCTATAGCCTTTATAGATGGAAAAAACTTTGACTTAGCACCTCTAATAGCAGTTTCTGAGTTTTTTAAATTTAATTTACTTAGATTTAAGGATATGTTATTTTTTTTTGCCAATTCTATTGCTTCTTTTTCACTTTTTGGTAGAAGGTTTGTAGGCAAATTAGGCCTATTGAAAGTACTAAAATTATTAGGTAATTCTCTGAAAATATTATAAAACCTATTAGTAGCTACAGATAAATCTCCTTCAAATCTCACTCTGGTTGCTTTTGCACCAGCTAACCTTGCTTTTGATTGAAGTACATTCGAAGCCAAACCTCCGCCCCTAGCTACTTTTTCATTTTCAAGATTAGTTACTTCTCTTATTCTAGCTTCAGATTGTTTTGAAAACTCTAACACTTCGTAGGCTTTGATATAGCCTAAATATGCAGCTAGTGCCTCAAATATTTTATTACTCTTTGTATTTTTGCTAGAAATATTAGCTAGTTCCACTTGATTCTTAGCTTTATCATACTTAGAAGCTGTATTACCAAAATCATAAATATTTTGTGTTATTTTAGCAGAAAACTCATAATAATTTAAATCAGTATTAGAGGAGTCATTATTAATAAGAATTTCTCTACCTACAGGAATCGTAATGTCTAACTTTGGAGTATATAATGATGTTGTGGATGATAGATCATTATTAGCTTTATCCACAAAAATTTTTGATGAATTAATACTCTCATCTGTCTTTAGAATTTTTTTAATCAGTTCGTCTATAGGCTGACTTATAGCCAACCCTATTTTAGAAAAAAATAAAACTATTAAAAAAAACCTAATTAATTTTAAATCTAACATAACAAAGGATTCTAGCAATAAACAAGCCAAACTTAATTAGAGCAGTTCAATATATCATCTACAATGTAATTAAATTTTTCCTTTTGTGTGTTATTTTTTAAAACAATTCTAAATTTTATTTTATTATCAGTAGTTTTTTCTAATAAACATTTAGTATCTTTAACACTGATTTTAGAGTTTTGGTTATCATTAATTACAACATTAATTAGTTTAGTTCCATAAAATTCTAAATTTTTAATAACACTAATTGCATGACTTATACTACCTAAATAGTTGCCTACTACTAAAATAACAAAACTATTTGTATCTTTTATTAAATCGAATATTGTTTTATTTTTTTCTATAGGAACAAATACTCCTCCTGCTCCTTCAAACAAACACAATGTTTCTTTATTCAGAGATTTTTTTTTATTTTTACACCACTCTAATACTTCTTTATAGATTAGTTTTTTATTTTCTTTTGAAGCTGCTAAAGATGGAGCGATAGGAGATTTGTAAAGCCAAGGAGTAATTAATTTAATATTTTCTAAATTTACTAATTTATTATGAGTCGCAAGTATTTTATAACTATCACATAATTCTATTTTATTTTTATTAAAGCCACTGAGAATTGGTTTATATACTTTAAAGTTCAAGTTTCTTTTTTTTAACTCTTTTAATATTTTAACTGTACAATAAGTTTTTCCGAGTTCAGTTCCCGTTGATGTAATAAAAATACTTTTATTTTTTTTCATTTAGTTAAGATTCTTTTTTATTATAAATGCTAGTTCTTCAATTTGTTTTTTAGTGTGAGTTGCATTGAATGCTACTCTTAATCTGGAAGTATTTATAGGCACAGTTGGAGGTCTAATTGCTCCCACTAAAAAACCTTTTTTATAAAGTAATTTTGATATAGTTAATGTTTTTTTTTCATCTCCAATTATTATTGGAACAATTGGTGAAACAGGTAATTTTCTTTCTAATAGCCTACTAAAATAGATTGCATTTTCTAATGGTTTTTTAATTAATTTTTTATTTTTCTTTATTATATCAATTGACTTTATACAAGATGCAATGATACCTGGAGGCAAGCCGGTGGTGTATATTTGGGATCTGCATCTATTTAGAATAAATTTTATTAAATTCTTATTTCCACATACAAAACCTCCATATGCTCCAATAGCTTTAGACAATGTGCCTATATAGATATCGATGTCTATTTTTTTTTTGTTAAATATAGTATTGCTTCCTGAGCCGTTTCCTAAAACTCCAAAACCATGGGCATCATCTAACAAAAATAAAGCATTATATTTTTTTTTTATGGAAGAAATTTTTTCTTGTGGAGATATGTCTCCGTCCATACTAAAAACGCCTTCAGTTAGTATCATGCAATTATTAAAATTCTTTCTATTTTCAATTAAAATATTCTCTAAATTTTTTTCATCATTGTGCTTGAACTTAATTACTTTAGCTGATGATAGTTTGGCACCTAAAAATGTAGAAGCATGACTAAATTCATCAAGAACTATTAAGTCTCCCTTTTTCATAATAGCTGATATAACACCTATATTAGCAAGGAAACCACTTCCAAACACACTACAAGCAGGGACCTTTTTAAACTTTTTTATTTTATCCTCTAAAATAGAATATAGAAAGTGATTACCTGTAATTAATCTTGAAGCACCAGCTCCTACTCCATATTTTTTAGTAGCTTTATTTGCTGAATTAATTACTTCTTTATTTAAGCTGAGCGATAAATAATCATTGCAAGAAAAGGAAATTTTATTTGTATTGTTAATAGAAATATAGTTTTTTTTCCCTCTTTTTACGTCGGCAGTTTTTCTTAATTGATTATTATTGGAAATCTCTTTAAGTTTTTTATTTATAAAAATATTTATATTATTATTTTGCATATTAAAATTTTTACTTTATCTTGATTATATAGGATTTAATAATGAATAATACAAAAATTAGAATTAAAAATAATTGGACTTACGAACAAGCCTATAAAATCTACAGTAAACCCTTCAATGATTTGATATATGAAGCTCAAAGTATTCATAGAAAATGTTTTAAAAAAAATAAAGTCCAACTAAGTACTCTTTTAAGCGTTAAAACGGGCTCTTGTCCAGAAGATTGTTCATATTGTCCACAAAGTGCTCATCATAATACTGGCCTACAAAAAGAAAAACTAATTAGTATAGAAAAGGTAAAACAAGCAGCTATAATTGCGAAAAATTCAGGGTCTACAAGATTTTGTTTAGGAGCAGCCTGGAGGTCTCCAACGGATAAAGACTTGGATCAAGTTTGCAAAATGATAGAGGAAGTTTCTAATTTAGGGTTAGAAACTTGCGTAACACTTGGCATGCTCAAAGACTATCAAGCTAAAAAGCTTGCTGAATCTGGATTAGATTATTATAATCATAACATAGATACCTCAGAAAATTACTACTCTAAAATAATATCTACCCGTACATTTCAAGATCGTGTAAAAACTATTGAGAATGTAAGAAAAGCAAATTTAAAAGTATGCTGTGGTGGAATTTTAGGCATGGGAGAGAGCAAAAAAGATAGAATCAGTATGCTGATTACTTTAGCTAATTTATCAAAACACCCAGAAAGTGTGCCTATTAATAAATTAATAAAGATTCCTGGAACTCCTTTGGAAAAAGCTAAAGAGCTAGAAGAGCTAGAATTAATAAAAATCATAGCACTAGCTAGAATTCTTATGCCTAAATCCTATATCAGATTATCGGCTGGAAGAACTGAAATGACAGATAGCACTCAAGCTCTAGCTTTTTTAGCAGGAGCAAACTCTATCTTTCAAGGTGATGTATTACTCACAGCTAACAACCCAGGAAAAGAAAAAGATACGAATTTACTTAATAAACTAGGTATAACATCAGAAAAATTATCAATAGAAAAAAATGCATAAAGATTTGAGAAACCTTTGGTTGCCCTATACTCAAATGAAAGATGTAAAAAAAGTACCAAGAGTATCAAAAACCAATAAATGCAAAATATATCTTAGTGATGGCATTACACTTATTGATGGAGTATCCTCTTGGTGGACAGCATGTCATGGATATAATAATAATTATATAAAAAAAAAAGTTTATGAACAGCTTAATAGAATGCCGCATATTATGTTTGGAGGACTTATACATGATCAGGCCATTAAGTTATCCAAAAGACTTGCTATATTATTAAATAATAAGTTGAAAAAAGTTTTTTTTTGCGACTCTGGTTCAGTGTCTATAGAAGTAGCACTTAAAATGGCAATTCAATTTTGGCTAAATCAAGGATATAAAAATAAAAATAAATTTATTTTTTTTCAAAACGGTTACCATGGAGACACATCTGGAGCTATGTCCATTTGTGACCCTAAAGAGGGTATGCATAGTTTATTTGGTACTTATTTAAATAAAAACTTTTTGCAAAAGATCCCTGAAAGTAAAAGTGATCAAATAAAATTTACAAAATTTTTAGAAAAACATAAAACTAAAATTGCAGCTATTATTATTGAACCGCTTATGCAAGGAGCGGGAGGAATGAAGTTTAACTCAAAATCAGCATTAAATTTTTTATATAAAATTAAAAAAAAATATAAATTACTTTTAATTTATGATGAAATAGCTACAGGTTTTTATAGAACAGGTACTATGTTTGCCTTTCAACAAACTAAAACTATTCCTGACATAATTTGCTTGGGCAAAGCCTTAACTGGAGGAGTTATTAGTTTGGCAGCTACCATAAGTTCAGAAAAAATTTTTAATGCATTTCTTAGTCATAATGAAGATAAAGAGTTAATGCATGGACCAACATACATGGCTAATCCACTAGCATGCTCAGCTGCTAATGCTTCGTTGGACTTGTTCGAAAAAAAAGATTATTCTTTAATCATTAAAAAGATTGAAAAAACTCTACGTGAAGAGTTAGTAAAATTCAATAGTTTTAGCTTCGTAAAAGAAATAAGGGTTTTGGGAGCTACGGGTGTAATAGAATTATTTACATTATCTGAAGAAAGAAAAATCTGGTTAAAAAATAAATTTATAAAAAAAGGTATATGGATCAGGCCATTTAGAAATATTATATATTTTATGCCACCATTTGTAATTTCTAAAAAAGAATTACTTATATTAGTTTCAAGTACTTATGATGTTCTGAAATCATGGGAAAAAGAAAATGAAAAATAATAATATGGAAGGTCCTCTAAAAAAGCTTTTAATCATAGATTTAACTAGAGTTTTAGCTGGCCCCTACGCAACAATGGTATTAAGTGACATGGGAGCAAGAGTTATTAAAGTAGAACCACCAGATGGAGATGACTCAAGAAAGTTTGGTCCTTTTATAAAAGAAAAATCTACTTACTTTTCATCTTTAAACAGAAACAAAGAGTCAATAGTTCTAAACTTGAAAGAGAAAGGGGATAGAAAAATCTTACTAAAAATGCTTTCTATGGCTGATGTCCTAGTTGAAAACTATAGACCAGGTACTATGGAAAAATTAAAACTTAGTCATAAAAGTCTTCAAAAAAAGTTTCCTAAGCTAATTATTGCTTCTTGTTCAGGTTTTGGACAAACTGGACCTTGGGCAAAAAAACCTGCCTATGACGTTATAGTGCAAGCTTTAGGAGGAATAATGAGTCTCACTGGCTATGAAAAACAACCACCTGTAAGGGTAGGAAGTTCTATTGGTGATATATGTGCAGGATTATTTACTACTATAGGAATTCAAGGTGCCTTAATTGCCAGACAAAGCTCTAATAAAGGGACAGTTGTGGATATATCAATGTTAGATTGCCAAATAGCTATACTAGAAAATGCTATTTCGAGATACTATAGCGAAAAAAAAATACCTAAAAAGCTCGGGTCCAGGCATCCTTCAATCTGTCCATTTGAAGCATATGAATGTAAAGATAACTATATTGTAATAGCAGCAGGTAATAATTTATTATTTAAAAATTTATGTAATTGCATTGGTGCTGATACTTTAATAAATGATCCTAGGTTCAAAGAAAATGATCAAAGACTAAAAAATGCAAATAAACTTAAGGTTTATCTTGAAAAAAGATTAAAAATGAAAAATTCTAGTTATTGGATTAAACAGTTTGAAAAATTTGGAGTTCCAGTTGGAAAAGTTAACAACGTAAAAGAAGCAATAAACTTAAAGCAAATTAATTCAAGAAATATGATAGTAAAAATTAAAAAAAATAAAATAACAACATTAAAAGTTTCAGGAAACCCTATAAAAATAAAAGGGTATAAAGACTTGAAATATAGAAATGATGCTCCTGAGTTAAATCAAGATAAAGAAAGAATTTTAAAAGAATTTAATATTAAGGAACTTTAATGATCGCAGAAAACTTAGCATCTTTCATTACCATTTTTATAGGTATAATTACTTTAATTTTTTTGGTGTCTGATAAATATCCAATGGAAACAGTCTCTATTTGTCTTTTATCAGCTTTGGTTATTGCTTTTTTAATTTTACCAGAAGGAAGCATGCCCTCTATAGAAAACTTAGTGTTAGGCTTTTCAAATCCAGGCCTTATTACTGTAGTTTCTTTATTAGTAATGGCTGAAGGGCTAGTAGCAACTGGTGTAATTTCCTATTTGGCTAATTTTTTTGAAAGCAGTAAAACTCTTCATCCTACTCTTCTTTTAAGCTTAATTCTTATATTTGTTGCAATACTTAGTTCAGTTATGAATAACACTCCTATTGTAGTTATGTTTATTCCTCTTATATCAGCTTTAAGTGAAAGACATGGTATTGATACGAGAAAAACTTTCCTTCCTCTTTCTTATATAAGTATGTTAGGAGGAATGACTACATTAATGGGATCGAGCACTAATTTAATTGGAGCAGGTATTGCCGCTGAATATAGTGCAAAACAAATTGGTATGCTTGATATTTCTATACCTGCTTTAATTATTGCACTTCCATGTATTTTATTTGTGTTATATATAATTCCATTGATTTTACCAAAACAGAAATCATATAAAAGTTTATTTTCTAGAGATGCTAGACAATTTTTAGCTGAAATAGAAATTGAGCCCAATTCAAAGTTGTTAGGGATTAAACTTGAAAATAATGTAATCAAAGAGTTAGACAATAGTAATATTTTATTTGTTCAAAGAGGAGAGCATGCTTTTTACCCTCCCTTAGATAATATTTTACTAAAAGTAGGAGATATTTTGGTTTTAGCTACTACGAGAAAGTCATTAGAAAATGCAATGCAAGAGTTTGGAGAACAATTTCATCCTCATCTTACTAAAGAGCGAGGCGATAAATTAGAAGAAGCAGGAGATAATTTATTAAAAGACTCAAGAGTTTTAGCAGAAGTATTGGTTGCTCCTAGATCAGAAATGATTGGTAAAGATTTAGAACAAATAAGATTTAGAAATTTTACTAGCTGTATAGTATTAGGTCTATTACGCAGATCTAGAATGCTAAAAGATAGAATTACGGAAATACCTCTTTTGGCTGGGGATGTATTACTAGTACAGGGTACTGATAAAGGAATAGCTAATTTAAAGAATAATACTGATGTTGTTTTAATAGACTGGTCAAAAAAATATATTCCACAAAAGAGTAAATTATTTGGTGCAATTAGTATTTTTCTTGTGACTATTTTTAGTGCAGCTACTGGATTAATTGATTTAGCGACGGCTTCAATAATAGGGGCAACTGCTATGATAGCAACAAAAACTATCTCTATAAATAGAGCAGTAAGTGCTATAGATAGAAGAATATATATAACGATTGCATGTATGTTAGCTTATGGAACAGCATTAGAAACTTCAGGGGCAGCTCAACTTATAGTAAAAAACCTTTTATTATTAATAGAAGGACAATCTATCACTTTTGTCTTATGCAGTTTATTTATTTTAATTACTTTAATTACTAATTTGCTTACTAATAATGCTGCAGTTATAATTTTCATGCCTATAGCAATAAATCTTGCGTATGCATTGAATTCTGATACGTTTCCATTTATTATTACAGTAATTCTTGCTGCCAATTTATCTTTCTTAACTCCCTTTGGCTACCAGACAAATTTATTAGTTATGGCACCAGGCCAATATAAATTTATTGACTACATTAAATGCGGTGTACCTTTAACCTTGCTAAGTTGGATAATTTTTATATTATTTATACCTAAATACTTTAATTTAACTTAAATACTAACTATGGAGAAAAAAATGTCCTCTAAAAAAATTACTAGAAGAAGTTTAGTTAAAGCCTCTGGCCTAATAGCAACAGCTGGCATACTATCTGCCTGTAATAATGGAGGAACACCATCAAAGCCATCAGACTCAACCAACATAATAAAAAAATCTCTGGAATGGAAAATGGTAACCACCTGGCCAAAAAATTTCCCAGGTCTAGGTACTGGAGCACAAAGGATTGCTGATAATATTACTGCTATGTCAGATGGTAGATTGACTGTAAAACTGTTTGCTGCAGGAGAATTAGTTCCAGCATTTGAATGTTTTGATGCCGTAAGAGAAAATAAAGCACAAATGTTTCATGCGAATGCTTATTACTGGATTAACAAGAATAAATCTATGCCTTTCTTTGGAGCCGTTCCTGGAGGATTTACTGCACAAGAACATAATGCTTGGATAAATTATGCAGGTGGACAAGAGTTATGGGATAAATTATATGCACAATTTAATCTAAAACCTTTCATGGGAGGCAATAGTGGTACGCAGATGGGCGGATGGTTTTTAAATGAAATTAATAGTGTTTCTGACTTTAAAGGACTAAAGATGAGAATACCAGGTTTAGCCGCTGAAGTTTTAAATAGAATGGGAGGAACGGCAGTTCTCCTTCCAGGTGGAGAAATAATGCCATCACTACAATCTGGTGCAATTGATGCTACTGAATGGGTTGGTCCATGGAATGACTTAGCATTTGGCTTTCATAAAATTACTAAATTTTACTATGGCCCAGGATTTCATGAGCCAAGTTCTGCACTAGAATGTTCAATAAACCTTGGTGCTTATAATGAGTTAGATAATGATTTAAAAAGTATAATTAAAAATGCTAGTGAAGCAGAAAATACCAAAATGTTATCAGAATTCACAGCCGCTAACATAGATGCTCAACAAAAGCTAGTAAATGATCATGGAGTTATAATAAGAAACTTTCCTAAAGATGTTTTTGATTTAATGATGTCACTATCAAATGAGGTAGTAGCGGAAACTGCCTCGGAAGGAAAGCTTAATAAAGATATTTATGATAGCTGGAACAAATTTAAAGAAAACGCAATAAAAAGGTCACCTTTTAATGAACATGGTTATACTAATTTAAGTAATAATATTTAATAAAGAATATTTTTTTTATTAGTATTAATATAATACATCAAAAATACTGGGATTAAAGTAGTCCACATACTTAAAAAAGAAATTTTATTTAATGCCATTATTAAACTCTCTCTTTCACTAAATAAGTAGAATAACAAATCATTATTGAGTGAGTTTAGAGTAGTGTTATCATATAAAGATGGATTATCTTCAAAATATACCTTATTACTTGTAGAATTTAATTTAGTGTCAAATATAGTTGAAGTGAAATCAGTTTTCCATCTAGCAAGAAGAGAACTCGCAAATGATATAGATAAAGCTGCAGCTAACCTTAAAACTAAGTTAAACATTGCTGCTGCATTGTATATAGCATTAACACCAACTACTGATAATGAAAGATATTGATTTCCTATCCATAAGAATTGTGCACCTACACCTTTGAGTATTTGTGAAAATAATAACTCATTTAAAGTATAATCAATGGTTATTGTAGTTTGATAGTAGGTTCCTAATCCTATTAAAAAACTCCCTATAATTACTATTATTCTCGCTCCTGTTTTTTTCAATAATTTTCCTACAAAAGGACCACTAGCCATCCAAGCTATTCCCATAACTGCTATAATTAAACCTATATTAAGTGGATCCATATTCTTAATTTCGCCTAAAAAAATAGGAAGCATAAATATTGGAACATATAGTGTAATAGCAAAAACTATTACATTTACACATCCTATTGCAAAGTTTCTATTTTTAAAAACAGATAAATCAATTACAGGGTTCTTCGCTGTAAACTCTCTATAAAAAAACAATAAAAAACTTACTACAAAAAAACTAAATGATAAAAAAATAAAATCTGATTTAAACCAATCTCTTTTTTCACCTTCTTCAACAAATAATAATAGAGTTATTAATCCTAATGCTAAAAAGCTGATTCCTTGATAATCAATTTTCTTAAATAAACCTTTTTCTTTATCTGATAAATCTATAAAAAAATATGCTAGAAAAAAAAGTATAATTCCAATTGGTATATTATATAAGAACATCCATCTGTAATCTAAATATTGAGTTAAAAAACCGCCTAGTATTGGACCTATAGCTATAGATGAAACTCCAAATGTTGCAGCAATAGAGAGAATAAACGGTATTTTTTTTTTATCGAATAAAGTATAAATACTAGAAGTCA
>CACHHO010000028.1 GCA_902579545.1 Rhodospirillaceae bacterium | reverse complement strand
AATGAAAGTATTAAACCTTAATATTCAAATATTAAACAACTTGGCAAACAAACCTGAGTATGGGTCTGGCGAAGCTGCTGGACTTGACTTAAAAGCAGCAATAAACAATAAAGTAATTTTAAAATCTATGGACTATACTACTGTGCCGACTGGATTAATAATAGAGATACCTAATGGGTTTGAAGGACAGATAAGACCTCGGTCTGGATTAGCTGCTAAAAATGGTATTTCCGTACTAAATAGTCCCGGAACTATTGATAGTGATTATAGAGGAGAAATAAAAGTAATATTAATTAATTTGGGACAACATAACTTTCATATTCTTCCAGGAATGAAAGTTGCTCAATTAATCGTAGCTCCTATATACAAAGCCAAAATAAATTATGTAAAAAAAATAGATAGTAAAACTAAAAGAGGTAAAAAAGGGTTTGGGTCAACAGGTCTATAACTCAAGATTAAAAATGAACTTAACAGAACAAGAAATTGAAAGATACTCTAGGAATATTATTTTGCCTGAAATTGGAGGAGCTGGCCAAAAAAAATTGCTTGCATCCAAAGTGCTTATAATAGGAATTGGTGGATTAGGAAGTCCAGTTCTAATGTATCTAGCAGCCAGTGGTGTAGGGAATATAACTATAGTTGACAATGACAAAGTTGATTTATCAAATTTACAAAGACAAGTTATTCATAATACCTCTGAGATAGGAAATACAAAAGTTAGTAGTGCAAAAAAATTTATCAAAAACATAAACCCATCAATAAATATTATAGAAATTAACGATAAAATAACTGAAAGAAATGTAGAGGAACTAATAAAAAAAAATCATATAGTAGCTGATGGCAGTGATAATTTTAAAACTAGGTATTTAGTATCAGATGCATGCTTTCGCTTAAATAAAACTCTTGTTTCAGCTGCAATTACAAAATTTGAAGGCCAAATATCTACATGGAAAAAATCACCAATAGCACTTCCATGCTTTAGGTGCCTTTTCCCAAAAGAGCCTGATAATTCAGAACTTAATAATTGCTCAGCTAATGGAGTTTTAGGAAGTGTGGCTGGCTTTTTAGGATCCATTCAGGCCACTGAAGTAGTTAAAGAAATTTTAGGTATAGGAAAGTCTCTAGCTGGCTTTTTGAATATTTATGACTTATTAAATAATAACTTTAGAACCCTTAAAATTAATAAAGATCCAAATTGTAGTTTTTGTAGCAAAGAGAATTAATTGATAAAAAATTTAGAATCTAATTTTTTAATTATTATTTTTAGTGAAGACTCTTATAAATTTCATTATGCATTGTCTTTGGCAAGTTCTTTAAAAGCTATTGATAAACAGGTAACTATTTTTGTAACAGGTTATGCTTGTAATTATATAAGTGCAGATTGGGAAAAATCCTATAATAAGAACTTAAATAATAGACTGAAAAAGAAAAAAATGCCTTCTATAAAAGAACTTTTTTCTTATTGTAAAGATTTAAAAATTAAGTTTTACTATTGCACTACTGCTATGGACTTTCTAGAAGTAGATACTCTTAATTTAAATAAGTGTTTAAATATTAAGCCCATTGGGATGTATTCCATACTAAGCTTACATAAAGAAGACAAAATTATCTTTATATAATTCTATTTGGTGGGTTATGTCCGTCTATAAATGTTTTTATATTTATTATAACTTTTTCTCCCATTTCTATTCTTCCTTCAACTGTAGCTGATCCCATATGAGGAATTAATATTGTATTAGGCAAATTAAGGAGTTCTATATTACGTTTCTTTTCACTGCTAAAAACATCCAGTCCTGCTCCAGCTATTTTCTTGTCTTTAATTAATCTCGCTAAAGCCTTTTCATCAATAATTTCACTTCTTGAAGAATTTATAATATATGAATTTGGCATCATTAATGAGAGCCTCTCTGCAGACATCAATCCTCTTGTTTCTTTAGTAAGTGGACAATTTATTGATAATATATCCATTCTTTTAATCATCTCATCTAAATTTTTCCAATAAGTTGCTTCTACTGTTTCTTCTATTTGAGAATGCAATTTTTTTCTATTATTATAATGAATAGATATACCAAAGGCCTTCGCTCGTTTTGCTATTGCTTGTCCTATGCGCCCCATACCTATAATCCCTAACCTTTTACCATTAATTCTTCCCCCTAGCATCTTAGTGGGACTCCATCCATTCCATTTTCCTTCTGCTACAACTTTAGACCCTTCGTAAAGCCTTCTTGGTAGAGCTAAAATCAGCGCTAAAACTAGATCCGCTGTATCTTCTGCTAGGAGCCCCGGTGTGTTAGTTACTATAATTTGCTTAGTTTTAGCACTCTCTAGGTCAATATGGTCAATACCTGCACCAAAATTAGCAATTAGCTTAGTACTGGAACTAGCACTATTTATTACCCTATCTGATATATTATCTGCTATGGAAGGAACAATGATGTCATAATTTTTAAAAACATTTATTAGTTCTTCTTCATTTAATAAAACATCTTTCTCATTTAAAGTTGTATCAAATAGTTCCATCATCCTAGTTTCTATTTTTCTAGGCAGTCTTCTTGTAATAAAAACTTTAGGTTTTTTTTTTTAACATAATAGCTTATTATAAATAAAATAATTAAGTAGTTCAATTATGCATTGTAAAATTTTTCTATTTATCATAACAGTAATAATTATAAGTTCCTGTTCAAAATATAACACTAATATTAGTGATAATAGTATCAGTAATGAAGAAAAAAAAGAAATTCTTATCCAAAAAAAAATTTTAATAAATGAAATGATGAAAGCTTCTCAATTATTACATCAAGTTTCATGGCCTATTTTAATTAAAAATAAAAAAAAATGTGTCTTAAATAATACAAAGTTATACGGCTTAATATATGCTGACATAAATGATGTGCCAGAAAAAGATTATAAAATTTTTATAGATATTTTTAACAGTAAAATTGAAAAAAAATATTTTAAAAAATATGGTGTGGATAACTTTCCTATTATTATTTCAGTTGCTAAAGATAGCCCTGCATTCATTGAAGGTTTAAAGAAGAATGATATAGTCATAGAAATTAACAATAAAAGTACAAGAAATTTTAGAAAGTTACTTAATAAAAATCTAAAAGAGTCTAACGAAATTCATTTAACTCTATTGAGGAATAATAAAGTAATAAAAAAAAATATTACTGGTATTAAAGGTTGTGTCTACAATGTGCAACCAATTCCATCAGGTGCTCCTAATGCTTTTGCCGATGGGAATAAAGTTTTTATTACTTTAGCAGCTATAAAACTAGCTCGTACTATTGATGAAATAGCATTCTTAATTGGACACGAGATTGCTCATAATATTTATCATTACAGATCATTTAGTGCTTCAGAAGCCAATTATATGGGCATCAACTATTTAGATAAACCTAAAATTAGAGAAGCTAAAAGCTTATTTATTTGGACTAATGAAAAAAAAGAAATAGAGGCAGATATTGAAGGTTTGAAGTTAGCATTTAATGCAGGCTATACACTTGAAAATGTAAATGAATACTGGAGAAGGTTATCAGTTTTTAATCCTGAACTAATAAGCAAATCAATTAATATATATAAAAGTAATGCTTTTAGGGCAACATTAATTAGTAAAACACTAGAAGAACTAAAAAGAAATAAAAATGAAAAAAATAGATAAAAAAAAATTTTATTTTTATTTGTTCGACTGGGCTAATTCTCCTTATTCAACAGTTATAATTACTTTTATATTTTCTAATTATTTTGTAAATGTTATAGCAAATTCTAAAATTTCTGGTACCGCACTTTGGGGATGGACTTTAGCTGCTTCCGGTTTTATAGTAGCAGTTCTTGGGCCAATTCTAGGACAAACCGGCGATTTAAATCGAAATTTTTCCAGATACTTTATGATTTTAGCTACTATAGTAATTAGTATAGGTTGCTTATTGCTGTGGTTTGCTAAGCCAATTAATGAATTTATTTTTTATACTTTGATAATAATTTTAATAACCAATACGTTTTTTGAGTTAAGTCAGATATTTTATAACTCAAAACTATTAGATTTTAAAAATGAAAAATCAATAGGCCAAACTTCTGGAACAGCCTGGGCATTTGGCTACTTAGGAGGAATAGTATGTTTGCTTTTAGTATTAATAACTTTAATATTACCAAACCAGAATCTATACGGTTTGGATAAAAATGATTATGAACATATCAGAGCTTGTGGATTTATTGTTGGAATTTGGTACTTATTATTTAGTATTCCTTTTTTATATAGTTATAAATCTAATAAATTGAGAAATAATAAAATTTTATTTAATATAAACTTTTTTTTAAAAATATTTAGCTCTTTAAAAAATCAAAACATATTGAAGTTTTTAATTGCCAGAATGTTTTATACCGATGGCTTAATAACACTTTTTAGTTTTGGTGGAATTTATGCTTCAGGAAACTTTGGGTTTAATTTTAATGAAATAATTTATTTTGGAATTGCCTTAAATATTTCTGCAGGGTTAGGAGCTTATATATTAGGATATTTAGAAGACAAGGTAGGAAGTAAAAGTGTAATTCTTATTTCCCTTGTTTCATTGATTTGTATTTGTACTATTATTCTTCTAATAGAAAGTAAAATACTTTTTTGGCTATTAGGCGTGTCAATAGGATTTTTTATAGGATCAGTTCAATCTAGTAGTAGAACTACTTTACTAAAAATATCTCAAGAAAAAAACTTAAATAATATGTTTGGGCTTTATGCTGTCTCAGGTAAAGCAACTAATTTCTTAGGACCTCTTTTAGTTGCTTCTTTAACTACACTTTTTGAAAGCCAAAAAGCTGGTATGGCTTCTATTATTTTATTTTTAATAGTAGGATTTATTTTTTTATATAAAACAAAAATTTAAATATTAAAAATTAATGAGTAAATGATCTCTTATTTGTAAAAACCATCGATAATTTTTTTTCGTCCACTTCCTTAATAACTGTCTTATCTTTTATAGAGCCTCCAGGTTGAATTATGCTTTTAACACCTGATTTGCTAGCAATAAGAATACTATCAGGAAATGGGAAAAAAGCATCTGAAGCCATAACTGCTCCTTTTAAACTTATAGTATTACCTTTTTCATTAGATCTATTGGCCTTTAGTAATGCAAAGTTAACTGAGTCTACCCTGCTAGTATTGCCTGAGCCTATACCTAAAGTTACCTTATTCTTGGCAATAACTATAGCATTAGACCTTACATGCTTAACTACTTTATTTGCAAAAACAAGATCTTCAATCTGTTTTTTTGTTGGTTTTATTTTAGAGACAACTTTTAAATCTTTCTTTTTAATAGAATACATATCACTCTCTTGTACTAAAAAAATATCAGGCATTGTTACTACAGTTTTAGGTTTTTTTACTTTGAAATCTTTTAATCTTTTTATTTCTATTACTCTAAGGTTAGGTTTTTCTTTTAGTATCTTCAAGGCTTCACTAGTAAAAGATATAGCTGCTACAACTTCTAAAAATATTTTGTTTAATTCTTTTGCTAAATTTTTGTCTACAGTCCTATTAAAAGCAACAACTCCTCCAAAAGCACTTAACTTATCTGCTGAAAGTGACTTTTTCCAAACAAACAGAGCGTTTTTTCCTTCGGCTACGCCACACGGAATAGCGTGTTTAACTATTACTGCAGCAGGATCATTAAACTCTGATAATAAAGATAATGTGGCCTTGATATCATTTAGATTATTGAAAGATAAACTCTTACCATTTAATTGTTTATAAAAACTCTTGTTATTGCTTAAGTTGTAACTGTAAATACTTGCAGACTGATGAGGGTTTTCACCATATCTCAAGTTATTAATTTTATTTCCAAATAAAAAAAAGTCTTTTTCATTTTTTTCTACTATATTACTTTCAAACCATTTGAATATTTCTAGATCATAATTCATAGTCTTTTTAAATGCCTTTAGTGCTAACATTTTTCTTAACTTTAAGCTAATGCCATTATATTTGTTAAGCTCATCAATAATTAATTCATAATCTTTAATATCTACAACTACACAGGTTGATGCAAAATTTTTTGCGGCAGCTCTTATTAATGAAGGACCTCCTATATCTATATTTTCTATGCATTTTGTAATAGACTTGGTTGACTTTATAGTCTCTACAAATGGATATAAATTTACAATGACTAGTTGTATGCCTTGTATTTTTAAGGCATTGATTTCCTTTATATGCTTTTCATTATTGAAATCTGCAAGTATCCCTCCAAAAATACTAGGGTGCAATGTTTTAACCCTACCATTTAATATTTCCTTAAAATTAGTAATTTTTTCTATTTTTTTTGCTTCTATACTTTTTTTCGAAAGTATTTTATATGTATTTCCAGTAGATATAATTTCTATATTTTTTCCTACTAAAATTCTACTTAATTTTGTTATGTTACTCTTATCTGAAACTGATATAAGACTTCTTTTTATTGTGAGCAGATTTTTCATATTTTTTTTCTAATAATTTTGAAAAGGTTTTTCTTAGCGTTATTATTAATATAACTACAAGATTTTTTCAAGCTAAGTAAGGTCTTTTTTATACTACTCTCTGAAGGAACTTTACTTTTTACTAAGAAAAAACCTTTATCTCCAATATCTAGTTTCTTTTCTTCAGAACTATAAAGGTTCTCGTGCATCTTTTCACCTTTTTTCAAACCAGTATACTTTATTTTAATATCTTTGTTGGGTGTTAGGCCAGCTGTTTTTATCATCTGCTTAGCTAATATATCTATTTTTATAGAAGCACCCATATTTAAAACACTTATACTTCCTCTTGATTCATGTTTAGAATAAAATTGTTCAAGTGTTGCATTTAACACCAACGCCACCGCTTCTTCAATTGTCATAAAAAACCTAGAAACATTTTTATGTGTTACTGTCAACGGCCCTCCTTTTGCTATTTGCTTTTTAAAGTGTGGAACCACAGAACCTTGAGAACCAAGCACATTACCAAATCTTACTGTAATAAATCTTGTAGTAAATAAAGAAAATCTGTCTTTAGACTGGATAATATTTTCAGCAATTTTTTTAGTAGCTCCCATAACACTAGAAGGACTTACAGCTTTATCTGTTGAAATTAATATAAAGCATTTAGATAAATATTTTTGGGCAAAACCTGAAAGAAGGTCAGTTCCAAATATATTAGTCCTTATTGCTTCAGAAACATTTTCTTCGCAAATAGAAACGTGTTTTAGAGCAGCAGCATGATAAATAATATCTGGTTTATATTTTATGAAAACCTTTTCCATTTCATCGTGGTTTCTTATATTAGAGCAAGAAAGCTTTATGATATTTTTTCTTATTCCTATCTCAAAGTCTTGGCTTAAATTGTAAATAGCATTTTCATTTACATCTAAAAGAATAAGTTTTTTTATATTAAACTTAGAAATAGCCTTTGCCAAAACGCTACCTATGCTACCACCAGCTCCCGTAATTAGAACTGTTTGATTTTTTAAAAAATTTTTGACTTTTTTATATTCTAGTTTATTCTGTCTTCTTCCTAACAAATCTTCTAGTCCAATATCCTTAATATTTGTGCTGAAAGCTTTTCCACTTATAAGCTCATTTGGAGAAAGAGCTCTTCCTATGCTTATCCCTTTAATATCTACTAATTTCATTATATTAGACATATCAGTACCTTTAATGCTTTTAGAAACTATAATAATTTTCTGCGGCATTTTTTTTTCTTTATGTAATTTATTTAATATTTTTTCCAAATTATTAATACTACCTAATAGTGGAACTCCTCTAATTAAAAACTCTTTATTTTCTTTATCATTTTCATTTACTATTCCCAATAATTTGTAAAGACCACTTGTCCTTTCTGAAGCTCTTATAAAAAATTCAGCATTATCATTGTCTCCAATTAACAAAATAGGAATTCTGTTTTGAGTATATGATAATAAAAATGAAAACCTCTCATAAAGAGTACGGTATATTACTCGAGCACCTCCTGTTAAAAATATTAATGTAAAAAAATTCAAGATCACAACCAGTCTTGGAATATTTTCCATTCTGTTTAAAATAAATATGAATAAAAAGGTTAGAGTATTAGCTATCAAGCATGCTTTAACAAATGACCAAAGATCTAATATAGAAAAATATTTCCAAGATCTTTTATAAATGCCTAGTACAATAAAAATTACAGGAAGCAAAAAACTTGATATTACAACTTCAATTCTTATATCCTCTAAGTAGTTCAAACGAATATAATTTGCAATATATAAGGATAACCCTCCTAGAAAAAAATCTATAAGGATTGCTATAAAAACTTTTATATTTATGTACTTTTTCATTTTTAGGATTTTTTATTCTCAGAAAAAATATATAGAAAAATTGAACACCAAATAATACCTAGTATAAAAAAAATTAAATTATTTTTGTATATGAACGAAAAGAAAGAAAGAGAAGTTAATCCAAAGTTAATTATCAAAACTTTTTTACTTATATTGCTATGAGTTAATCCATTACGTAGTGCCTGTTGATAGAAATGTTCGCTGTGAGGTTTCCAAAACTTCTTTTTTTTTATTATTCTTACAAAAAGTGTTACGGAAGTATCTAAAAGATAATATAATGGCAAAATCAATGCAACCATCCAATAGCCTTCTATTGCCATATCTACTAAGAAACTTATACTTAAAAGTCCTAACGGAATGCTCCCAGCGTCACCTAAAAATATTCTCGCAGGCATCCAATTAAAATAACAAAAAACAACCATTACTAGAAGAGTAGTCATTAATAAAACATTAAGTTCCTTACCTAATAAATAATTTAAAATTAATAAACTTATACATATAGAAATGACCTCTATCGAGGTTATTCCATCAATTCCATCCATAAAATTAAATGCATTTATGAACCAAGTAATTCCCATAAGTAAGAAAAATGTGCTGATTAAAAGTAAAGTTAAATTTTCTTTAATTATTATATTTAGTTGCGGAAAAATATAATAAAATACAAACAAAGCAACTGATAAAAAGTGAAAAAAAAGCCTCGGAATAGGATTGATATTCATAATATCATCTAATATAGAAACCACAAATAATATGCATATACTTATTAAAAAATAAAACTCCCATTTAAAACCTAACATGCTTGATATTATTATAATTAGTGGAATAGTAATAATTCCACCACCAAGGGCTATAGGTTTTTTATGGTTAGACCTTTTATTAGGTTTATCTACAAATCCTATTTTATAAAATATTTTTTTAGATAAATTTATAGCTATATAGGCAACAACCACTATCAAAAGGCTCTGGAAAATTACTTTATTAACAATAAAGAAATTATAAAAATCTTGCATAATATTTTTTTTATAAGTTATAGTAAATGCATAACATATAAATAGTAAAAATACTTTAATTTTTAGTAAGATATTAAATGGTAAAAATAACAGAAAGTTACTTTGAACTTGGAGGCAAAAAGGAAAGTCTT
The DNA here is from genome assembly GCA_902579545.1 of Rhodospirillaceae bacterium. Classification (GTDB taxonomy): domain Bacteria; phylum Pseudomonadota; class Alphaproteobacteria; order TMED109; family TMED109; genus TMED131. The sequence continues at coordinate 6,335 of CACHHO010000028.1, read as the reverse complement.
AAAGATTTGTGTGAATTAAATTCAGAATGGGATTATGATAAACTCCTTCTTAAAACTGGAATTAAAAATAGATTTGTGTTGGATGAAGGACAAACTCCTGAAGAACTTAGCGTAAAAGCTGGAAGAAAATGCATAGAAAAATTGGATGGGAAAATGATTGATGGAATCATTTATGTTTCTCAGTCTCCCAGTCAGCCTTTGCCCACTCGGGCATGTATGCTTCAAGAGAAACTTAAGATAACAAAAAACTCTTTAGCTTTTGATATTAATCAAGGTTGCTCGGGCTTTATATATGCCTTATCACTAGCAACATCCTTAATTAAGAATAATTGTGCATCAAGAATAATAATAATTTGTGCCGACTACTATTCAAAATATATTTCTAAAAATGATAGAACTTCGAGGCCTATTTTTAGTGATGCTGCGGCTGCCGTTGTAATAGAAAAATCTGAAAAATATAATATAGGGCCATTTATTTTCAAAACTAACGGCTCAGGTGGTGACTTTTTAACTGTAAAAAAATTAAAAGATAAATTTAACCTATTTATGGATGGGCCTGCTGTTTTAAAGTTTTCCCTAGGCCTTGTCCCTGAAGCCACCAGAGAACTACTAGAAACGTCTCGTCTAAAAATAAATCAAATTGATAACTTTATTTTTCATCAGGCAAGTGCTGTAGTCTTAAATAAACTGCAAAAAAAATTAAACACACCCAAAAACAAATGGTTTAATAGATTAGAAAATATAGGCAATACTGTTTCTGCTACAATTCCCATAGCTATAAATATTTTACAAAGTGAAAAAAAATTTTTACATTCACAAAAGCATCTAATGATGGGTTTTGGGGTTGGGTTATCTGTGGCAGGATGTATAGTTTCTTGAGTATTAAATATCTTTTTTAATTCCCCATAACACTTCTGTATTTTCCTTCAAAGTTTCTCCTCTTAATATCAATTGACTAGTTTCATTAATTCTACCATTATCGCATACAAAGATGCTAGGTTCTAAAGAAAGGTTAAACTGTCCTTCATAATTAAAAAGCCATCCCTGGTCATTTAAAATTATTATTGCTTTACGTTTGTCTAGTGACAAAGACACTTTTGCTTTAGTATTTAAGTGTAGTCTTATATCAAACTTTAAAAGTTTATCAGAAAAAATCTGGTCTAAAACTGCTATATTTTTGCCTGTGCCTCCAACTTCTATTGTTCTACTGCAAACAGCTGAAAATTTTTCTTGATATCCATAATGTACTAAATTTATAATTTCAGAACCATTTTTTTGGTACCTTTTAGAAGTAGGTTCTTTTATTTGATTATCCTTAATCGAAGGATTAGTGCTTTCAATTATTAATGAAGAATGAGCAGAAGCAGATAATAAACTCTCTCTCCATTCTTGATTTTTTTCAAATATAGATCCACATGAACCAAATAACTTCTCTTTTCCTATATTAATTTGTATTGCATGAGGTGCTCGAGATAAAAATCCATTATTATAACGAAAAGTATCTACAAACAAGGTAGTTTGTTTTCTTGTTAGTTTTTCAAAACCACTCTTATATAAACTAATTGGCCCCTTTGCCCTTGCTTTACCATCTGCTGAATTTAATATCTTATCTATTAGAAATTTAGTTTCCTGCTTTGATCCATTAAATGTAGCAAAATCTCCATTCGGCGTCCTAAAAAACCTTAAAGAATGTGAGGCTTTTTGAATAGTCATTACTAAGGTTTCCATTACATCCATTTGATTTGACTTAATAGCCTCCCTAATGGTTACTAAGTCTCCTAATATTGATAATTGTGTAGATGGAGATTTACTAACATGTACTCCTTCATTATTAAAGTTTTTATAAAGTTCCAACTCTAAAAGTCTTAAGTACTTAATAACTTTATGATTTGCATCGTCAAAACAAAGAGTACTTAAAATTAGCCCTCTTAGTATTTTTACTTTTTTAATAGAAGCATTTTCTAATCCCAGCTTCCTGTCTAAATGAAAAAAATAACTCTTTTTTGCATAAGATTGTAAGTGTTTAATTTGTTTAAAGAGATTTTTTTTTAAAATAGAAGAAAAATCTTCGTCTTTTTCAGCTAGCAAAAAATCGATATTTGTTAGCCAAGATGATAGTCTCCTGGATAAAACTTCAACTTCCCAAGTATTTTCATTCCACTTTTCATTAGTTTTAATCCACTCTAATATTAGATATCTAGCATGCTTCCTTGCTAGATGCCCTGATCTTGCCTTTAAGTGACGAAGCCATGTAAAACTATGCGCTTCTTTCATCCAATAATTTCCTTTATTGGGAATAAACCATAAAGAGTTATCAGGAGAATAGTTTTTTTCTCCTGCTATTTCATAATATCCCTGCACTATTTTGTCACCTAATATAGGATCTCCTGGCCATATATCTTTTGGTGTAAATAAGATTTCCTTTATATTATTTTTTAATAAATAATAATTGTATAGTTTAGATTTAAAAAATAAGCTTTTGATAATTTTATAAATTATCACTTCTTATCCTGAGTTACTTTTAACTTTTTAATATTTTTGGCGTAATAGTCTGGGCCACCATTAAATATAGAGTTACCTGCAACTATTAAGTTTGCCCCAGAATTAATCAAAGTTTTTATATTTTTTGGGTTTACTCCCCCATCAACTTCTAAAAAAATTTGCTTGTTATGTTTCTTCAGCATTTTACTTAAGACCTTTAGTTTTTCAATTTGTGAGGGAATAGTTTTTTGCCCTCCAAAGCCAGGGTTTACAAGCATTATCAAAATTAAATCACAATAATCTAGAAGACTTTCTAATACTGTTGGTGGGGTTGCTGGATTTATAGCAATACCAGCTTTTACACCTTTACTTCTAATATAATCAAGTGTTCTTATTGGATGTTTATCTGCTTCATAGTGAATAGTTATTAAATCTGCTCCCGCAGCAACAAAGTCATCTATATGTCTAGCTGGATCATTAATCATTAAGTGCACATCAAAAGGTTTTTTTGAAAAAGGTCTTATTTTAGATATAACCGAAGGCCCTATTGTAATATTTGGAACAAAAGATCCATCCATAACATCTATATGTATCATATCACAACCTGCTTTATCTACTTCATAAACCTCTTTACCCAACTTTGAAAAATCAGCAGAAAGAATTGAAGCAGCTATATTTATATTTTTTTTCACTTTTTTATAAGTATTAAATTTTAACAAGCCTAGCAATAAAAAAACCGTCTAAACCATCAACATTATTATACCTACAAGGTAGAGTTCTTATCAATCCTTTATTAAAAATTTTATTTGGAAATTGCTTGAGTTCTTCAGGTTTTACCTCTAGCAAACTCACCTTCTTATTTTTAATAAAAAAATCTATTACTTTTTCTCCCTCTTCAAATTGCAAAGAACAGTTACAATAGATTAAGATACCATTATTTTTTAAAAGAGTTATAGCTTTTTCTAATAACTTTATTTGTAATTTTGATAATCTTGATATATCTTTTTCAGTTTTATTCCAAAGAATATCAGGGTTTTTTCTTATAGTTCCTGTAGCACTACAGGGAACATCTAAAATAATTTTACTGTATTTTCTTTTGCTATCCCATTTAAGTAAATCCTTTGTCAAAACTGTAAGATTTTTATTTAGCCTTAATCTAGCTATATTCTCATTTAGTTTTTTTACTTTTTTTGCTGATATATCTAAAGCTGTTACCAATGCTCCCATGTTTAAAAGTTGTGCCGTCTTTCCTCCTGGAGAGGAACACAAATCTAATACTTCTTCATTTTTTGATACACCAAGTAGCATCGCAGGTATTTGCGCAGCAAGATTCTGTACCCACCAAGCTCCATCATCATAACCTATTATCTTAGTTACATCTCCTTTTTTATTTAAACGCAGGGTATTATTTATCAATATCTCACCGCCTATCTTTTTTTTCCAAAAGTTAAAGTCTTTTTTGACTTTTAAATCTAATTGAGGCTCTTTAAAAATTTGACAGATAATATTTTTGGTATCTTCCTCTCCAAACTGATCTCTCCATTTTTTGTGAAGCCATTTAGGAATATTTAAACTTTGATCAAAGTTTTTTTTATTATTATTTTGCTCTCTTATAATATTTCTTAGTATAGCATTAGATAAAGCTCTCCACTTTAAAAGTTTTCCATAAAAAAAATTTACAGTTGTATTAACAGCCGCATAATCTTCTACCCTAGTAAATAAAATTTGAGCAACTCCCATAATTAATATTGCTTTTATTTCTATAAGTTTTTTTAGATGTTTAGATATTCTATATTCTATAATTCCTCTATTTCTTATGCTTGTCATAGTAAGATTTTTAATAAAAGACTTTTCTCTCAAACTTGAATTATTTTCAAAAAAAAACTTGTCATGTATGTTTGAAATATCTTTTAAAGATAAACCTTTCAGGTGTTTTACAATTCCAATTTTTATTATTTCTCTAACTTTATCTTTATTTTTCATTATCAATATTGTTTAATTTAATTATGAACAAAGTAAATAAAAAAGAAAATAAAAGTATTAAAAATAAGAATAAAAAAAAAATTAAAAAAATAAAAGAAATCGGAGGACCAAAAGGACCTGAGCCTACGAGATATGGAGATTGGGAAATAAAAGGAAGAGTATCTGATTTTTAAAGTTACATATTGATTTCTTAGAATCAATTTCTAGCAATATTTGACAACAAATCTATAACTATAGTCTTTATTTGAAAAGAAGGTATTCCAAAGTTTTCATTTACCACATTCATTGCCTTATCAATAACTTTTGATTTATTAAATTCTGCATAGCCAAATGAGTCTAAATTTTTTGGTTTAATTAATATACCTCCATCTCTCACTTCTAATTTATAATTGTAAATCTTATCCGCAGAACTGACTTCAATTAAATAATCTGCTACTCCTATTACCTTTCCAAGCTTTTGAAAGCTTTCAGAACTATCTTCTGGAGGTTTTAAACTAGCTTCTTCGTTGTCATTTTGGAATTCATAAATCCCTTCTGTCTTAGGTAAAGTATTTGGTCTTAGAACTATTACTTTTGCCTTTGATGAAATTACTCCCATCTTTGCTGTAGAAATAGAACTTCCGAGCTTTGAGGTATTAGTCGAGTTGTTATTAGTCCTCCTTAGAAAAACTTTATTCATACTTCTTGCCGCAGTATCAATAGCTACTTGTGATGGGGAACCAGAAGTGATCGGTCTCTGAGTTACAGTCAAAATATAAGTAGCACTCGCTGAATTATAATTTGTAGTTCCTGAAATACTTGCTGATATTGTGGTAACCCCTGTAGCTAATATTGAAACTTCAGCTGATGTAGAATTTATACTTGCAACGGCTGTATCACTCGAACTATAGGATATTGTTAACCCTGATATGCTTGGAGTTCCTGCTAACGTATAATTTGTATCATCAGAATATTTTGATTGTGCAGTAAGTCCACTAATTGTTGGAGAGGCCTTATTAATATCCGCACCAGTAGAAGCTTGGTCTGTTATAGAATAATTATTTATATCATCGCCGGAATAAGATGAAGAAATATTAACTAACTTGCTAGTTCCTACGTTAGCATTATTGAAAGTTCCTGTGTAACTTCCTGAAAAACTGTCCCCACTTACTAAGCCTGCATAGGAGACATTTGAAGTATCTAAACTTGCAGAAGTTGTTGTATCATAAGTCTTATTTGAAGCAGTTAGTCCTGAAACTGTCATGCTTCTTGCAGTAATGTTTGCTGTAGTACTAGCTTGATCTGTAACTGAGTAATTTCCTGAGTCAACACCAGAATAGGAAGAGGATATAGTTACCGTTTTTCCAGTTCCAATATTTTTATTATCAAAGGTTCCTGAAAATGAACCTCCTATATCATCTCCTGATACCAAACCAGAATATGAAATACTAGCTATATCCAAAGGAGCATTTGTATTTCCATCATAGGTTTTATTTGATGCAGTAATACCAGAAACTGATAAAGCTTTAGCAGTAATGTTTGCCGTAGTTGTTTGTCCTGCACTTATGGTATAATTACTTGCGGTTCCTCCGTTACTTCCATCAGATAAAGTTATTGAATTAACTGTAACTGTTTTTCCAGTGCCTACATTTTTATTATTAAATGTAGAAGACACGGATTGCCCTAAAGTCTCAGAGCCAACTAAACCAGAAAATGAAAGTGTAGTAGTTGCCGTAGTATTTCCATTATACGTTTTATTAGATGCACTAGCTGAGGCCGTTAAAACTTTTTTAACAATCGTAGCTGTCGTGCTGGATTGACTTGTTACTGAATAATTGGACACATCATCTCCAGAATATGAGGAAGATATCGTAACTGTTTTTCCAGTTCCG
>CACHHO010000027.1 GCA_902579545.1 Rhodospirillaceae bacterium | reverse complement strand
CGACTAAAATAATTAAAAAAGAGTTTCTGTATTCTAATATTATCCATGGAGATTTTATTACATTTGAAATTTTTTTATTTTTAGCATGTAATAAAAAAGTACCTATTAAAATAAAAACCATCCCTAAATATTGAATATAAAGAAGAGCTTCATTCAAAATTAGGTAAGAATACAAGGCAGAAAACAATGGAGTAAAACTTAACATAGGAATGAATGTGCTTATTGCTCCAGACTTCAACACTTTTAGAAAAAGGTACATAGATATAAAGTTTAAAAATATTAATAAAATTGCTAAAAAAAAATAACTACTAAGAACCAGAAAAAAATCAGAAAACAATAAAAAAATTAAAAAAAATATACTTTGCGAAATTACTATTATTAATAATACCTTTATTTCAGAAATAAGTTTTACTGATTTTTTTCTTATAACATCAAATAAAGACCATAATAATGCAACCAATATTGATAATATTAAGCCCATTTAAATAACTAAATAAAAATATAATATAATGTTACAAGAATTATTATTATTATTAATGGATATAAAAAATACAATAAACATCCCTTCATAATAATTTAATCCTCAAAAATATTTGGAAAATCTATAATATTCTCAATCCATTTATGTTTTGGTTTTTTTTTATTGTAAATATTTATCATAAAGTTTACACCTTCATTTGTCAGTTTAAGTTTTTCTTTTTCATCAGCTAAGACAGCCAAATTATAAACCCAAGCCCTTAATGTAGTCCAAGGATTATAACCACCTCCTCCCATAACAATTATGTTTTTGGATATATTCTTAAATTTTTCTATTATAAAAGCCATAGAATTATTACTTAGTGATAACTTTGACATGTAATCATCTTCTAAACAATCTGCTCCCATTTGCATCAAAACTATTTCAGGATTAAATGCCTTAAATTCTTTAATTAATTTATTATTTACAACATCTTTAAAGTTTCGATCATTGAAACCCTCTTTTACAGGATAGTTTATAATACCTTCCTTAAACAAAAATTTTCCTGTCCGAGGCCATAAATTTTCTTGATGAATTGAAAAAGTAAATATGTCTTTATTTTTACTAAAAAATTCTATAACTCCATCGCCATAATGTGCATCCATATCAAAATAAAGTATTTTATTAAATCCTTTTTTTCTTAGATATAATATACATGTAACAATATCATTAAGATAACAGAAACCTGAGGCTTTATCTTCTTGTCCATGATGTGCACCAGATCCAGGTGAAAAAATATAATTATATTTTTTTTTTATTATAAGATTTGCTGCTAAGATTAAACTACCAGTAGCTGTTGCATGTCTTCTGTACATTTCCCTGAAAATGGGATTACTTGCTGTTCCTAAATTATACTTCTTTTTATTTTCATCTGTTATAGTTTGCAATAGCTCAGTATTTTTAAGAATATCTATATAACTTTTTTTATGAAACAGCAATAATTCCTCTTCAGTAGCAATTTTACTAAAAAAATATTCAACATTTTGAAAATTAATAATTTTTGATAGGTCGTAAACATTAGATACTCTATTTAATGTAATTGGATGATAATCACCAAAATTAGAATTTCTAAAAATATCATTATAAATGAAAGCTACTTTCATATTATTAAGATATTGACAATATTAAAAAAATAAATACTCTATTTATATGCGCTGATTTGAGCTCCAGCTTGCGAGCGCAATATAAATACTGCTAAAGAGGTTAAAATCCAAACAGTATTATTTTTTTTGTTTTCTGGAGCATTAACAGATTAAAGGAGATAATATGAATATTTTAAATAGTAAAAATGAAGAAACACTTGTTTTGCATTCAGGTTGGAGATCTGATCCTAGTACTAATTCTGTTGCTGTACCAATTTATCAGACTACCTCCTATCAATTTAATGATGCTAGTCATGCAGAAAATCTATTTGCCTTAAAAGAGTTAGGAAATATATATACAAGAATTATGAACCCTACCTGTGATGTATTGGAAAAAAGATTAGCTGCTTTTGAAGGAGGGGTAGCTGCTTTAGCTGTATCCTCTGGCCAATCGGCTACTGCAATAGCTATTCAAAATTTAGCAAAAAAAGGTGATAATATAATCAGTTCTACTGACATATATGGAGGAACTTGGAATTTATTTTCTAACACTTTAAATGATCAAGGGATTGAAGTACGCTTTGTAGACCCCTCTAGGCCTGAATCTTTTAAAGAAGCATCAGATACTAAAACTAGAGCATATTTTGGAGAAACACTTCCAAATCCGAAGTTGAATGTTTTTCCTATTGAAGAGGTAGCAGAAATTGGGAAATCACTTGGTATACCTTTAATTTTAGACAATACTGCAGCACCATTTATATGCAAGCCTTTTAATTTTGGTGCATCAATTATTGTGCATTCAACCACAAAATATATTGGTGGACAAGGAAGTGCTATAGGCGGCGTAATTATAGACGGAGGCAACTTTAAGTGGCAAAATTACAAAAACCAGCAACCAGCCCTTAATAAACCTGATCCTAGTTATCATGGTACAATTTGGACAAACGCAGCAAAACCTTTAGGTCCCATAGCTTACATTTTAAAGGCTCGAACAACTGTTCTAAGAGACATAGGCTCAGCTATGAGCCCGTTTAATGCTTTTCAATTTATTCAAGGCATAGAAACGCTTCCTTTAAGGATAGAAAGACAATCTCAAAATGCTCAAAAGGTTGTAAACTTTTTAAATGAAAACGATAAAATTTCAAAAGTTATATATCCTAATATTGGAAAACCTGAAAAGAAAAATAAATATTTCAATAAAAAATTATACGGAAATTTAATTGGCTTTCATATCAAAAATGGGTACGAAGCATGTAAAAAATTTATTAATAATCTCAATTTATTTTATCATGTAGCAAATATTGGCGATGTCAGAAGCTTGGCCATACATCCTTCTTCAACTACACATTCACAATTAAGTTTGAAAGATCAACATAAGGCAGGAGTTAGCAAAGATTATATAAGATTATCAATAGGAATAGAGCATATAGATGACATATTAGAGGATTTAACTAAATCACTAGATAATATTTAATATTATTTTTTTTATATATGATTTGGCATAGTAATTGCTTCTTTAAATTAGGAGGTAATTACTATGTTTAATATTGAAAAAACCCTGCTTCTTGCAAGGACTATTTATAAATTAGGTTATAGTAAGGAAGCAAAAATGTTATACAAAAATTTGCTTAGCTTACAACCTAATCACAGTATTGCAAAAAAAGAACTTGATAATATAAACTAGCAATATAGATTATGAGCAATAACGTTGTTTTGCATTTACTAATAAACTTATTAGTTATTAGTTTTTTAATTTATATTTATAGATCCAATAAATCTTATTTTATAGTCTCAATTTTAATTCTATTATTAATTATCTTTATTATTCCAAATTTTTTGCTACCTTCAGAGTTATGGGAACTACTATTAAGAAAATTATAAATTTTTCTTTTTATTTACAAATATTTTTTTTCATTATACCACCTTTATATAGTAGCGAAATAGATTTAGATAAAGCCAGGTCACAATTTCTTAATGGAAACTATAAAGTTTCTATCGCCCTTGCTGAAAATTTAAAGTCTATAGACGCAAAAGTTTTCCAGGCACGTGCTATTTCAATTTATACCTATTTTTATAAATCTGGGGATGATGCAAAATCTGAATATATTAAAGCTTATAATATAGCAAAAAAAGCAATTAATATAGATAAAGATAATGCTGAAACATATGTAGAAGCAGCACATGCACTTGGAAGATATGGGCAAGAAATTGGTATTATGTCAGCTGTTTCTGAAGGCATAGCAGAAAAAGTAAAAAAATATTTAGACAAAGCTATATCAATAAATGAAAATAATATTATAGCAAATCTCTCCAAAGGAATTTGGCACGCTGAAATAATAAATGAAGCTGGCAAGACCTTAGGAAGAGTACTATATGGAGCTAAGCCAGAAATGGCTAAAAGACATTTTAAAAAAGTTTATAATTTAAATTCAAAAGAAATTGGCTTGTTGTATGAGTTATCCTATGGTTACTTTCTACTTGGAGAGGAAGAAGATTTAAAAATATCATTAGCGCTAATTAATAAAATTTTAAACTTAAGTCCTACATCTCATTTAGATAGCTTGTATATGCAAAAAGCAATCGAATTAAAAAGTAAAATATTTTAATAACTATTAAATTAATTTTTATTTTTCCGTTACTTATATATAATGGAGAATTCAATAGAATATAATAATAGTGGTTTTTTAGAATCAAAAAAAACAATACTTTTTAAGAAAAATGAAATCATCTATGAAAAAGGACAAAAACTTGATTGCATCTATATTGTTCTAAATGGATTAATAAGTAGTGTTTTATCTGAAAATAAAAATTCTAAAGAAAATGTTATTCTTAAAAAAGGCAGTTCATTAGGTTTAATGGATTTGTTATTAAATAGAAATTATAGCAAATATATGATTGCTAAAACTACATCAGTTTTGGCTGTAATTAAAAAAGAAGTAATTTTAAACGTGTTTGACCCTAGTGACTACAAATCTATTCTTCTTAAAAGCCTAGCTATAGATGTAGACGGCAAAGCCCCTAATACTTGGAGTTAATAATGAAAAAAATATTCTTTCATAATGAGGCTATTATAAAAAGAGGGCACCCGGTAAACTTTTTTTTTGTTGTTGTAAAAGGTAATGCAAATATTTTAAATTCTAAAGGAAATTCTACTTTAAAGGTTTTAAAACGAGGAGATGTTTATGGGGTTTTAGATACTTTAAAAGAAAAAAAATGGAAAAGTACAGTAGTATCTGATAACAAAAGTGAAATATTAATTATTTCTAAAGATACTTTAGTAAAAAAAATATTCTCATCAAAAGACTATACTAAATTAACACTAAATTTATTGAAAATGGCAGGATAAATTTTTATAATTTGGCAAGTAGATTGCAATATAAAGTATTTAAAGGAGCAATAATGTCAAAAAATATATATAAAAGCAATAAAGATGTCCTCAAAGATTTCTGTTATGATGATATAGCAGTTGAAATAGGAATATATGATAATAATAACACATTAGCTAAAGAAGAAGTTATACCATTAGGTAACTATTTATATGATCCTCTTCCTTCAAATAGTGAGTTAGAAATAACAAAAACACTTTGTTCTAGAGTAGTTAAATAATAATATTTATTATATTTTTCATAAAATCTTATAAATTTATATCATAATTAAAATTTACTATTTAAATTAAGATTTTATATTTACTACCTTATTAAGTCTCATTAACCTTTTTCGCTCTGCTGAGGAGGGTATATTCAACATTTCCCTATACTTTGCAACAGTTCTTCTAGCTACATTAACACCTTTATTTTTAAATAATATAGAAATTTGTTCATCACTGTATGGTTTAGTATCTTTTTCATTACTAATTATATCTTTCAATAAAGTTCTAACAGTTTTTGCAGCATGGGCTTCATCATTATTACTTTCACCAACTGAGCTACTAAAAAAATCCTTCATTTGAAATATACCCCATGGTGTCTGAAGCAACTTTGAACGGGTAACTCTACTAACTGTACTTTCGTGCATGTTAACAGATTTAGCTACATCTCTTAAAACTAAAGGTTTTAAATGCCCTGGTCCGTTCTTAAAAAATTCTTTTTGCTTTTTTAAAACTTCTACAGCTATCTTTAAGGTTGTTGAATTCCTCTGTTCTATAGCTCTTAATAACCATTTCGCTGAATTTACTGCTTCATTTACGAATTTTTTATCATTTTCTTTAGTATTTTTGTTCTTAACTTCTTCAGCAAAATCTTCTTGAATAAATAATGTTGGTAATGTTGATTTATTTAATTCAACTCTCCACCCTTTATCAGTATTTGATATCATAACATCAGGAGGATCTATTCTAAAATCATTATCTGAAAAATTTTCAGCTGGTTTAGGGTTTAATTTTTTAATAATATTAATTTCTATTGATAACATTTTTTCATTTAGCCCCGTAAGCTTGCATAATTTTTTTATTTCTCCTTTAGCAAGCAAGTTTAAATTTTCTGTAATTTTTTTGTTTGCTTCATTAATTAAATTTTTTTCCTTCAATTGAATTTGCAAACATTCTCCTAGATTTCTAGCAAAAACTCCAATTGGCTCTAGCTTTTGAAGCTTTTTTAGAACATTAATAGCAACATCAATTTTGATATTATTTATATGAGAAAAATCTGATAAATTTATATTTATCCAACCTGTAGGTTCTATTATATCCAAAAATAAAATTGCTACTTTTCTTTCTTCTCCTTTAGGTATCTCAAGTAAAATTTGTTCTAAGAGATAATTTCTCAAACTTTTTTTAGGCTCTGCAATTCTATCTTCTAAATTTGATATTTCATCATAATATAAACTATTATTTTTACCTTTGTTAATTTGTTCCCATCTATTATTATCTCGATCATTACTTTCAATAGAAGACTTTTCTTTCAATCCATTAATTCCTACTTCATTATTTTTTCTTTCTAGAAAAGGATTCTTTTCTATTTCCTCTTCTATATAATTGGTTAATTCTAAATTAGAAAATTGTAATAATTTTATTGCTTGCCTCAATTGAGGTGTCATAACTATAGATTGACTATGTTTTATATTCAGTCTTTGATTCAATTGCATAATAATCTCCTTTGTTTCTTGTAATTTGTAGCTAAACTCAAAGAAAATCAAAATTTTAATTTGACACTTAAAAAAGTCATTTAAATGACTACAGACAATTCCTTAAATCTAGTAATATTTAACCTTTACTATCTTTTTGAATAAAATTTAGTATTATTGAAGTCAAAAGTATGACAAAAAAAAATTAATAAAATGTATAAGTGTAGAAATTGTATTTACATAAGATATTTCTTAATCTCAGTTTTTATTTTAATTATAATGGCTTTAATTTTTACAGATAAGCTAAAATATTTATCTTTTATAAACCCTGAAAAATTTGCCTACTGTGTATTATTTATGGGGATTACTTTATTTATTATAAAAATTTTAAAGTATTATTATAAAAAACTATCTATCTTTAACAAGCCTGACAAAGTTAGGAATATGCCCAGGAAACCTTCCAAAAGTATGTCCAGTAAAAAAATTAACTGACCAATAAAATCCCTTATTTTTTGACCAGTCATTTTTTTCACCAGTCCAAAATGGTTCATATGGGGTATTAGGAAAAAATTTATTATTAATTTTTGTTTTGCCACATTTCATACATACAAGATTTTCCAATTCCTTTCTTGAAGGCAGCCTCCAGTTTCCTTCCAATTGTTCATTTGCTTGTTTAATTACGTCATTTATTTGTTTCATCTTTAATTTAATAGGTTTACCTATACATTCATTATTATCTGGACTCCAAACCTGACCAACACTGCATCTAAGCCATAAAATATTTAATTTTAGATCATGGACAATATGTCCTTTTGCATAGAAGGCATCGTTAGCAATAACCTTTTTAGTAGAAAAAAAAGAAATTATTATTATTATAAATAATGTGAATTTTTTTATTTTATTATTAATTAACATTAAAAAATGGTCTCACATTTGCAATATTTTATCAAAACAAAATAATTCGGTTAACTGAGAGGGACAATACACATGGATATAGCATCATTAATAGGTTTTTTGGGAGCGATGGGTATGATAGCAGGAGCTATGATATCAGCTGGAGGTTTACCAATGTATATAGATGTTCCTTCGATGTTAATTGTTTTTGGTGGTACTTTTTTTGCTGTTATGTATAGATGTGAATTACCTCAATTTCTTGGAAGCTTTGGAGTTATGGGAAAAGTTTTCATGCCAGGTAAAAGAAATGTTGAAGAATTAATAACTAGGGTATCAGAGTTAGCTACGATAGCTAGAAAAGACGGAATGATGGCCTTAGAAGGTCAGGAAGTTCCTGATAAATTTTTTGAGAAGGGCCTTCAAATGCTTGTTGACGGAGCGGATGAAGCAAAGTTAAATGAACAGTTGCAGTTAGAATTAGCGGCCATGAAAAAAAGACATGAAGCTAACCAAGGTGTTATAGGTTCATGGATTGATATTGGCCCAGCTATGGGAATGATCGGGACACTAGTTGGATTAGTGGCAATGTTAGGAAATATGGCAGATCCAAAGGCTATAGGACCTGCAATGGCTGTTGCCCTTTTAACTACCCTGTACGGAGCAATGTTAGCAAACGTGATATTTTTACCAATGAAACTAACATTAGAACAAAATACGCAAAAAGAGATAATTTTTAGAGAAATGATAGTAAGTGCACTGAGAGCAATTTCAAGAGGAGAAAGTCCTAGAAACATACAAGATCAGTTGCTAGCAAATTTACCTCCTAAACAACAAGAAAAAATTGAAGCTGCTGCTGCTGCTAACTAAAAGAAGGATATAATAAATGGCTGTATCTAAAGAAGCTGAAGAGGTTGTTGTAGAAGACAGTTTTACTGAAGATGATTGTCCAAAATGCCCTCCACAAGGTGCCCCTGCATGGATGTCTACATTTGCAGATATGGCTACCTTATTGATGGCATTTTTTGTTCTTATATTATCATTTGCCGAGTTTAATGTACCTAAATTTAAACAAATAAGTGGAAGTTTAAAGAATGCTTTTGGTGTACAAAGAGTTATGCCAGTGGTGGAACAACCAAAAGGCACAACAATACTAAGTCTAAACTTTAGCCCATCACCATCTCCATCAGTTCAAGAAACAGTTAGACAAAAAACTACTTTAGAAGAAGAGCCTGAAATAGACCTCCAAACTAAAGATAAAGATGAGGACTTTAAAGAAAATAGCAAAGAGATAGTTGAGACTGTTAAAGAAGCCATAGCAAGAGGCGACATTGATATTCAAGTCTTAGGAAAAAATGTTGTTCTAAACTTTACTCCAACCGAAGCTGATGAAAAAGAATTACCACAATTACTACAAGAAACATTAAATGCAATTGAACAAGCAAAATCTGCAGCAGGAAAGTCTGAAAAAGATGTCTTAGTAGGAGGATTAGAAGATAAATTGAAAGAAATAGCTAAAGTACTTGATAATGCTCAGGATGCCATGGAAAAACAGAACAAAGAAAAAGAAGAATTTAAAGATGCATCTGAAAAAGCTGATCTAACTGAAGAATCTTTAAAAGTAGCATTAAAGCAAGAGATTGGACAGGGGTTAGTAACAGTTGACAAAAAAGAAGATAAAGTAATAGTAACTGTCGGAGCAGGAGGAGCATTTCCATCTGGAACAGCTAACTTGACTCCTGCTGCTAAAAAGATTATGGAGAATATTGCTGAAGTTAATAAAAAAGGTAATAGTACTATTAAAGTTACAGGCCATACAGATAATGTACCATTATTGTTTGGATCTCAATATAGAGATAACTGGGATTTAGCAGCCGCTAGAGCTTCATCAGTAGTTCAAAGTCTAGAGGAAACTAAAATCATAGACTCAGATAGATTGATAGCAACTAGTAAAGGGGAAACTCAGCCTATAGCAAGCAATCAAACGACACAAGGCAGGTCTAAAAATAGAAGAATAGAAATTGAAATTAACTATGGAAAATAAGAGTGATTAAAGAAGGTAAAATTAATTATTTAAATAATGGTCGTATCCCCAGTAATAAACCAGTAATTTCTACTACATTTAAAAGAAGAACTGAAGAATATTCTAATAATGGTCGTATACCTAAGAACTTAGAAATTTATGTTACTAAACTAAACAATGAAAATAAAAAAAGTCAAGAATTAGAGCAATTACATACTAAAAAACAATTCAATAAGGAATTTGATGCTGTTGTAAATAATGAAAATAAAATTAATGAAAATATAGATGAAGAAAAACCTAAGGTATTATCTTGGGTAATAGATACATTGAATCCTCTCAATCATTTACCCGTAATAAGTACAATAAAAAAACTCTCAAGTAAAACTAATGATACTTTAGACATAGTTCAGTCAGCCGTAGGCGGAGCAATTTATGGTGGTGGACCTATAGGACTTGTAAAAGGTATAGGCAGTTGGTTTATAGACAAAATTATACCGGAAAGCTTTTTTGCCTCTAACAAACAAAAAATAGGTGAAAATAATATTATAAAAAAAGTAAGTCGCAGTAAAATAAAGGAAAATATTGAAAAACAAGATAATACTAAAACAACCCCTATTTCACTTCTACCAGATATAAAAAGTAAAAGTGAATCAGAAAAAATTAGCACTAAAACAAATAAGAATAATAATTTTATTAACTTTTATAAAAAAAAAGAAAAACCTGTAGAAAATAAGATAGATATTAATGCCTAATCAACCGTTTATAAATTTTATATGATTTTAAAAAAATATTTTGCGGATGTAATAGCAAAAAAAAGCTTTTCTAATTCTAATCTGTAGACAAAGCAACCTTAATTAAATGAAGTTGCTAAGTATGTTAGCCTCTTATATACATGGATATAATTATTCCTCATAATAACTTTTTTCTGCTTACTTATAAAAAGAAATTATTAATTAATAATTTGGAACTAAAATAGCAATTAATTTTTTTTAAATATTGTTGAATTTAAAGTTTTTAAAAGCCTAAATCAAACGAGAATTCTTTTAATATAAATTTCTGTAGCATACTAAATACTCAAAAATAAAAAATATACTTTGATGGAAAAATTATAAAAAATACTTAAAAATATTATCTGATCATATTAAATCATTTTTAATAAAATTATTAACTTCATCACTAGTTAGCATACAACAACTGGTAATAAATGATTCTCTTTTTTCTTTATCATTTAATCTATTATCATCAAAACTAGGCTGAAGATACATTACACAACTAACAGGTATTATTTCAAAGTTATCTTTAAGAATTTTATTTTCTTTTTGGACCATGTCTTTTACAAAAAGATCTTGATTACTATAAATTTTCACTCTTTCATTATTAATTTCTACTCTTTCTATAATAACAACTTTTTTACTTGGATCTTTAAATGCCTTTTTAATTGAACCAGCAAACAAGTGAGTTTGTATTACTTTCTTAGCCGCAGTAGAGTCATTTACATCCCAAATATAGTTTTTGAGTTTTATTGGTAAATTATCAAAAGCTTTATTTGTTGGAATATACAAAACTTTCTTAAATTTGGTTTCTTCTAGAAATAACTTTTCATATTTAGCTTTTTTAATTAATTTATAAAAATAACTATAATTAGGGTTATTTTCTAAATACTTTAGTACATTATCATTACTAAAAGAGTTTACAGAAATAAACAATAGCAATAAATTAATCATTAAGAGTTTTATTAAATTCATATTTTTCCCCATATTATATAATTAAATACCGAATTTTATATTTGCCATTTCCTGCCATCTCTCTGGTTCATTTGTTTTGATGTCAGAAATTTTTATTAACATTCTTGGCGTTATGGCCTCTATATCTTTAGAGTTCTCTAAAACCCAACTTAATATTTCGTTGTCTATTTTTATAGTCCAGTTATCATCGTCATTCATAATATCTCCCTTTTGTTTTATAATAAATTATATGTAGCATTTAATACAACATTTTTTTTCTTAGTTCAAAAAAATAAGATTTTACGTTGTAGTCAACAATCCCAATATTTTCTGTAAATATTAATTTAGTGTATGCTTGCAGTCCATTTAGATTAATTAAAAGTAATGGTTTAATTTCTTTCAAAAATAACTTATTATCATAGAATATTTCAATAAATTTTTCTGCCTCTTTTTCGTTTGGTAAATTAGAAATAGATATAACTTTTCCAAGTGGTTTAAGCTTATTTTTTATAAATTTTACTATAAGTCTTAAATTACGATTACTTACATTTGTTAAACATTGAGTGTCAATTATGTAATTAAATCTATTATTATTTAATTTTTTTAAATCATTAATAAAATCTAAATTAGGATATTCAAGTTTAGAATAAATTTTTTTAGCCTCATCAATAGAGTATCTACTTTTATCATATCCAATGAAGTTTGATCTGGGAAAATATTTTGCATAAAAAGACGTTAGATAGCCTATATTACAACCCATATCTAAAACTTTAGTTGGTTCTGTAAGTTCCTTAGTTATCTCCATTCCATTATGTACTATATCCTTAAATTTAAAAGAATGGAGAGTTTTATATAAAACATCAAATTCAGCTATTAAATTATAGAAATTTAAATCTAACTTGTACTTATTTTTAATAGAGTTTTGTTTTAAATAATAATAATACTTTTCTATTACCTTTTTAGATAGATTGCTTTTTTTTATTTTTTCTTGTGCCCATTTTTTATAATCTTTATTATACTTGAATTGTGTAAAACCTATCTTAATTAAATGATTTTTTAATAACTTTCTAGTATTCAAATGACTCTCTAGTTTAATTAATATTTAATTTTTCCAATCTACTACAGTATCCTTTTTGCAAATTTTCACCAATATTTCTTTTAAAACATTTGTTAGACCCATCTATTTGGCAAAAATCATTATTTACTATACTTCTATATTCAGTATAGCTTTTACCTTCAGCTACTTTTGATATAGCAATATTTACTTTACATTTTTCATTTTCACATTTAAGAAGATAAGCCTCTAGATTAAAGATTAAGTATTGCTTCTCTGTAATATCAAATTTTTTTACCTTGACCCACTGATTCTTCTTATATATATAAACTTTATCAAATCCTACAATTGGCATTTTTATGTTAAATAAAAAATTGTCACATTTTAAAAATTCAGATTTAGCATTAATAGGAAAGTTAAAAAAGAATAGAACACTTATTATAAGTAGAATATTCTTCATTTTCTAAGTATCTTTTTGCAACTCTTCATCATAAAGTTGATCTCTAGGCGTACATTGGTTAAATAGCATTTGATAAAAAAGTGCTTCCTTGCACAATTCATCTTTTCTTATTTTTCTGTCTTTAAATATTGTTAAAATTAACAAAATAACAAGTAGTCCATAAAAAAAGTATCTCATAATTATATTATTAAAAGCATTTTTTAGTTATTTATCCAATCTTTAATATTCCAGTTTTCATATAAAGTCCATATATATTCACTAGTGGAGTTTTCTCTTAATAAATGTATTTTTTTTTTATCTGCTTCATCTAGAAATTCTTGAAATATAGTCTCGTTTGGAAATTCAACAACTATAAAGTATTTTCTTTCTGTGTCTCCGCGTAACTTTCTTATAGGTTTCCACCCTGAAGCAACAACCCGTCCTCCTTTTCCAAAAATAATTTTTCCTGCTTCTACAGAATATTCTTTATAAAGTGACTTTTTATTTTCTAACAAATTAAAAATATTTAGTGCATATATCATATAATAAATTTTTTTTAATATCATACTTTCATTTAGTGAATTTTCCTACAATAATAAGGCCTTTCTTCTACAAGCAAATTCTAAAACTACTCTAGAGGTGGTATTTAATTTAGAAAATTGCCAATCTGAGGTCTGTATTGATGGCTCCTGTATAACAACATTGTCTTTTGCCATATTTTCTTTATGATAAGCTATTTTTAACCATTTAAAACTTAGATTATTACAGTTTCCTTTGATAAAAATTCTAGCAGAAGAGTCTCCATATTCGTCAGATATTTTATAATCAATTAGTTGCCAAAAGTAAATATAGTTGTCTTTTTCTACCACTTCATTGCCTAGCACATAAAAGGAGTGTCCATTTATACCTTTCGTTACTAATTCCCAATTATCTGCGTGTGAAATTTTAAAATTTATAAGTAATAAAAAAGCCTTAAGTATACAAATGTATTTAAAATTTTTATTAAAAAGTTGTAACATTAACTTATCAATTTATAATTTTATTTTTCTTTTGATTCTTCCAGCAGATTTTCCTAAAGTTCTTAGAAGCTTTCCTTCAGCATTTAAATCATTAGCCTTTCTTGCTCCTTCTACTACTTTATTTCTCAAATTTTTATCTGTTGCCAATCTTATAGCAATTTTCTTCAAACTATTTTTAATAAAAAAATTTATCATAATTTATACATATATATTAAACATATTAAAACTAGCAATTAAAAATTATCATTTAAATTATTGCTGATAATATTTATTCATTTTTTATAACTCTTCTAAGCATACCATTTTTATATAGTCTAGTTTCTATTAAATTTCCTTTTCTATTATACTTTAATGAGTTGCCCTCTAGCTTTCCTTTTTTATAGAAGTTTTCTTCTACAATAATACCATTTTCATTATATACTATTTGTTCACCTTCTAGCTTACCATTTCTATAAAAAGCCTTAATTTTAATTTGTACTTTCTCATAGATTTCGTATTCATGATAAATTAAATACTTGCCATGTAATTTATTATTTTTATAATTTTTTGTACTTTTTAATTGCCCATTTATATAATATTCTGTATACCTACCTTCTAATTTATTATTTTTATAAAACCTTTTACTTAATAGCTGTCCTACACTATAAAAATCCTTATATTCTCCTTCTAACTTATTAAATTTATAATTTTTAATAATTAATGCGTTACCATTTCTATAATACTCATACCATTTACCTTCTAAATGGCCAGCTTTATAATTTATTTTGCTAAGTATTTCTCCTGTTTTATAGAACTTAATAAACTGTCCTTCTTTTTTTCCTTTTTTTATTTTCCCCTTAGCGTTTCCCTTAACTTCGCCAGTAAATGGTATATTATTATATTTAGAATAATATAGATTTTCTTTAAGAATTAATTGATTATAATTTTCTGTATTAGTGCAGTTAGCAAAAATAGGAATAAAAAATAAAAAAATATATTTCATACAGTTACCATACATAAGTTTCAATTTTATGCTTATGAAAGTCTACCATAATAAGCAATTAGAATATTTATTCAGCCAATTTACTTGGTCTTTATAACTAGGATAATGATATCTAACTAAGTTCCAAAATTTTTTTGAATGATTATAATGAACTATATGACATAATTCATGTACTATAACATAATTAATAACTTTCTCAGGAGCCATAATTAATCGCCAATTAAATGCTAATTCCCCTTGAGTATTGCAGCTTCCCCACCTTCTCATATATGCTCTTAATTTAATGTTACTACTTTTTAAATTTAAAATCTTTTCAAAGTGTTTAACTTTATTTTTAAAAATTACTTTTGCCTCTTGTCTATAATAATTTTCTAAAATTTTTTTTGAACTTACACCATTTTTTTTTCTTTGTATGCAAATAAAACTATTCTCTCTATAAACATTATAAGTTTTTGAATAAACTATTTTTAATTTATACTCTACTCCAAGAAATAAAAACTTTTCTCCATCTAAAAAAAGTTTAGCTTTATATTTAGGTTTTCTTTTTTGAAACAATAATTTGTTGTTTATCCAATTATTTTTTTTTTCTAGTATTTTTTCTATTTCTTCTACGCTTAAATTATATGGAACAGTAATTTTAACTCCATTATCTCTTACCTCTAAAGCAATAGTCTTTTTTCTTTTTGTTCTCTTTACGTCTAAATTATATTCAGGTTTAAATTTCATAATGCTTTCTTATAAAATAGTTTTTATTAAGTATATAAAATTCTTTATTTTTCTAGTTTACATTTTTCTACTATAAAAAGTGCTTTTTTTAAATAGTCTATGGCATAAGTGCATTTTGAGCCTATATATTCCAACCATTTTCCTGTTCCTGATATTATAATACTGCTACCTACTCCTCCAGAAAAGTCAGTTTCTCTATCATATTTATGTGTGTACTCATTATTATCTTGGTCAATGTATTTACAATACATATTATAGTCAATAATATTATTATTAGCATTTGAAACTATCAGTCCTAAACATTCAGAAATACCATAGTTTCCATGACTATCCTTCCAAGTAGTTTTATTTTTGTAATTTATAACTTTATTATCTTCAAATAAAAATTCTTCCGTTTCGCTAAAACCAGAGCCTTCTCT
>CACHHO010000026.1 GCA_902579545.1 Rhodospirillaceae bacterium | reverse complement strand
AAAATTATACTTTCTAATACTTATCATTTAATGCTTAGGCCAGGTATCAATATTATAAAAAAGATAGGGGGACTAAATAAATTTATGTCCTGGAATGACTCTATATTAACTGATTCAGGGGGGTTTCAAGTAATGTCACTGGGTAAAAGTGCAAAAGTTGATAATCAAGGTGTAACATTTAGATCTCATATAGATGGGAAATTGGAGAGATTAGATGCAGACAAAGCAATAGAAATCCAGCATGACTTAAATTCTACTATTACAATGATTTTTGACGAATGTATTTCTTATCCTTCTTCGTATATAAATGTTTCGGAGTCTCTAAATAGATCAATATCATGGGCTAAAAGATCAAGAAAAGCTTACATAAAAAGAGATGGATATGGAATTTTTGGTATAATTCAAGGGGGTATGTTTAAGGACCTTAGAACTAAATCAATTAAAGAAAATCTTTTAAATGATTTTGATGGTTATGCAATAGGAGGTCTTGCAGTAGGGGAAAAACATGATTTAATGATAGAAATAACTTCTTTTGTGACTAAGTCTTTACCTGAACAAAAGCCCAGATATTTAATGGGTGTAGGTTATCCAAAAGATATATTGGAAGCGGTAAAAAATGGTGTTGATATGTTTGATTGTGTATTACCTACTAGGTCTGGAAGAACAGGTCTAGCATTTACTTCTATAGGAGATATTAAAATTAGAAACGCAAAATATGCTGATGACATTGCTCCTTTGGATCCTAATTGCTCATGTGGTATATGTAAAAATTATTCCAGAGCTTACCTTCATCATCTAGTTAAATCTTCAGAGATTTTAGGTTCAGTTTTTCTTTCAGAACATAATTTGCACTTTTACAGTGACTTAATGATAAAAATAAGAAAAGCAATTAAAGAAAATAATTTAAGTAATTTAAAAGTTTGACTTGAAATTAATTGAAATAAATATAATGTTGTAAAAAAAGAGCCCGTAGCTCAGCGGTAGAGCATTCGCCTTTTAAGCGAGGGGCCCTGGGTTCGAATCCCAGCGGGCTCACCAGGAAATAGAAATGAAGTACTTTTTACTTTTAATAACATTATTACTAATAAATTCTATTGTGTTAGCATATGATGAAAAAGATTTTTTACGTTTAAAAGAAACTAAATCTTGTGTAGCATGTGACCTAACTAATGCAAATCTATCAAAAATGAATTTAAAAAATGCTAACTTGTCGGGTGCTAATTTATCATTTTCTAATTTATCTAGTACAAATTTATCAAATGCAGATTTATCATACTCTAAATTGGTAAAAAGCAAAATTTATATAGCTAATCTACAAAAAACTAATTTTGAAGGGGCAAATCTAACTGAAGCTAGGCTTAATGGTTCTTCACTGAATAAAGCTAACTTTATTGATGCGACCCTAGTATCTGCTGTATTTTCAAAAAGTGAAGCTGAAGAAGTAATTTTTGACGGAGCAAATTTAAAATATACAAAATTTAGAGGTGCAAACTTAAAAAAGGCCAAATTCTCAGGAAGCACTTTATTATTAACGGATTTTAGTAGTGCTGATTTGACAGGATCAGAAATGAAAGCTATTGATCTATCTAACTCAATTTTTGTAAGCGCAAAATTAGATATGGTAAATTTTAGTTATTCTGATGTTTCTGGTATGAATTTTGCTAAATTTATGCTTAAAGAGAGTGACTTTGCTAATAGCATAACCTGTGATGCCATGTTACCTTGGAACAATGAAAGAATAATATGCTAAATGTTAATCTAAAATTATATAGTATTTTAAAAGGGATTTTTCTTATGATTTTTTTATCATATTCTAATCCGTCAAAAAGCGATAGTTTGAATGAATGTATGAAAAAAGCTATACAGAATAAAGTTTCCATGAATAAAATACTTACTTTATGCAGAGAAAATATAAACCCTATAGACGTTTATAGTAATGATTATGAAGCAAATAATAATAATGTTGAAAGCAACTACATCTCAACAAATAAGATGGATAAAATTATTAATGAACTTATTGATGAAGGAGACCTTAATAAAGCTAGTAGATTGGCAGAACGTCAAGAAATGGAAAAAACTAAAAGAATTAAGGCCAGAGCAGAAGCCGAAGCACTTAGGTCACCACAAATAATCGCTACACACAATAATACAAATACAGAGAAAGATACTAGTAATAGCAATGTTAGAAGTACACTTGCTCTTGGCTCTAACCCCATCTCAAGTATTTCTGCAGGCTCTAAAGTTTTACAAATAACTACTCCTGGTGCCCATGGAGCAATTCCTGGCCAATATGTACAATTAAGCAATGTAAGCAGTGCAATAGATGGTATTGCTGCAAGTGAAATTAATAAGTTTCATGTAATCTCAAGTGTTCCTTCTGTAACAACTTTTACTATATCAGTTCTTACAGCTGCATCTGCTGGATCAGTTTCAGGAGGAGGTTCCGATATAATAGCTATTTTTCAAAATTAATTTCTTTTTATAGAAATTTTATGATAACTTTTACATTTTTTTATTTCAATTATTGATAAATTGGCATTTTTACAAAAGTCTTTAAAATCTTTAGGTGCAGACTTGTCATCTGTTAAAAATGTAAAATTATTAATTTCTTTTTCTTCCTTTATTATCCTAAATGCTTTCAAGACAGGTATGGGACACTTAAGTCCTCTGAAATCATTCACACTCATAAAAAACTCTCATAAGGTAAAAAATCTAAATTATCATTTTTTTTTATATATTCAGTTTTAGAGTCCAATCTAATTAAACCAGTTGACCATACTACTGAGGATAAAATTCCTGCTCCTTCGGTATGAAATTTATCAGCATATATAATATTATTTTTTGTAAATATTTTCCCTCTTATATATTCTTCTCTACCAACCTTTTTTTTCATACTAAAATTTGCTTTTACTTTATAAAATCTCAGATTAAATTTTTTATTTCCCAACATGCAATTAATCAAGAACTTTGCAAAAATATTAAAGGTAACAAAACTAGCTACTGGGTTTCCGGGTAACAAAAGTATAGGTAACTTATTTTTAAGAAGTCCAAAGGATATTGGTCTGCCAGGCTTTATTGAAACTTTTGAAAATATAATTTTTCCTATTTTATTTATTATTTCAGTTAAATAGTCTCTTGTGCCCATAGAGACTCCACCTGAAACAATTATTAAATCACATTCTTTTTCAATTTTTTTATTAGCTCTGCAATTAAAAAAGGCTCATATCCAGAAGCTACATTATCAAAGCAAAAGGATTTTTTTTTGAAAGTGATATCTATATTATTTTCTAAAACCTTCACTTTTTATATATTTTTCTAATAAATTAATGATTTCTATAGAGACATTATTAGGCCATTTTTTTTTTCCTTTTACCATGGAAATTATTTCATCATCGTTTATTATATTTAAAAAGCTTTCATACATTTTTAAGTTTTTTGTGTTAAAATGATTGATATACTTGTCAAAAAAGTTACCCAAGAACAAATCAGCTTCTTTAGTGCCTCTATGCCATGATCTGTATTGTAATTTATTTAAATACTTTTTCATTATTATTTTATATAACAGTAAATAATGCAAAATACATCTTTAAAAAAGCTATTTTATGATATTGATCATTATATTAGCGGTCAAAAAACTATCAAGTTATTAAAAGAAAATATAGGTAATAGGCTACTTGATCTTATTTATTACTTACCATACAAACAAATAAACGCAGATCTATGTGAAAAATGGGATGACCTTCAAGAAAATAAAAGAGTATTAATAAAAGTTATTATTAAAAAACATTATTATAGCTATAAGTTTAAAAAAATTCCTTATAAGATAAGTGCTACCTTTGATAATAGAACTATAAATTTAATTTTTTTTTCTAAATATACTGCTTATCTTAAACAAATTTATAAAGAGCAAAGTGAAGTTTTTATTGTAGGCACATTAGGAGTTTACAATAAGAAATATCAAATATTACACCCTGAAATAGTTAATTACAAAAAAACTGAAGGAAAGAAGGGTATTTTTATAAAACTTTTCTATAGGCAAAGAGGTGGGCTGAAATCTAATTTAATTCATAAATCAATATTAAAGTGTTTAAATGATTTACCTAACCTAGAAGAATGGAATATAGCTTTATTTAAAAGGTACTTAAATATACCTACATGGGACTCTGCCATAAAAAATATTCATTTGGGATATAATGATAAAATACTAGAAAGAGATTCTACTTCTATAAAAAGACTTGCTTATGATGAGATTTTTGCTACACAACTGTCTTTAGAAATCATTAGATTAAGTATTAATAATGAAAGAAGTAATAATTATGTTGAAGAAAGCGAAAGAACTATAAAAAGCTTTGAAAATAATTTGCCATTTAAGCTTACTAAAAATCAAAAATATAATATTAATGAAATTATTGATGACTTAAATTCACAAAAAAAGATGTTGAGAATACTTCATGGTGATGTAGGAAGTGGAAAAACTATAGTTGCTATTATTTCTGCGTTACATGTGATTTGCTCTGGATATCAAGTTGCCATACTTGTGCCAACCGAGCTTTTAGCTAATCAGCATTATGATTTTATACAAGAAAGGTTTAAGCTATTAAATATTAATGTTTGTTTATTAACATCTAGTACTGAATATAAAAGTGCTTTACATAAAAAAATTGAAAATGGAAACTATAATTTAGTTATAGGAACTCATACATTAATACAAAATAATATTAGGTTTAAAAACCTTTCTTACGTGATAATAGATGAACAACATAGATTTGGGGTTGAACAAAGGCTCAAAATAAGAAAAAAAGGGAGCAAAGTTGATATGTTGCTTTTATCAGCTACACCTATACCTAGAACAATGTTGCTTGTAACTCTTGGTGACATTTCAATAAGTACTATAAAAGAAAAGCCCTTCACTAACAAAGTAACTACTATATTAAAATCTGATAAAAATCTGAGTGAAGTAATAAAATATATTAAAAAAAAAATTAATATAGAACATAAGGTATTTTGGATTTGTCCTATGATAGAGGAAAGCGACTCTAACTCTTATGAAAGTAGTTTAAAAAATAGATATGAATTATTAAAAAGTAATTTTAAAAGCATAGGGTTTTTACATGGTAAACTTGATTCAAAGAAGAAAAAAGACGTATTAGAAAAGTTTAAAAATGGAACTATAAAAGTACTTATCTCTACAGTTGTCATAGAAGTAGGTATAGATATTCCTGATGCAAATATAATACTAATAGATAATGCAGATAGGTTTGGTCTAGCTCAAATTCATCAATTGAGGGGCAGAGTAGGAAGAGGAAACAGTGATGGATTATGTATACTCCTTTATAAAGAACCTCTTAGTGACATTGCTATTAAAAGATTAAAAATTCTTAAAGAATCAAATAATGGGTTTGATTTGGCTGAAAAAGATATGATTATAAGAGGAGGAGGAGAAATATTAGGGAAAAAGCAATATGGCTTTGAGTCTTTTATATTTTTTGATATTGTAAAACATAATGATTTACTCATACTATCTATAGCAGAAGCTAAAGAAATTCTAAAAGAGGATCCCAAGCTTATTAGTAATAGAGGGAAACTACTTATAGATTTATTATACTTATTTGAGAAAGATAAAGCTATTAATCTTATTTCAGCGGGTTGATTTTCTTTTTAACTTTGGAATTATTATCCCACCTGATATTACTAATTTCATACCTTCTTCTATATTCATTTTTAATCTTATTACACTTTTAACAGGAACTACTAGCATAAAACCAGAAGTAGGGTTAGGAGTAGTAGGCAAAAATACGTTAACACATTTACCTTTAAGTTTATTACTAATTTCCCCTTTTGTTTCAGAAGTTATAAAAGCTATAGCCCATAAGTTTTTTCTTGGATATTCAATTAAAACCACCTCTCTAAAAGCTTTAGATGACGAACCTAATATAGTTTGGAATATTTGTTTTAAAGCATTATAAATACTTCGTATGACAGGTACCTTATTTATTATATTTTCGCCTACTTTAACGAAAAATCTACCTAGAAACCCCGCTGTAAAAAACCCTATTAATATCAATGAAAATATTGCAATTATTAATCCTGTGCCTGGAATGTTAAATGGCAAATATGTGTCTGGATTATATTTTACAGGAACTAGATCCTTTACATTATTATCTACATAATTTATAAATATTATAGAAAGGTATAAAGTTATACCTAATGGCGCAGTTACAGCCAATCCAGTAAAAAAATAAGTTCTTATTTTGGAAAAAAAATTTTTCTTATAACTAATGTTTTTTTTTGCTATCTTCATAAAATAAATTAATGATAAATAAATGACTGAAAATAATTATACTGTAATTTCTTTTTATAAGTTTACTAAAATTATAAATATATTTAAATATAAAAATTTATTAAATAAAGAAATCAAAAAATTTGATATAAGAGGTATTATTTTAATTGCACCAGAGGGTGTTAATATTTCTATTTCAATATTGAGTTCTCAGAAATATTTATTTACAAAAAAAATTACTAAAATTATAAACTGCACTCAAAACGAATTAAAGTTTTCATATACAAACAGCCACATCTTTAGAAAATTAAAAATAAAAGTAAAAAGAGAAATATTAACTACTAGGCTACTTAATGAAATTGAGCCAAATTTATTAGTAGGTAAATATGTAAAACCTAACAAATGGAATGATTTTATCAGCAATCCTGATGTTTTATTAGTTGACACAAGAAATTATTATGAAACTAAAATAGGTTCTTTCAAAAATGCTATAGACCCGAAAGCAAAAGATTTTTCAGATATATTGAACTGGATAGATAATTATTTATTAAAAAATAATATAAATACTGATAAAAAAATTGCTATGTTTTGCACTGGTGGTATCAGATGTGAAAAAGCAACTTCCTATTTAAGGTTTAAGGGGTATAAGGAAGTATATCATCTAGAGGGAGGTATTCTAAAGTATTTAGAAGAATCTAAAAAAAAATCAAAATGGATTGGAGAGTGTTTTGTTTTTGACAACAGAGTCAGTGTAGATACTAAGTTGCAAAAAGGTAGTTATAATTTATGTTTTGCATGTAGAATGCCATTAAATGAAACAGACAAAAAAAGTAAAAAGTTTGTTAAAGGGGTAGTTTGTCCCTATTGTTATGGTAAAAAAAGTAAAAGTCAGTTAAATAAGTATACAACTAGAAATAAACAACTTGAAAATATGTCTAAAAATGCAACCAAATAGTTTTTTAATAAATAATAATATTCCTATTCTTTATTCTTTTAGACGCTGTCCTTTTGCTATTCGAGCACGAGCAGCTATATTTTTAAGTGGAATTAAGGTTGAAATAAGAGAAGTACTATTAAATAATAAACCAAAAGAAATGATTGAATTGTCTCCAAAGTCAACTGTGCCAGTTTTAAAACTTGAAGATAATGTTATAGACGAAAGTTTTGATATAATGCTTTGGGCTTTAGATAAAAATGATGATAGTAACCTTTTGGCCCCCTATATCACAAATAAAGAATTAGTTATTAATTTACTTAAAAGGTTTGATATAGACTTTAAGTTTCATCTAGATAAATATAAGTACTCCAGTAGATACTTAGATGATCAAGCTTATTTAGGAAAGGAAAAGCATAGATACCAAGCAGAGCTTCACTTAAATTACTTACAATCTCATTTTCTAGAAAATTCTTTATATTTGAATGGTAGTAAGATTAGTATATTAGATTTAGCTTTATTTCCTTTAATAAGACAGTTTAGATTGGCAGACATAAATTATTTTGAAAATAATAGAAATATTAAAAAAATAAGAGGATGGTTAGAAGTTTTAACAACAAGCTCTCTTTTTAATGATATTATGCATAAATATAGTGTATGGCACAAAGGTCAAAAAACTCAATATTTCTTTAACCCTAAATATAACTAAAAAATGTATAATTCAAACAAAAAATTAATTTTAATTATAAGCTGCCTTGATAGACCAGGAATTATTGCTTCAGTTTCTAATTTCCTATTTAAGAATAAATTTAACATTTTAGAAAGTTCTCAGTTTAAAGATACAAAAAATAATAAATTTTTTATGAGAGTATGTTTCACTAATATAAATATTAACAAAAACAAGTCTTTTAAAAAACTCAATGCAGACTTTCACAAAGTTGCTAAAAAATATAATATGAATTTTAATTTTTTTGATATTTCAAAAAAGCAAAAAGTGTTAGTAATGGTATCTAAATTTGGCCACTGCTTAAATAACATACTTTATCAATGGAAAACAGGAGCATTAAATTGTGATATTCCTCTTATTGTATCAAATCATAAAGATATGAAAGATGTAGTTAAACCATATAAGATTAAATATTCAATTCTAAAAATTAATAAAAAAAATAAGGCAGTACAAGAGAAAAAACTATCTGAATTGATAAAAAAAAATAATATAGATTTAGTAGTTCTTGCTAGATATATGCAAGTACTTTCTCCTAAAATTTGCAAATTATTAGAAGGTAAAATTATAAATATACATCATTCTTTTTTACCAAGTTTTAAAGGTGCAAGGCCATACAATCAGGCTTTTCAGCAAGGTGTAAAAATAATAGGAGCCACAGCACATTACGTTACAAATAAATTAGATGAAGGGCAAATAATTGAACAGGATGTAGCAAGAGTTAATCATACTAAAACTCTTGAAAATTTCATAGCTATAGGTAGAGATATAGAAAGTTTAGTACTAACTAGAGCAATAAACTGGCATTTAGAACATAGAATAATTATAAATGAAAACAGAACTGTTGTTTTCAACTAGTATAAGAAATTATTCAGATAAAGGTTTTATATCTTCCGCGGCCATCTTTCCGTTCTCTTGTTCTTTAATTTCATACTCAACTTTTTGACCTTCCTGCAATTTAGCAATTCCAGAGGCTTTAACTGCTGAAATATGAACAAAAATATCTTTATCCTCAGCACCATCTTGAGAGATAAATCCATATCCTTTTTTATAGTTGAACCATCTTACTTCGCCTTTAGCCATTATACACTTCTTTCTTTATAATTGATATGCAATTAAGAATATCATTTGTTAATAATCATTAAATATTAGTATAAATTAATTATTATTCAAGAAATATCGTATTTAACTTCCAAATTAAATTTTGGTAGAAATTATTAAATTTAATTGTTAACAGATAGCTTCCGGATTAACGATCATTTGTATATTTTGCATTAAATTTTACCTGGCCTAGAGAACATAAACTAACTAACACTGAGTAGCTAATTTAGTTCTTTTATCATTAATATAATTAGCTGAACTAAATCATTTTCTAACCCCTGCTTAAAATTTTTCAATCTGAATTTTTTTTAAATAAGTTACTAATTCATGTTAGAAAAAAATGTAGAATTTAAATTTTAATTTTTCTACATCTATAGTTTTCTTCTACATGCTCGTCAGTATTCTTAGCATCTTTAATATTTTTAATTTTTAAAGAAAAATCATAAAAATTCAATAAACTTATTACTTTAATTTTTATTTTGTTTTTTTTCTCAATGCTAGTCCTAATTATCTTATAATCACTAAAATTGCACTCTACTTCTTCTTCATATTGATAATTTTTTTTGCAGAAGTTTGCCCATTTACTTTTCATTGGTCTAGCGAAAAGCTTACTTTCTTCTTGAACATATTTGAAAAATAAGGTTTTTTTAAAATCAGGACTTGTGCAGTTCATCATGAAATTTTCACTATGTATAGGCCTTAATATAAAAAGAAAAGAAAAAAATAATATGTACTTCATTTAAATAACTCCTTCTTGGTGCGGCCGAGAGGACTTGAACCTCCAAGGAGTTTCCTCCACAACGACCTCAACGTTGCGCGTATACCAATTCCGCCACGACCGCATTTATTGTTTTTTAATATTTAACATATTTCTTGCTATCTTTAAATCTTCATGGTCATTAATATTGAAAAATGGATCTAATTGATTAATTTTCCAATTTACATATTCTAAATTAAGCTGAGATGTAAAAATATCAATTTTTCTTACACCATTTTCTATGCTTTTCTCTAAATTAACTAATAAATAGTTTTTCCATACTGCTACTGTAGGATGTTTTCTACTGCCTGATTTAGCTACAACTACATCACAATTCTTATTTAGAGCACATTCATATAATTTTTTTCCTAGATTTGATGGGAGAAAAGGAGTGTCCACGGGAACAGTGCAAACAAAACCATCCTTTCCAATCTTTTCATAGCTAAATTTTATTGCTGCATGAATCCCTGCCAATGGTCCTACATTATCGAAATATATATCATATACTAAATTAGTTTTTATTTTTATATCGGTTTCTTTATTGTTTAAATTTATAGCTACATCTGAGAATTGATTTTTAATTTTTGAATATACGTTTTCTAATAAAGATTTATTATTAAAATATTGATTTAACTTACCTTTTCCGTCCAGTCTAGTTCCTTTTCCTCCAGCCAAAATAACACATATTAGGCCGTTTTCTTTTTTAATCACTAAAGCTAATCCTTTCATATCCAGATAATACGACAAATTTTCTGCCTCTTAGTCTCCCAAGCATTGTCAGATTTGATGACTTTGCTAATTCTACACCCCAAGCAGTATAACCAGACCTAGAAGCTAAAATAGGTATTTTCATCATAACAGTCTTAATCACCATTTCACTTGTGAGTCTTCCAGTAGTATATAGTACTTTATCTTCTGGATTAATATTATTTAAAAACATGTACCCTGCTAATTTATCAATAGCATTATGTCTTCCAACATCTTCAAAGTAAGCTAAAGTTGTGCCATTACAACATAATACACATCCATGTATTGCCCCTGACTTTAAATATAAAGAAGGTGTTAGACTTATTTTTTTATATAAACTATAGACTTCAGAAGTATTAATTTTTATTGACGAATTTAAAGTAATTTTCTTAATTTCTTCTATAACATTATTAAATATAGTTCCGTTTGCACATCCTGATGTTTTTATCTGGTTCTTTTTGTTTATTTCATATGATGATTTTTCTTTAGTCCTAACTACCACTGTATTAATTTCTTCTACTACTTCTATATCTTCTACTTTATCAAGATCTTTAATAATGCTCTGATTTATTAAATACCCTACTGCAAGATATTCAGGATAATCGCCTACAGTCATAGCAGTGACAATATGATTATCATTAAGGTATATGGATAATGGTTTTTCTATTATTGAAAACCCAGATATTTTTTTACCGTCTTGGTCTAATGCATTAATTTCTTTAACTAATAGTGAGTTTTCTGGTTTTGGTTTAATAATAATAAAAACTCACCATAAGAAAAATTATTTAATACTACCTGGATGTGTATTTTCTACGTAATGCTTGGAATTTACTGGCTTCATTAATAGGTTAGAGAAAAATGCTACTATCAATAGCCCAGCCATTGCATACATAGTTGTATTATATAAGCTTGGAGTAGGATCAACGGTTCCCTGAGGGGCTATTTCCATAAGCTTTGATATAGTAACAGTTTTTGCTTTAACCAATTCCTCTAAATTTTCTATTGGTGCACCAAATTTAGCTAAAAAAGTCTCGGGATCTATTTTTTCCATTAATTCGTTTAAAGACTTATTAACCGACATATTTCTTAATTGTGCAATAGCTACAGGCCCTATGACTCCAGCAGTACTCCAAGCTGTAAGTAATCTTCCATGTATGCCTCCCACGTGCATTGTCCCGAACATGTCTGCCAGATAAGCAGGTATAGTCGCAAATCCTCCTCCATACATAGTAAAAATTATCATAGTTGCAGCATAAAACATCACTAAATACATAATTTTTGGATCTACACTTACTGCGCTAGCAGTAAAAGGAATAGAAAGATAAAGCAAAGTACCTAAAACAAAAAAGCAGTGATAAGTATTTTTTCTTCCAATAAAATCTGATAAGGATGCCCAAATAATTCTTCCACACATATTAAAAACGCTTATCATTAAAACGTATGTGCCTGCAAAAGTTGCTGTAACTATTGAGGCTAAATCAGACCCAGGAGGTGCTGAACCGAATATTTCTGACATCATTGTTTTAGCAACCCCTATAACACCAATTCCTGCAGAAACATTAAAGCATAATACAATCCATAGCTGATAAAACTGTGGTGTTTTAATTGCTTGATTTATATGAACATTATTCAAAGTTTTCATTTTTGCAGCGGACTCCTTCTCAGAGGGAGGCTCATAACCTTTAGGTTTCCATCCTTCTTGAGGAACTCTATATTGAAATGCTGCTATTATCATAATTATAAAATACACTATTCCCAGTGTCATAAAAGCACCGGCAGCTCCTGTATTTCCTGTACCTACTACATATACTCCGGCATCACCAGGTATAGCTAGCTGAGCAGCTTCTGATGCAGTTGCCACAACAACCTCTACTTTTTCTCCTGCTACCTCTGCAAACCTTCTTCCATTTTCAGTAATTAAGTTAATTGCATTCTCTGTACCCAAATATTCAGGGGCCTTTGCAAAATAATCTAATAAAAATTTTTTTAAAGGGGCACCTATCATAGCACCTCCTCCAAATCCCATAATAGCCATTCCTGTTGCCATCCCTCTTCTATCAGGGAACCATCTAATTAGTGTTGATACCGGAGAAACATAGCCCAAGCCTAAGCCACATCCGCCAAAAACTCCATATCCTAAATAAATAAGCCATAACTGATGAGTTAGTATACCAAAGCTTCCTACAATAAAGCCTCCTCCCCATAAACATGCAGCAGTTACTCCTACACATCTAGGACCTACATCTTCTAGCCATTTACCTGCAATTGCTGCCGCTAAGCCAAGACATACTATAGCTACTGAAAATATCCAAATAACACTACTTAAATTCCAATCATCAGCAGAACTAGAAACCACACCTAGTTCTTTAATTAATGCTGGATTAAAAATACTCCATGCATAGACAGAACCAATACATAAGTGTATAGCAATTGATGCAGGTGGTATTCTCCATCTATTAAAATTTTTAGGTGCCACTATTCTGTCTTTTAATAAAAAAGAAAATAGGCTTTTTGAATTTGATATAGTGCTCATTAAAATCTCCCTTTCAAAGGAAATTAACACTTCATAAAGATTAGTGCAATAATATAATTAACATGCCTCAATATTTGCTGCACAATATTTAAATTCTGGAATTTTCCCATAAGGATCTAATTGAGGGTTTGTAAGCTTATTTGCAGCTGCTTCAGTAAAACAAAATGGTATAAATATCATACCTTTTGGTAATTCTCTATCCTGCCTAACACTTAGTTTTACAGATCCTCTTCTAGTTTTTACATTTACTTTGTTCCCTGGTTCTAAATTAAGATGATACATGTCCTGGCTATTCATACTTACTATAGCTTCTGGCTCTATTTTATCTAATGTATTTGATTTTCTTGTCATTGAACCTGTGTGCCAGTGTTCTAGCAACCTTCCTGTTGTTAAAACAAAAGGAAAATCTTGGTCAGGAAGTTCATGAGGAGAAATAAGATTAGTAGGTACAATTTTTCCTAAACCAGATTGAGTTGGAAAATTTTGAGCAAATACTATTTCAGAACCAGGCTTGTCTTTATGTTCACAAGGGTAAGTAACAGAATCTTCCTTATCTACTCTTTCCCAAGTAATATTGTTTAATGACGGCATAATAAGGGCCATTTCATTAAAAACTTCTGACACATGCTTATAATTCCAGTTCAGTCCAAGAGCATTAGCAAGATCAATAATAATACTTAAATCTTCTTTAGCATCTCCGGGTGCATCTAGGACTTTTCTGCCCATTTGGACTTGTCTGTTAGTATTTGTAAAAGTACCATTTTTTTCCGCGTGTGCTGAAGCAGGAAGAATTATATCTGCATACCACGCTGTTTCTGTCATAAATATATCTTGCACAACTAGAGTATCCAACTTACACATTCCTTCAATTGTATGATTTTGGTCTGGATCTGACATAACAGGGTTTTCTCCCATAACATACATACCTTTTATAAGGCCTTTACATGCTCCATCTATAATCTCAACAACTGTTAAGCCCTTTTTATCATCTAATTTAGTTTTCCAAAATTCTTCCATATTTTTATGAATTTCTTGGTCTTCAACTGATTTATAATCTGGAAAGACCATAGGAATTAAACCTGCATCAGAAGCTCCTTGTACATTATTTTGTCCTCTTAAAGGGTGTAAACCCGTACCAGCTCTTCCAATTTGTCCTGTTATTAAAGCCATAGTAATTAAACATCTCGAATTATCAGTACCGTGAATATGCTGAGAAACTCCCATGCCCCAAAAAATAATTGATTTATCTGATTTAGCATATACTCTAGCAACATCTCTTATATCTGATGCTTTTATTCCGCAGATGCTTTCCATTTCTTCTGGTTTAAATTTTGAAATATTTTCTTTTAAAGCATCAAAACCCTCGGTCATAGATGCAACATATTGTTTATCATAAAGATCTTCTTCAATAATTGTATAAATGATTGCATTTAGTAAGGCTACATCCTTTCCTGGCTTAAACTGCATATGCTTATATGCATGTCTAGTCAAATCTTGCGTCCTAGGGTCCATAATTATTAATTTTTTTCCATCCTTAGCAGCTCTTTTAAAGTAGGTAGCAGCAACTGGATGATTTGTAGTAGGTCTAGCTCCAATAACTATCATACAGTCAGCATCATTCGCAGCTGTAAATGGTGCCGAAACTGCTCCTGAACCTACACATTCCATTAAAGCAGCTACAGAAGATGCATGGCATAACCTTGTGCAGTGGTCCACATTATTAGTTTTAAAAGCTGTTCTAATTAACTTTTGAAACAAATAGGCTTCTTCATTAGAA
Source organism: Rhodospirillaceae bacterium (assembly GCA_902579545.1). Classification (GTDB taxonomy): domain Bacteria; phylum Pseudomonadota; class Alphaproteobacteria; order TMED109; family TMED109; genus TMED131. Next base: position 1,645 of record CACHHO010000026.1, on the reverse strand, counting down.
CCCTTAGCAGAACCAAAACCACATATAGAGGAAGAACCATATTCAGCATGAATTGATTTAAGTTTTTTAGCGGATAAACTTATAACTTCTTCCCAACTTGCTTCTCTAAAAAAATCGCTTACTTTAAGATCAGAGTAATTTTCTATTTTAATTTTTTTTACCCCTTCTCTTCTTATTAATGGTTTTGTTAGTCTTCCATCATTATGAATATAATCGAATCCAAATCTTCCTTTCACGCAAAGTTTTTGATTGTTTGCAGGACCATCTCTGCCATCAACTTGTACTATTTTATTATCTTTAACATACACTTTTGTTTGACACCCTACACCACAATATGGACAAAGACTATTTACACTTTTATCAGGAAAAACTTCTCTTTTTCCTGTATCACTAAGAAGAGCCTTTTCCATAAGTGCCCCAGTTGGGCAAGCTTGTACACATTCCCCACATCCTACACATGTGGAAGAAGCCATTTCATCATCAAAATCAAAAACAACCTTTGATTGGTGTCCTCTATAGGCCATACCTATTACATCATTAGACTGTACTTCTCTACACGCCCTAACACACAAGTTACAATTTATACATGCCTCTAAATTTACATGCATAGATGGATGAGAAATATCATTCTTAATAAATTTATTTTTTGGAAATTTATTATCATCAACATTTAGCTTTTTACCCCACTTCCAGAACTTTGAGTCGGGGTCTGGATGATCTTCTTTACAAGGTTGGTCCGCCGCAAGAAGTTCAAATATAATTTTTTGGGTTTCATTTACCTCTTTTGAAACAGAGTTTACTACCATACCTTCTTTAGGTTTCCTAATGCATGATGCAGCCAAGGTCCTCTCTCCATCAATTTGTACTACACAGGCTCTGCAATTGCCATTGGGATCATAACCTACCTCGTCTGCATGGCATAAATGTGGTATCTCAATGTTATTTTTCTTTGCAGCCTGCCAAATAGTCTCATTATCTTCAGCAAAGATTTCTGTATTATTTATTTTAAACTTTATCATTAACTAATGTGTTTTTTAAAGTGTCTAATAATTGATTGAAGAGGATTAGGTGCAGCTTGCCCTAAACCACATATTGATGCTTTATTCATTGTTTTAGATAATTCTGTTAATAATTCTATATTCCATTTATTCTCTTTCATCAACTTTACTGCCATAGATGTACCATTTCTGCATGGAGTACACTGTCCACAGCTTTCATCCTCAAAAAATCTCATCAAGTTTAACCCTATATCTTTCATATCCAGTTTGTCAGATAATATTACTACAGCAGCTGATCCTATAAAACAATCATACTCTTGAAGTGTATCAAAGTCTAGGGGAATGTCACCTAAACTAGCTGGCAAAATACCTCCTGAAGCTCCACCAGGTAAATAACCTAAAAACTTGTGACCATCTAACATTCCTCCACAGTATTCCTTAATTAGTTCGTTAACAGAAATACCAGCATCAGTTAATTTAATCCCAGGTTTATTAACAAATCCAGATACAGAAAAAGTCCTAAGTCCACTTCTACCATTTCTGCCATGAGAACTAAACCATTTTCCTCCTTTTTCATAAATTTCTCTTATCCAGAAAACAGTTTCGACATTATGAACTAAGGTTGGTTTTCCAAAAAGGCCAACTTC
>CACHHO010000025.1 GCA_902579545.1 Rhodospirillaceae bacterium | reverse complement strand
TAAGAAGATATCCTAGCGGAGAAGAGAGGTGTATAGCTTGTAAACTTTGTGAAGCAATATGTCCAGCGTTGGCTATTACGATTGAGGCCGAAGAAAAAGATGATGGTAGCAGAAGAACAACTAAATATGATATAGACATGACTAAATGTATATATTGTGGTTTATGTCAGGAAGCATGCCCAGTTGATGCAATAGTTCAAGGTCCTAACTATGAGTTTGCAACTGAAACCCATGAGGAACTAATATATAATAAAGAAAGATTGCTTGATAATGGAGATAGATGGGAACTAGCACTTCAAAAAAATATAAATTCTGATGCAAAATATAGGTAATCGAGATGAATGTTTTCTTCTTTTTATTTTCTTCTATTATCATACTTTCCTCTATTGCAGTAATTAGTTCTAGAAATCCTGTTCATTCAGTTTTATTTTTAATTTTAGCATTTGTAAATGCAGCTGGAATTTTTGTATTAGCAGGAGCTGAGTTTTTGGCAATGATCCTACTTATTGTTTATGTGGGTGCTGTAGCAGTATTATTTTTATTTGTAGTAATGATGTTAAATATAAGTTTAGAAGAAATAAAACAACAGGTAAAAAAATATTTTGTTTCCGGTATTTTAGTTGGAGGAATTTTATTAGCTGAATTAATTTTTTCATTTACTAATTTAGATATTATTACTGTTAGGAGTGATGAAACCCATGAAGCCGCAAATAAGCTAAGTAATACTCATGAAATAGGAAAAGTAATGTATACTGACTACTTTTTTATTTTTCAAATATCTGGTTGCATATTATTAGTGGCTATGATAGGGGCAATAGCCCTAACTTTAAGGAAACGTGAGGGAGTTTTAAGACAAAATATATCTAATCAACTTGATAGAAGAAAAGAAAATACTCTTGAAATTGTTAAAATTAGGAAAAACTGATGCAAATAGAACCTACTCATTTTACAATTTTGTCTGCTTTGCTTTTTTCTATTGGAATGTTGGGTATTTTTTTAAATAGAAGAAGTATTATTATTATTTTAATGTCAATTGAGCTTTTGTTATTATCAGTTAACATTAACCTAGTAGCTTTTTCAGCTATTCATGAAAATATTACAGGGCAAATATTTACTATGTTTGTATTAACAGTTGCCGCTGCTGAAGCTGCAATAGGTTTAGCTATATTAGTAGTCTTTTTTAGAAATAAAGGCTCTATTAAAGTTGAAGACACAGAACAATTGAAAGGTTAATATGAATTATACTGTCTTAATCATTTTATTGCCTTTATTGGGAGCTGTTATTTCTGGTCTATGCATAATAGGTAAAAGAAATATACTAGCTGAAGTAATATCGACATTATTAGTATGTTTATCAGCATTAATGTCAATACATGTATATTTTAGTTTAGAAAAATTTATTAAAAACATAACTATATATGAGTGGATAAAGTTTTCTGATTTGTCTTTAAATTTTTCAATATATTTAGACCCTTTAACCTCTATTATGTTTTGTGTGGTTACTATTGTATCTGCTGTAGTACATATTTTTTCTATCGGATATATGCATTCTGACAAATTTAGAGCTAGATTTTTTTGTTACCTTTCTCTTTTTACTTTTGCTATGTTAATTCTTGTTTGCTCTGATAATTTTATTCAACTTTTTTTAGGTTGGGAAGGAGTTGGTTTATGTTCATATTTGCTTGTAGGGTTTTATTTTCATAAACCTTCTGCAAATAATGCTGCAATTAAAGCCTTTCTTGTAAATAGAGTAGGAGATTTCGGTTATTTAATTGCTATTGCATTGATTTATAAATATTTTAATACTCTATCGTTTAGTGAAGTTTTTCAAAGTGTTTACACCTTCAAAGAATATAAAGTATCTTTTTTAAGTAACGAATTTAATTTAATTACTGTAATTACAATGTTTTTATTTTTGGCTGCAGTTGGAAAATCTGCACAAATTGGACTTCACGTATGGTTACCTGATGCTATGGAAGGCCCAACACCTGTTTCTGCTCTCATACACGCAGCTACTATGGTTACAGCAGGTGTTTTTCTTGTAGTAAGATGTTCCCCATTATTTGAATACTCTCAATTCACTCTTAATTTTATTACTTATATTGGTATAATAACTTCTATATTTGCAGCTTCTGTAGCATTATTACAAGATGACATAAAAAAAGTAATAGCTTATTCAACTTGCAGTCAATTAGGCTATATGTTTTTCGCTTGTGGTATATCTGCCTATAGCTTAGCTATGTTTCATTTAGTAACACATGCATTTTTTAAAGCTTTATTATTTTTAGCAGCAGGCTCTGTTATTCATTCATTACATCATGAACAGAATTTTAAAAATATGGGTGAGTTATACAAAAAATTGCCTATAACATATTTTTTTGTAATAGTAGGTTCTTTAGCTTTAACAGGAATTCCTCCTTTTGCAGGCTATTTTTCTAAAGATTTAATACTAGAATTTGCATTATCTAAACATACATTTAACAGTACTAATGTTTATATATTTGGATGTTTAGGAGCATTTTTAACAGCAATATATTCAACTAGATTACTGTATTTTACCTTCCATGGAAAATCTAAGATTAGCCCAACTATATTTAAGGATATAAAAGAGCCTCCATATGTGATGATAGTTCCTTTATTCATATTAGCTATTGGAGCTATTTTTGGAGGTTATATCTTTTATAACCTTGTTTATGACAATAGTTTTTGGAAGGATAGTATATTTACTTTAAATAACATAAACTATGTTGAGGAAGCTCACCATATAGACAAAATTTTTAAGCTTATACCAATTATATTAGTTGTAACAGCTTTTATTATTGTATTTGGCTCTTATAAATTTATACAAGATTTATCAAGTAAACTTAATAAATATTTTGGGACTTTAACGGTTATTTTAAAAAATAAATGGTATTTTGATAGCATGTATAATTATTTATTTGTAAAAAAGTTATTAGATTTTAGCAAGTTTCTATGGACTAGTGTAGACATTGGGATTATCGACCTAAAGGGTCCTATTGGAGTTTCTGCTAAAGTAATGAAAACAGCTACATATTTTAGAAAGATTCAAAATGGAAAAATTTTTAGCTATGCGATTTTTATGTTTGCAGGTATTGTAGTTTTTGCTGGCATTTTATTTTTTTAAATAAGAGATTAAATTTTGAACTCATTTCCAATTTTATCTTCAATAATTATTCTCCCTCTGTTTGGAGCCTTAGTAGCAATGTTAGTAAAAGGATCCGATAAAGAAATTTCTAAAAATCTAAGAGATCTTGCGCTATGGATAAGCATAGTAGAATTAATATTAGTTGTTTTACTTTGTTTACAATTTGATCAAAGCAATGATAACTTTCAGTTTGTAGAAAAAACTGTTTTATTAACAAAGTTTAATATTAGTTACTTTTTGGGCGTAGATGCTGTTTCTTTAACATTTATGTTATTAACGGCATTTCTTTTTCCCTTATGTATATATTATACTAAGTTATCTATAAAATACAGAACTAGAGAATTTATGGTTTGTTTTCTTCTTTTACAAGCTTTAGTTATGGGGGTTTTTAGTTGCTTAGACATAGTGCTTTTTTATATATTTTTTGAAAGCCTACTAATACCTATGTTTTTGATTATAGGAATTTGGGGAGGGAAAAGACGTATTTTTGCATCATATAAATTTTTTATTTATACTCTAGCTGGCTCAGTTTTTTTTCTAATTTCTATCATTGTTATGGCTTCAATAGCAAATACTACTTCTATAACGGAACTAGATAATTATTATTTTGATATTGAGTTACAAAAATGGCTATGGTTAGGTATGTTTGTATCCTTTGCTATTAAAGTTCCTATGTGGCCATTTCACACTTGGCTGCCTGATGCGCATGTTGAAGCACCCACGGTGGGATCAATAATTTTAGCTGGGATTTTGCTCAAAGTAGGAGGATATGCCTTTTTAAGATTATCATTGCCAATTTTGCCATCAGCCTCATTTTATTTTTCTGAGGCAATATTAATATTATCTATAATAGCTATCATTTATACTTCTTTTGTAGCTATGGCTCAAGACGATATGAAAAAAATGATAGCTTATTCATCGGTTGCTCATATGGGTTATGTAACAGCTGGAATATTTTCTTTAACAGAGGCCGGAATTAAAGGTGCAATTTTTCAAATGTTAAGTCATGGGATAGTATCCTCTGCATTATTTTTAAGTATTGGCTTCTTGTATGAGAGAACAAATTCAAGACAAATAAAAGATTATAGTTTTTTAGTAAAAAGTATGCCAGTATTTTCATTTCTTTTTATTGTAATTGTTCTTTCTTCTGTAGGATTACCTGGAACTTCAGGTTTTATAGGAGAACTTATGAGTGTATTAGGTGTTTATAAATTTAATTCAATTTTTGGCTTTTTTGTTGCTTTTGGTTTAGTGCTAGGTGCAATTTATATGCTAAGGCTAGTTAGACAAATAGTTTTTACAATAGAAGCCAGAAAGGAAACTACCTTAAAAGAACTTATTTTTTCAGAAAAAATAATATTATCACTTTTTGCAATCTTATCTATATTGTTAGGTTTAATGCCAAATATACTACTACGATTTATTGATAGCTTTACTCTCAAACTACTATTAAACTTTTAAATATTTTATGCTTCATTTATCTCAAATTAGTTTCATTTTACCAGAGTTAATAATATTTTTAAGTGGTATATTTATATTAATATATGGTGCATTCTCTAAGACTGATAATTTTTCTAATATTAATATATTAGCCTTAATGGCAATATTAATAGCAGGCCTTAGCGTGTTCTTTATAGATGATTATAAAAGTCTGTTTAATAATGCTTTTGTAATTACACCTCTTGCAAAATATATAAAGCTTTTAGTATTAATTATTTCATTTTTAGCAATATACATATCATATAATTATTTAAGTCATAACGAATTAAAAGTATTTGAATACCCTGTATTATTGATTTTTTCTGTATTAGGTATGCTCATTATGATTTCTTCTAATGACTTAATTATGTTATATATCTCTATCGAATTACAGTCATTATCTCTTTACGTGCTTGTAGCACTTAGAAGGCGTTCAATAAAAGCGTCTGAAGCTGCTTTAAAGTATTTTATATTAGGGTCAATTGCTTCAGCAATAATATTATATGGGGCATCAATGATTTATTCTGTTACGGGAGCAACTAACTACAATATTATAAGTGCATACTCTAAGATTTCCGATGAAAATATTATTTTTTCTTTTGGTATAATACTTATTTTATCTGGCATAGCTTTCAAATTATCTGCTGCACCATTTCATATGTGGACGCCAGATGTTTATGAAGGGTCACCAAGCTCCGTTACAACTATTTTAGTAACTCTTCCAAAGTTAGCAGCGTTAACTGTATTGATTAATTTATTATTTAAGCCTTTCATTGGCCAAGTTGAAGTTTGGCAACCAATAATAATTATAATTTCTGTGTTATCTATGGCAGTTGGATCAATAAGCGCTTTAAAACAAGAAAACCTTAAAAGACTTTTTGCTTTTAGTACTATTGCTAATATAGGGTACGTATTAATTGGCTTGGCATGCGTAAATGAAGATGCAGTTCAGTCGTCTTTACTTTATATCTTTGTTTATACTTTTGGAGTCCTGGGAGTATTTTCTTTTATAATGATGCTTAGAAGAGATGATACACAATTAGTAAATATTTCAGATATATCAGGTATGTCTAAATTAAATCCAATTCTGTCTTTATTTATAGCCATACTTTTATTGTCTATGGCTGGAATACCACCTTTTGGTGGGTTTTTCGCTAAACTGTATATATTTTCTGCTGCTATTGAGTCAGACTTGTTATTTTTAGCAATTTCAGGAGTAATTTTTAGTGTTGTATCTGCATATTATTACTTAAAAATAATTAAAGCTATATACTTAGATGAGGTTGTAGAAGACATAGCTAGTAATTTAGATAAAAAGCAATATTTAATAATAGCTTTTACCTCTTTACTTATGCTTACATTTATATTTTATGCAGATGAATTAATTAGATTTATTAATTTTATTTATATTTAGTAGGAATTAAAATTTTATATTGTACCCTAAAAAATTGGAATTTTTATATCTTTAAAGAGTTAAAAAGTACTATGGATGAAATAAGAAAGGATATTTACAGAGGTAAAAAAAACAATATTTTAATGGCATATAAACAAACTAAAGGTAGAGGAAGAAGAAATAATAGATGGACTTCTTCATTAGGCAATTTATTTATCTCGATCAAATTAAATACTTATAATAAGTCTAAAGGTTATATACTAAATTATATCACTGCAATAGTTATATATGATACAATTAGTTATTATTTAAAAGAAAATGATAATATTATTATTAAATGGCCTAATGACATTTTAATTAATAATAGAAAGATAGCAGGTATATTAATAGAGTCAGTAAGTAAAGGTAAAAAAATTATAGACTTTAATCTTGGAATAGGTATTAACTTAAAGTTTGCTCCTGAAAATATAAAATATAAAACTACTAGTTTAATGAATGAGGGAGTAAACAAAATATCAAGAAAAAATATTTTAACAAAAATAATTTCTTTATTTAATTATTGGGAAAGAGTTTTAAAAGATAATAATAGTAAATTTATCATAGACTGTTGGATGAAAAGGTCCATTCCATTAAATTCTGAAATTAGAGTTAGAGAAAATAATAAAATTTTTAAAGGGATTTATAAAGGTATAGATTTAGATGGATCAATCAAGGTCATGAATAATAATAAAATTGGAAAATTTCATAGCTTAGAAATTATAGAATAAATGAAATATTTAATAATAGATATAGGCAATACAAACATAGTTTTTGCTGTTTACGATAACAACAAAATTATGAAAAAATGGCGCATTTCTACTTTAATAAATAGAACTAAGGATGAATATATTATATGGCTTAATTCTATATTAAAAGGGGACACAGATTTTACGGAAATTATTATTGGTTCAGTGGTGCCTGATATCACTGAAGAATTAAAAATTGCTATAAGTGATTACCTTAAAAAAAAGCCCTTAGTTATTTCTGAAGATATAAAAGTAAACTTTCCATCTGAATTAGATAGTCCATCAGAAGTTGGTACCGATAGAATTGTAAATGCTCTGTGTGCTTGGCATATTTATAAGAAACCAGCTGTAATTATAGATTTTGGAACTGCTACAACTTTTGATATTGTAGGAGAAAAAGGTGTTTACTTAGGAGGTGTAATTGCTCCAGGAGCAAACTTGTCTATAAATGCTTTACATACTGCTGCGGCAAGGCTACCCAGAATTGCAATAACTAAACAAAAAAAAATAATAGGAAAAAATACAGCTTCTGCTATGTCAGCTGGTATATATTGGGGATATATTGGACTTATTAAAAATATATTATATAAAATTGAAGAAGAACTTAAATATAATTTTTTAATTTTAGCAACTGGTGGGTTAGCTGAAATATTTATAAAAGATTTATCTAAAGACATAATAATTAATAATGATTTAACATTAAATGGGCTATTTTTAGCTTACATGGAAGGAAAAAAAAATGACTAAATCTAATTTGGATGTGTCTATTAAAAAAAATAAAATTTATTTTCTTCCTTTAGGGGGCACTGGAGAAATTGGCATGAACTTTAACATGTATTGTTATAAGAATGAATGGTTAATAGTAGATTGCGGGGTAACTTTTAAGGATCATCAAGCAATTGGGTCTGAGGTTTTTATGCCAAACATTGAAGTGATACAAGAAAAGAAATTTAAAGTAAGTGGAATGTTGATAACACATGCTCACGAAGATCATATTGGAGCAGTTCATCATTTATGGCCATACTTAAAATGTCCTGTTTACCTTACCCCATTCTCGGCATACTTACTAAAACAAAGATTGATTGATAAAGGTATTTTAGAAGAAGTAAATTTAAATATTGTTAATAAAGAGTCTAAGTTTTCCATAGGAAATTTCAAATTAGAACTAATTAATATAAGTCATTCAATTTTAGAACCAAACTCTGTTTTAATTAAAATGGGTAACAAAAAAATTTTTCATACAGGAGATTGGAAAATAGATGAGAAGCCTAATATTGGTAGTCTCACTAATAAAAATAAACTTATTAAAATAGGAGAAGACGGAATAGATACAATTGTATGTGATTCTACAAATGCAAATGTTAAAGGTATGTCAGGATCTGAGAATTCTATAACTAAAGGTTTATCTAATTTTATAAAAAGTACAAAAAATAGAATTTTTATAACTATGTTTGCTTCAAATGTTGAAAGAGTGTTAACAATAATAAATTTAGCAAAAAAACATGGAAGACAAGTGGGGTTAATAGGCAGATCAATGTGGAGAATGACTGATGCTGCTAGAAAAGTTGGTTATTTAAATAATAATATAAGTATAATTTCTGAAAAAAATTTAAGAAATATTCCGGATAATAAATTTTTAGCCATTTGTACAGGTTCACAAGGAGAACCTCTAGGTGCCCTAAATAGAATAGTTGATGACAATCATGCATACTTATCTTTTAAAAAAAATGATAGAGTAATATTTTCCTCTAGAATGATTCCAGGAAATGAAATAGGGATAAATAATTTAATGAATAAACTGATCTATAAAGGAGTAGAAATTATTACTCCAAAGAATAATAATATTCATGTTTCAGGACATCCAGCAGAAGATGAACTTAATTTAATGTATTCATGGATCAAACCCAAGAGGGCAATTCCAGTTCATGGTGAGGCTGTTCATATAAATGCGCATGCTGAGGTTGCAAAAAAAAATGGCGTTAGTGAGGTATTAAAAATTAAAAATGGATCTTTAGTAGATATTACTTCAGACAGAGCAAAAATTGTTGATGTATTAAAAAATGGAAAGGTTGCTTTAAATGGTGAAGAATTAATACCTACAGACTCTGTATTCTTTAAAGAAAGAAAAAAAATGTTATATAATGGAATTGTTAATATAAATATATTAATAGCTTATACAGGAGATTTGTTGGAGTTACCAAGAATTAAATTCTTAGCAGTACTAAATAAAGTTGATAATGAAAAGATGTACGCCTTATCTGTTTTTATAGAAGAATCATTAAGACCTTACATACCATTTAAAAGAATAAAGGAAAAAGAAATAAAAGAATTTTTGTTAAAAAAAATAAGAAAATATATAGAAAATAATTTTTATAAAAACCCTTCCATAATTTTGGATATAATCTATATTGAAGAATGATGTTAAATAGACTTAATCATATTGCAATAGTAGTTCCTGATTTAAATAAAGCAGTAGAAAATTATAAGAATGCATTTAATGTAAATATATCAAAAAAAATTGACTTACCTAAACATGGTGTTTCAACAGTATTTATTGAAATGTCTAATGCCAATATTGAATTATTAGAGCCATTAGGACAAAATTCTCCAATTAAAAACTTTCTAATTAAAAACCCAATAGGTGGAATGCATCATCTATGTTATGAAGTAGAAAATATAAATGATAGTGTTAAAATTTTATTGAAAAAAAGCTACACTATACTAGGTGAAGGAATTCCCAGAGAAGGAGCTCATGGTAAACCAGTTATTTTTATGCACCCTAAAGAGTTTAATGGAACCTTAATAGAATTAGAAGAAGCATAATGACAATATTAGAAATTATAATTTTTTTCTTAATTGTCTGGTGGCCACTTTTTTTTATCTTACTACCAATAGGCTACGAGCAACTGCCTCAATCTGATAATGTTAAATTTGCTAAAAGTGCACCTAAAAAACCTAAAGTTTTTATTAAATTTATAATTACTACTTTGCTATCTATTATTACAACTTTTATTTTTTTCTTACTATCTTATTATAATATTTTTTCACTCAAAAGTTTAATTATTTAAAATGAGATTAAGTAATTTTTATCTGTTTACAAAAAAAGAAAATCCAAGTGATGCATACCTGGCTTCTCATAAACTTATGGTTAGATCTGGAATGATAAAACAGGTAGCAACGGGAATTTATAGTTGGTTACCTATGGGTCTTATGGTGTTAAATAAAATTAAAGAAGTAGTAGTTGAACACCATGTTAAATCAAATATAAATGAAATGCTAATGCCTACAATACAATCCGCTGATATTTGGAAAAAATCAGGTAGATTTAATGATTATGGTAAGGAAATGCTTAAAATAAAGGATAGGCATAATAATGATTTGCTATATGGTCCTACCAATGAAGAGATGATAACAGATATAATATCGGATGATTTAAAATCTTATAAAGACTTACCTAAATTATTATTTCATGTTCAATGGAAATTTAGAGATGAGGTAAGGCCTAGATTTGGAATAATGAGGTGTAGAGAGTTTTTGATGAAGGATGCGTACTCTTTTGATTTAGATTATGATAGTGCCTTCTTTGCATATTGTAAGATGTTTGGTTTGTATATGAAAATTTTTAAAACTTTAGGTTTAAAAGTTATACCCGTAAGAGCTGAGTCAGGACCTATAGGAGGTGCGCTCAGCCATGAATTTATATTAGAGTCAAATGAAGGAGAGTCTGATATTTATTATGATAATAGATTACTTAATATATCAATAGATCAAGTTAATTTAGATAATAAAGCTGAAATTAAAGAATATTATGAGGCTGTAACTAATTTATATAGCTGTACTTCTGACAAACATGAAGAGTTAAATTTTAATAAAAATGTACCAAAGGATAATCAAAAATTATCTAAAGGTATTGAAGTGGGGCATATATTTTATTTCGGAACTAAATATTCAGAGCTTTTAAATGCTAATTTTACTAATAATAATGGTAAAGAAGCATTAATACATAGTGGTTCTTATGGTATTGGCATTAGTAGATTAGTAGGAGCAATAATAGAAGCAAACTATGATGAGAAAGGTATTATTTGGCCAAAAGAGGTTTCTCCTTTTCAACTTGGATTAATAAATGTTAGAAATGATAATCAAGTTAGCCTAAATTTTTGTGAAAGCTATTATAACAATAATGCTTCAAATTTTAAAATTTTATACGACGATAGAAACGCAAGAATAGGTGAAAAATTAAATAACATGGATTTGCTTGGAATTCCTGTTCAAATTATAGTAGGGGAAAAAAACCTAGTTAACCAAAATTTAGAGATTAAAGATAGAAAAACTGGAAAAGTTAATTTAGTAAATATAGAAAAATTACAAAGTTATCTTAGTGATAATTATGAGTTTTAGATTAGAAACATTTATTGCGTTTAGATATTTAAAGTCTAGAAGAGATGAAAGTTTTATATCAATCAGTTCATTGTTTTCTTTTTTGGGAATTACAATTGGAGTTGCAACATTAATAGTTGTAATGTCCGTAATGAATGGGTTCAGATATGAACTAGTTAATAAAATTGTTGGTATAAATGGACATATAATTTTATATTTGAATGGTAATAGTGAAAATAAGCATTCTAAGGTTTCCAATGATATAGAAGCTCTTGAAGAAGTAGAAAGCGTATCTAAAGAGGTTGAAATGCATGCAATGATTTCATCTACTTCAAATTCTTCAGGCATTCTAGTAAAGGGTATAAATAAGGTAGATTTATTTGAGAGATCTAGTATTTCTAATGGATTAATAAAAGGAAATTTAAGTAATTTTGATCAAAATAGTATTGTAATAGGAACCAGGCTAGCTTCTTTTTTAAGAGTAGGTATAGATGAAAAAATTACTTTAATCACTGCTTCTTCTACTACAACGCCTTTTGGTAATATCCCTAATACCTTAGAGTTTGTTGTTAAAGGTATATTTGATGTAGGTATGTATAATTTTGATAGAAATATAGCTTTTATACCTAAAGAATTATCGACAAGGTTAATAGGTAAAAATATTGATTATGCTAGTCATATAGAAATATTCTTATCAGATCTTAAATATTTAAATAAAGCTGCGTTTAATATTGACAAATTAGTTGGAAATAATGGAAAAATATTTACTTGGGAAAGTATTCATAAAGAATTATTTAATGCATTAAAAATTGAAAAAAAAGTTATGTTTCTTATTCTATCTTTAATAATTTTTGTTGCTGCTTTTAATTTAATTTCTAGTATAATTATGATTGTAAAAGATAAGGAAAGAGGTATTGGGATCTTAAGGTCTTTAGGTTTTACTAAGATTGAAATCCTACGTATTTTTATTTTTATAGGTTCTTTTGTTGGAATACTAGGTACAATACTAGGTACAATACTTGGAGTTTTAGTAACTATTAATATTGCAAGAATACAATTATTTTTAGAGGGCTTATTAGGAGGAAGTCTTTTTGCAGCTGAGGTGTATTTTTTCAATATTATTCCATCTAAGATAGATATAACTGAAATTATTAGTATAATTTCAGTTTCATTAACTTTGTCATTAGTATCTACTATATATCCAGCCTGGAGAGCATCAAAAATAGAACCTGCAAATATATTAAGGTATGAGTGAAATATTAACTTTAAAAAATATTAATCAATTTTTTTATCAAGGAACTAATAGAGTTTCTGTTCTTAGAAATCTAAAACTTGATATTAGTAAATCTTCAAAAGTAGCAATTATCGGCTCATCTGGATCTGGTAAGTCTAGTTTGCTTAATATAGCAAGTCTTATGCAGACACCAAAAAAAGGAGATATATATATTTTAGGTAAATGTGCTACTGATTTGAATGATACACAAAAATCATTGCTAAGAAAAACAAGTATTGGCTATATTAATCAGAAAAACTCTTTATTAATGGAGTTCTCAGCTTTTGAGAATATATATATAGCTTTAACTTTAAATAATTTTAATAAATCCTATGGTAAGGAAAGAGCATTGGAACTTTTAAAGCTAGTAAATATGGAGCATAGGGCTAATCATAAGCCCTCTGCTCTATCAGGAGGAGAGCAACAAAGAGTAGCAATAGCTAGAGCAATTGCCAATAGTCCTGAAATTATAATTGCAGATGAACCAACTGGAAATTTAGATAAAATAAACAGTGATAAAGTAATTGAAGAATTAATAAAAATATCTAGTGTTAATAAAACTGCTCTTTTAATTGCTACTCATGATCTTTCAGTAGCAAAAAAAATGGATAAGGTTTATAATCTAATCGATGGACAACTATTTACATTTAGAGACTAGTTATTAAGAACTTTGTACACTTAAAGGTTAGATCTCACTACTCTATATTAGAAGGATCTATCAAAATAGAATCCTTAATAAAGACTGCAAAAAAAAATAAAATGTCTGCTATTGCCTTAACAGATAATGGAAACTTATTTGGAGCTATGGAATTTACTAAAAAGGCAATTGAAAATAAAATTAAACCAATTCTTGGAGCAATTGTTACTGTTGAATTTAAAGATTTGATAAACAAAAAAAAAAACTACTACAATGTTACTCTATTAATAACAGATAATTTTGGTTGGAAAAACCTTTCCCATTTGGTAAGTAACTCATATTTAAATCTCAAAACTAATAATAAAAGACATGTATCATATGATGATTTAATTAATTATAAGAGAGGATTAATACTATTATTTAATGACATAAACAAAGCTAAAATAATAGAGAATGATGCAATAGAAATTTTTTTTTTAAAAGATTTAAAAAAAGAATTTAAAGATAAATTATACTTAGATTTATTTAGAGAAGATGTAAAAGATAAAAGTATTACAGAAGCGAATTTACTCAAAGCATCTTATATTCATGATATTCCTTTGGTCTGTACAAATAATATATCTTTCTTAACCGAAGAAATGTATGAAGCTCACGACTGTCTTATGTGTATCAATCAATCAACAACTATTACTGATGATAGCAGGTATAAAGTTAACAAACAAAGTTTTTTTAAAAGTACTACAGAGATGATTTCATTGTTTGTAGACATGCCAGAAACATTGGAAAATACTGTTAATGTTGCTAAGAGATGCAACTTTATTCTTACTGACTCTAAACCTAAATTACCCAGTATAAGTTTAGGCTCAGAAGTTAGTGAAGAAAGATTACTAGAAAATAAAGCAAAAGAAGGTCTTTATAAAAAAGTTAAAGAACTTTCTATAGGTTTAGAAAAGGAAATACTAGATCAAAGAAAAAAAACTTATTTTGATAGACTTAATTATGAAATTAAAATAATTACTGAGATGGGGTATGCCGGATATTTTTTAATAGTAAGTGATTTCATAATTTGGGCTAAAAAAAAACTAATACCAGTTGGTCCAGGAAGAGGATCTGGAGCAGGTTCTATTGTGGCATGGTGTTTAAATATTACTGACTTAGATCCTATAAAATATGGTTTATTATTTGAAAGGTTTTTAAATCCAGACAGAATTTCATTGCCAGATTTTGATATTGACTTTTGTAAGCATAGACGAGAAGAAGTTATTGAATATGTAAGAAATAAATATGGAGAAAATAAAGTTGCACAAATTATTACCTTTGGATCGTTACAAGCTAGAGCTGTAATAAGAGATATTGGAAGAGTTTTAGGGTTTAACTATGGAAGAATTGATAAAATTGCAAAACTAATTCCTAATAACCCTGGGTCAATAAAGGAGCTTTCTCACTTAGTTAAAAATGATATAACTATTAAAAATTTAATAAATGAAGACAATGAGATAGCTAAATTATTTGATATTTCAATTAAGCTCGAGGGATTAAATAGAAACGCATCTACCCATGCTGCTGGCTTAGTTATTTCTAACAGTCCAATTGTAGAAGATGTTCCTTTATATTTTGATTCTAAATCTTATCTGCCAGCTACACAATTTAGTATGAAATATCTAGAAAAAATTGGTTTAATAAAGTTTGATTTCTTAGGGCTTGAAACTTTATCTGTACTAGATGCTACTGTAAAACTACTTAGATTAAGAGGAATTAATATAAAATTAGATAATATAGCCCTAAATGACAAAAAGACGTTTGATACATTGTCTAGTGGAAATACTTTAGGTGTCTTTCAGCTTGAAAGTATACCTATGAGACAAGTCCTTAAACAACTAAGACCTGATAGAATTGAAGATATAATAGCAGTTGTTGCTTTATATAGACCTGGCCCAATGGAACAAATACCGGCATATATAAATAGAAAACATAATAATAAACTTACAACTTATCCTCATCCTTTATTAGAAAAATTACTTAAGGAAACCCATGGTATTATGATATACCAGGAACAAGTTATGGAGGCAGCTAGGGTTATAGCTGGTTTTTCTCTGGCAAAAGCTGACCTTCTAAGAAGAGCAATGGGAAAAAAAATAAAATCTGAGATGCAGGACTTAAAAGATAGTTTTATTCATGGAAGTTCAAAAAATAATATAAATGAAGCTAAAGCAAAGAAAATATTTTCAGATATAGAGAAATTTGCAGGTTATGGTTTTAATAAAAGCCATGCGGCTGCTTATGCTATAATTTCTTATCAAACTGCATGGTGTAAAACTCATTATCCAGAGGAGTTTTTTACTTCATTATTAAATAGTGAAATAAATAATTCTCATGAAAAATATACTCCCATAAAAAGTGAAATAGAAAAATTAGGAAAAAAAATATTAATATCAGACATAAATAAATCAAATATTTTATTTTCTGTAGAACGCAATAAGGAAGGGGTGTTTATAAGGAGTGGACTAGCAAATATAAAAAATATAGGTTATGAGTTGGCTAAACACATTGTCAATGAAAGAAATAACAACGGTAAGTTTAAATCTTTAATAGACTTTTTTTCTAGAATAAACCCTGCAATAATAAATAAAAGGCAAATTGAGTTCTTATCTATGGCAGGTGTATTTGATCAATTTCACTTAAGTAGATCTACTATATATGGCTCTGCCTCTAATTTGCTAATGATATCACAAAATGTCTTTAAAGATGACCATTCTACCCAGCAAATGCTTTTTACAAATCAAAATAATGATGAAAACTTTCAGCATTTAATAATAAAAACTAAAGATTGGACTAATGAGAAGTTTTACTTGAATGAATTCAGTGCCCTAGGTTTTTTAGCTTCTGGAAACCCCTTAGAAGATGATTTAAAACTATTAAAAAATTTTAATTTATCTAATTCTTTAGATATAGAGGGCAATGACATAAATGGTAAAGTTTTTGAAATTTTAGTGTATTTAATTAAATATGAACATAAAACTAGAGCTAATTCTAAATTTACAGACCTTTATTTTATAGATAGTAAGGGTGCATTTAATATAAGAGTATATCAAGATAATATAGATGATAATAATGTTTTGTTTGTTGAGGGTAAAACTTATGTAATTTCAGTAATTCACTTTTTAGATAGAGACAATAGAATGAGAATAAGGTTTAAATCAATAGTTAGTGTAAATGATTTAAAAATAAATTATTTTAAATATTATAAAATATATTTAAACAGTACAGAAAACCTTGAAGAATTGAAGGATAAACTAACAAGTCTAGAGGAAGGCAATAAAAAGGTTAACTTAATATATAATAACGTAGAAATATCCTCTGGTTTCAGCATAGACTCAAACGTAAATTTAGAAAATTTAGCTAAAAACATAAAAGGTGTAAAAAATATAGAAAAATTTATGTAAAATTAACTTGCAAAAATTTGAATTGCAAGTTATGACTGTTTAATTTGTTTGTAAGGAGATTTAATATTGAATGTACCTGATTTTACCATGAGACAGCTATTGGATGCCGGTATACACTTTGGGCACCAATCTCATAGATGGAATCCAAAAATGAAGCCTTATTTATTTGGTATTAGAAACGGTATTCATATAATAGATCTGCAGCAAACTGTGCCTCTTCTTCACAATGCACTTGTCTTTCTGCACGATATTGCTTCTA
>CACHHO010000024.1 GCA_902579545.1 Rhodospirillaceae bacterium | reverse complement strand
TTAAAATTCTATTTTTTGCTTCAAAAACCGGAGCATCATTTAAACTGAGAATACCTGCAATACCACACATTATTTAGTAGCTTTTTAAAAATATGAATTTGATAATATCTTTTTTCTTTAAGTAAACCCTATATAGTTTTATAAAATGCATTGCTTCTATCTCATACATGCAAGAAATTCATAAGCAATAATAAATCCTTGTCTGCTCCATCAGAATTTTTTCTATAAAAACTAATATATTGAGTATTTATATTCGACCAAATGTATTGCCTAATCAGCATTCCAAGTAACAATTCATATGGCATTCTATATATTTCATATTTATCATCAGTTATATTTTCTTCTTTAATTTTTTTTACTGTATCATCACCTAAGCTAAGACGATAAAGCTCACTTTCTCCTACATCAAAAAAATAGACAATTTTAGAAATAGTGTTTTTAATATTTTGCCACTTAATTTGGTTAGTTCTTGCAAGCTTTAATAACCTTGATAAATCCGTTCTTTGGTGCGGAGCTATATAAAAAAATCCGTTAGGGCCAAAGTTACTTGGAATGTTGCATAACTCTTGTATATATTCTGTTTCTTCTGAATGAATTTTCTCTATATATTGCCCAAATTTTTTTCCTACAGCAAAGTCATAACTATTTCCTTCGCTTAATAATATTGGTATAAAATCAACTTTTTTTAATGCATAATCAACTACTTCTTTTCTTCCTGATATCCCAGAATAACTATAAAGTTTTGCTTTATTTCCATATGCTATTACTCCTCCCGCAATAGGAACAACATATTTTGGATTGATAGACTTAATATAATCAACAAATGTATTTTTTAATTTCAGAGACCTTTGTTCAGAAAGTATTTCTTTTTCGTTATCAGTAAAGTTCTCAAAAAACATTGGAAAAGGGCCATGTGACGCTGAAGGAATTAAGCCTACGTCTATCCCCTTTACTTTGTTAGTTATACTTTTACATTGTGCTCCGTGAGTAGAATTAAAATATTCTAATACGCTTAAACCTTCTTTAAAATTTGAAATTATTGGTGTTTCTATTATTTCGCCTGAAGGTTTAGCCATAAGCCCTCTCATACCTGCCAGCTGTTTCATTTGAGCAGCAGAACCTCTAGCTCCAGAGTCTGACATCATAAATACAGAATTCATATCTGCACCTCTTCCAATTGACATTTCTGACATCATTTTATCTGCAACACTGTCAGTGCATTTAGACCATGAGTCAATAACCTTATTATATTTTTCACCCTGCGTAATCAAGCCATCTGAATATTGTTTCTCATACTGTTTTATAAGTTCTCGTGTTTTATCTACTAAATCTTTTTTTGCCTCAGGTATTATCATATCATCTTTTCCAAATGATATTCCAGCCATGCATGCATGTTTAAATCCTAATTCCATTAATTTATCAGCAAAAATTACAGTATCTTTCTGACCACAAAACCTATAAACCACATCAATTAATCCCGCTAATTCTTTTTTGCTTAAAACTTTATTAATTAGTTCAAAAGGAACATCTTTATGTTTAGGTAAAACTTCAGAGATCAAGATTCTGCCAGGTGTAGTTTCAACTATTTTTGTGACAGTTTCATTTTTACTATTAATAATTTTAATTCTAGCCTTAATCTTAGCATGAACACTAACAGATTTTGATTCCAGAGCATGTTTAAGTTCAAAAATATCAGAAAAAATCATACCTTCTCCCATTTCTTCTTTAGCTTCTAAGCTTAAAAAATAAAGACCTAAAACAATATCCTGAGTTGGAACAATAATAGGTTTTCCATTAGCTGGACTTAATATATTGTTAGTTGACATCATCAAAACCCTTGCTTCCAACTGCGCCTCAATTGATAACGGTACGTGCACTGCCATTTGATCTCCATCAAAATCAGCATTAAAAGCTGTACATACCAGAGGATGCAATCTAATTGCCTTACCCTCTATCAAAACTGGCTCAAAAGCCTGAATACCTAACCTATGCAAAGTTGGAGCTCTATTTAATAATATGGGATGTTCTCTTATAACCTCATCTAATATATCCCAAACCTCTGGCCTCTCTTTTTCAACCATTTTTTTTGCTGATTTGATAGTTGTAGCTAATCCTCTAATTTCTAATTTAGAGTAAATAAATGGTTTAAATAATTCTAGCGCCATTTTCTTAGGAATTCCGCATTGATGAAGTTTAAGCTCAGGACCAACAACTATGACGGACCTACCAGAATAATCGCATCTTTTGCCAAGTAAATTTTGTCTGAACCTTCCTTGTTTACCCTTTAACATATCCGCCAAAGATTTTAATGGTCTTTTATTTGAACCACTAATAGGTCTGGCACGTCTAGTATTATCAAAAAGCGCATCAACTGACTCCTGAAGCATTCTCATCTCATTCCTAACAATGATATCTGGTGCTTTTAACTCAATTAATCTTCTTAATCTATTATTTCTATTTATTACTCTCCTATAAAGATCATTTAAATCTGACGTGGCAAACCTTCCCCCGTCTAAAGGCACTAGAGGTCTAAGGTCTGGAGGAATTACTGGTAAAGAAGTCAATATCATCCATTCAGGTTTATTACCCGAAGTAAGAAATTGTTCAACTAACTTCAACCTTCTAATTAATTTTTTCTTTTTAATATCAGATTTAGTCTTAGTAAATTCCTCTTTTATTTTTTCTTTTTCTTCATCAAGGTTCATCGACTCAAAAATTTTTCTTATAGCCGCTGCACCTATCCCAGCAGAAAAAGAATCAGCAGCATTTTCATCCAATGCCTTATTATATTCTTCATCGGACAATATTTGCTTAAATTTAAGATCGGTTAATCCAGGTTCCATCACAATATGATTCTCAAAATATAAAACTTTTTCTACATCTTTCATGGACATATCTAATAGTAAGCTAATTCTGGAAGGCAAAGACTTTAAAAACCAAATATGAGCTACTGGAGCAGCAAGTTCTATATGGCCCATTCTCTCTCTTCTTACCTTGGATTGAATGACTTCTACTCCGCATTTTTCACATACTATTCCTCTATGTTTCATTCTTTTATATTTTCCACATAGACATTCATAGTCTTTAACTGGACCAAAAATTCTAGCACAAAATAATCCGTCTCTTTCAGGTTTAAAAGTTCTATAATTGATAGTTTCAGGTTTTTTTACTTCACCAAATGACCAGGACCTTATTTTTTCTGGACTAGCAATAGAGATTTTTATTAAATCAAAATCATTATTATTTGATAATTCAAATTGTTTTAGAGCTTTATTCATTAATTCTCCTGACTATTATTTTTAATTTTTCCTGCAATACTATTATCTGAAGATAAAGCTACATCCAAGCATAATGATTGCATCTCTTTTACCAGAACATTAAATGACTCTGGTACACCTGCTTCAAAATTAGTTTCCCCTCTAACTATGGACTCGTAAACTTTGCTTCTTCCAGCCACATCGTCCGATTTAACAGTTAACATTTCCTGTAATGTATATGAAGCACCATAAGCTTGAAGTGCCCATACTTCCATCTCTCCAAATCTTTGCCCTCCAAACTGAGCTTTTCCTCCCAGAGGTTGTTGAGTAACCAAGCTATAAGGACCTATAGATCTAGAGTGTATTTTGTCGTCTACCAAATGGTGAAGTTTTAGCATATAAATGTATCCAACTGTAACTTTTCTATCAAAATTTTCTCCTGTTCTTCCGTCAACTAAGTTAACTTGACCCGAGTCATCTAACCCGGATAATTTTAAAAGTTCAACAATATCAGCATTTTTTGCTCCGTCAAATACGGGCGTGGCTAAATTAAGCCCTGACTTAGTTTTTTTCATTAATTCAATTACTTCATCATCTTTTAATTTATTAATTCTATCTTCATAATATTTAGGCTTAAAAAATTTCTTTAAGGTTTTTCTGCACTCGTCTGCTTTAAGTTTTATTTCTGTATTAGATTTATTAATAATGTGTTTAATTTTTCTACCAAGTCCAGCAGAAGCCCAACCAAGGTGTGTTTCAAGTATTTGCCCCACATTCATTCTAGAGGGAACACCGAGTGGATTAAGTACTATATCTACAGGAACTCCTTCTTCTGTATGAGGCATATCTTCAATAGGAGCAATTTTAGATATAACTCCTTTATTTCCGTGTCTTCCTGCCATTTTATCACCAGGTTGAAGTTTTCTTTTAACAGCAACAAAGACTTTTACCATTTTAAGTACACCTGGTAGTAAATCATCTCCTGATTGTACTTTATCTACTTTTTCTTTAAACAAGAGAGTTATTTCCTCTATTTCTGCATCATATTCAGCCTTTAAATTTTCTATGCTACTCATCGTTTGTTGATTTTTTGTTGAAAGCTTCCAAAGGTCTTTTTTACTTAAACTATCTATAAGTTTTTCTGTGATAACCTGTCCTTCTTTTATATTCTTTTGTACTCCTTTCATTGCATGTTTTCCAACTAATAAGCTTTTTAATCTTTGATGAATATTTTCTTCTATAATTCTTATCTGATCATCCCTATCTTTTGCTAATCTTTCAATTTCTTCTTTTTCGATAGCAAGGGCTCTCTCATCTTTTTCTACTCCTCTTCTGTTAAATACTCTAACTTCTACTACCGTACCAGAAACACCGGCAGGCAATTTAAGTGAAGTGTCTCTAACGTCTGATGCTTTCTCTCCAAATATAGCTCTAAGTAATTTTTCTTCAGGAGTCATAGGGGTTTCTCCTTTAGGAGTAACTTTACCAACTAATATATCGTTTGATTTAACTTCAGCTCCTATATATACAATACCCGTTTCGTCCAGATTTTTTAAAGCTTCTTCTCCAACATTTGGAATATCTCTAGTTATTTCTTCCGGCCCAAGCTTGGTATCTCTAGCCATTAACTCAAATTCTTCTATGTGAATTGATGTAAAAACATCATCCCTTACTATTCTTTCAGATATTAGTATTGAATCTTCATAATTATATCCATTCCATGGCATAAACGCTACTAAGACATTCTTTCCTAATGCAAGTTCTCCTTGATCAGTTGCTGGCCCATCGGCTATTACATCTCCAGCTTCAACT
Organism: Rhodospirillaceae bacterium; assembly: GCA_902579545.1. GTDB lineage: Bacteria > Pseudomonadota > Alphaproteobacteria > TMED109 > TMED109 > TMED131. The sequence goes on along the minus strand of CACHHO010000024.1, from coordinate 11,982 downwards.
CTATCTCCAACCCTAACTAGAGGTCTCTGATTAATTGCTGTATTTTGGTTTGATCTTTGGAATTTAAGAAGGTTATAAACATCAACCCCGAGAGTTATATCATATTTAACTTCATCAGTATGTCTAATTACTATTCTCCTTGCATCTACTTGTTCAACAAAACCACCTCTTTTAGCTACTACTGCTGCGGAAGAATCTTTTGCTACTACTTCTTCCATACCTGTTCCCACCATGGGTGATTCAGTAATTACTAAGGGAACCGCTTGTCTCATCATATTTGATCCCATTAATGCCCTATTAGCATCGTCATTTTCTAAAAATGGTATCAAAGACGCAGCCACAGATACAAGTTGTTTAGGCGAAACATCCATATAATCTATTTTATCGGTGGTTGACATTATAAAGTCTCCATCACTTCTGCAAGATACTAGATCTCTAACAAACTGATTGTTTTTAGTTAAAGGAGCATTTGCCTGTGCAATAGTATGCCTATCTTCGTCTATAGCTGATAAGTATTCTACATCACTTGTTACTTTTCCACCTTTTACTTTTCTATATGGACTTTCTATAAATCCATATTTATTTATTTTAGCATAAGTAGCAAGACTGTTTATTAATCCTATATTTGGGCCTTCAGGAGTTTCTATTGGACAAATTCTGCCATAATGAGTGGGATGAACATCTCTAACCTCGAAACCTGCCCTCTCTCTAGTAAGTCCCCCCGGTCCTAAGGCAGACAAACGTCTTTTGTGAGTTATTTCAGATAATGGATTAGTTTGATCCATAAACTGACTTAATTGGGAACTTCCAAAAAACTCTCTTAAGACTGAGGTAAGTGGTTTTGCATTAACTAATTCTTTAGGAACTTGCTTGTCTTCAGTAATAGAACCCATTCTTTCTTTTATTGATCTTTCCATCCTAACCAAACCCATTCTGAATTGGTTCTCAACTAATTCTCCTACTGATCTAACCCTTCTGTTTCCAAGGTGATCTATATCATCATGATCTCCGATACCATCCTTTAAATTGATAACAATTTTTATTACACTTAATATATCTTCCATTTGTAATTCTCCAAACTCTTCAGGAGTTGAGGAATTAAGCCTTGCATTAAGTTTAACTCTTCCTACAGAGGACAAATCATATTTCTCAGAGTCAATCTTATTTATTTCTTCGTTTTTAACCCATAAATTATAATGAAAGCCTTTTCTTGCCAGCGTACCGAGTGTTACTAACGTCCAATTTTCATCTTGTTTTAATATCCATGCTCCCTCTTGTTCAACTATTTCATTAGTTACATTTATTTTTTCCGACTTCGGATCTTCAGGGCTTTTGAAAAAATCAATGCTTGAATTTTTTGCCTCTAGTCTTGAGAAGAATAAATCATAAAATAATTTCTCAGAACTTTCATCGGTAGGAGGTTCTCCTGGTCTCATTATTTTATAAATTGCTGCGAGTGCCTCAGATCTTGTAACACTATTTTCTACATTCAAAGAATTTCTAATATATGGACCAACTTTATCATTGGTTACAATTATGCTAAATTGCTTAATGTTTTCCTTAAGTAAAATTTCTATTTTACTCTCATCTATTTCATCACCTGCTTCAGCAAAAATTTCCCCTGTTTCTTTATTGTAAATATCTGCAGATAAATATTTTCCAAATAACTCTTCGGTAGGAACATTAATTCTTTCTAGTCCTTTTTCTTGAAATTCTCTATTTTGACGATTAGTAAGCCGTTCTCCTTTTTTTAATAAAACCTTTTTTGTTTTTGAGTCAATTAAATCATGACTTAATTCACCCTTAAGTTCATTAAAGTCATAAGGTATACTGTACAAGTCTTGATTTTCAATAATTACTAAGGATTTATCATAGAAATAATTTAAAATATCCTCATTATTCATACCCAAGGATTTTAACAAAAAAATTAATGATAATTTTTTCCTTCTATCTATTCTTATAAATAGTAAATCTTTTGAGTCAAACTCTATATCTAACCAAGATCCTCTGTAAGGAATAACCCTAGCAGCATTATTGTTATCAAAAAATACTCCTGGTGATCTATGCATTTGACTAACTATGACTCTTTCAGTCCCGTTAATCACAAAAGTAGCTTTATCTGTCATTAAAGGAATATCACCTAAATATACTTCCTCTTCTCTAGCATCTTGTCCAGTTTGTTTTCCAGTTTCTTGGTCTATATTAACAATATCTAATCTAAAAATTACTTTTAATCCTGCTGAATATGTAAGACCTCTTTGTCTACATTCTATTACATCATATTTTGGTCTTTCCAACCTGTATGAGATATATTTTAAATTCATTCTACCTTGATAGTCTTTTACTGGAAATACGCTTTTTATGGAATCGTGTATTCCTACATCACTTTTGTCATTACTATTGTTTTTGGACGTTAAAAACTTTTCGTAAGATGATCTTTGTATTTCTATTAAGTTTGGCATACTTACGGTATCTGTAAGTACTCCAAATGTGTGTCGAAGGCTTTTTCTATTAGTTAGGGATAATTTATCAGACATAGTGCTCCTATATTGCAATCTCGTTATGAAACCAAATTTTAATAATTTAAAAAATAAAATAGAACATGAATTAACATACTATATACTTCAAATAAAAATATGTGAAGTAATAAGTTTATTTACTTAAGTTCTACTTTAGCACCAGCTTCTTCAAACTTTTTCTTAATTTCCTCAGCCTCTGCTTTTGCTGCTCCCTCTTTTATAGGTTTAGGAGCTCCTTCAACTAGATCTTTTGCTTCTTTTAAGCCCAATCCTGTAGCAGCTCTGACTTCCTTAATAATATTGATTTTTTTATCTCCTACTTCAGTAAGGATTACATCGAATGTGTCTTTTTCAGCACTTTTATTATCTGCTACTTCAGCTCCTCCTGCAGCCGCAACCGCAACTGGTGCTGCTGCTGAAACTCCCCATTTTTCTTGAAGCAACTTGGATAACTCTGCTGCTTCCATTACTGACAATTTTGATAAATCATCTACTATTTTATTTAAATCAGTCATATTTTTCCTTTCTAAATTTTATAAACTACTTTTTTGAATAATTATCTAAAGTACCTACCAATTCTGTTCCTGCTGCATTTAATATATGAACAAGTTGCTGGTGAGGTGCTATCAAGTAAGCCGTTAACTTTGCTCTTATCTCATCAAGTGAAGGCAACTTTGATAAATTTTCGTACTCTTTTTGATCTATTACTTTTTCGTTCAAGCTAGCTTTTATAAATAAAAGTTTTGCATTATCATCGCTATATTTTTTTACTGCTTTAATTCCTGCAATTGGATCCTTTGAAAAAACAAGAGCAGTGGGACCTTTAAAAAATTCTGTTAGTGCTTCGTAAGGTGTGTCTTTAGATGCAAGCTTAATCAAACTATTTTTTGCCACACAAAATTTAGCTCCAACCTCTTTAACTTTTATTCTCAATTCAGTTAATTCTGAATTATTAAGGCCCAAATAGTGCGTAACCACTACTCCTTCTGAGTCCTTAAAATTCTCTTTGAGATTTTTAACTGTATTTTTCTTACTTTCTCTATCCATAATAATCCTGAGTCAAGAGAGTAAAGGCACTATCTATACAGGATTTAATTTATACCTATAGTCTCTGACAGATTTACAAAAATAATACTTAAAAATTTAAAGTCAAGTATTAAATATTATACTAATTATTAGAAATCCTTAAAGAAGGACCCATAGTGGAAGATACGTAAATATCTTTCAAGTAATTACCTTTTGCTCCGCTAGGTTTTGCTTTTATAATTGCCTCTATAAAATCAGTTATATTTTTTTCTAATTTCTCCTCAGAAAAACTAATTTTTCCAATTCCCGCATGAACTATTCCAGTTTTATCTGCTTTAAATTCTATTAGCCCTGATTTAATATCAGCAACTGTTTGTTTAAGATCTGTAGTAACCGTACCTAGTTTAGGGTTAGGCATTAAACCCTTTGGACCTAATATTTTACCTAACTTACCAACAATTCCCATCATATCAGGTGTAGCGACTACTCTATCAACTTTTATTAAATTCTTTTCGAACTTTTGTACTAATTCTTCTCCACCGGAAAAATCAGCCCCTGCTTCGCTGGCTTCCTTGATTTTATCTTCTTTTGCAAATACGGCAATTTTTACGTTTTTTCCATTTCCATGCGGTAGTTTAACAACTCCCTTAACTATTTGATCTGCATGTTTTGGATCAACACCTAAATTAATAGCTATATCAATGGTTTCATCAAATTTTAAAACTTTACTTTTTTTAAAAACCTTTATAGCCTCTGTAATTTTATACACTTTATTAACTTCTAAAGTATTCTTAATTTCTTTATACCTTTTTCCTCTTTTTGCCATTACTTTTTAACCTCAATTCCCATAGATCTTGCTGTTCCAGCAATGATTTTTGAGGCTGCATCAGGATCTGTGGTATTTAAATCAGGCATTTTTTCTTTAGCAATTTTTAATAACTGCTCTTGTGTTAACTCAGCTACAGGCTCCGATATGCCAGTCGTACCAGATCCCTTCTTTAAATTTGCTTCTTTTTTTATATAAAAACTAGCTGGTGGCTTTTTTACAATAAATTCAAATGATTTGTCTTGATAAACTGTAATAACTACTGGACAAGGCATACCTTTTTCCAAACTCTCAGTTTGAGAATTAAAAGCCTTGCAAAAATCCATAATGTTTAAACCAGCTTGTCCCAAAGCTGGCCCTATAGGTGGAGAAGGACTGGCCTGACCTGCCGGCACTTGAAGTTTAACGTATCCTGTAATTTTTTTTGCCATATTAGTATTAAAAAAAAATGTTTATATAATGTAAATCAAAATTAATCAAGATTTTTCTACTTGAGTATATTCTAGTTCTACAGGTGTAGCTCTGCCAAATATAGAAACTGCTACTTTTAATCTAGATCTGTCTGCATCTACTTCTTCAACTATACCATTAAATGATGCAAAAGGACCTTCAGCTACTTTGACTGTTTCACCTACTTCAAAGGAAATGGTAGATACCACACTCTCTATACCTTCTTTAATTTGATTTAAAATTCTATTTGCCTCTTCTTCTCTCAAAGGAACTGGTTTATTTGAAGCTCCTAAAAAACCACTAACCTTTGAGGTTTTTTTTACTAAATGCCAAGTATCATCATTCATAATCATCTTTATTAAAATATACCCCGGATAAAACTTTTTTTCTCCTTCAATTTTTTTACCTTTTTTTATTTCTAGTACTTTTTGAGTTGGAACCAAAAATTCAGAAAAAAAGTCTGATAGATTTTTTTTTTCTATTTCCTCTTGCAATCGAGTTATAACTTTTGCTTCAAAACCAGAGTGAGTATGTATTATATACCATTTACACTCTTCTTGTAATTTATTCATCCTAGATACCTAAAATTAATTTTATCAACCAAGAAATTATATTGTCAACTAAAAGAAAAAAAATTGAAAATATTATTACCATTACAAATACCATTGCAGTGGTTATTAATGTCTCTTTTCTAGTAGGCCATACAATTTTATTACCTTCCTGCCTAACCTCTTTAAAAAATCTTGTAGCTTTAAAGTTTTTCATGATTAGGAGACATTATGTTAAAAATATATTTTAGTCAATAATTACTAATAAATATAGCCTGCTGTATTTTTAACTTTTATACCCAGGATAATAGATTAAATAGTGGCAGGAGTGGAGGGACTCGAACCCACAGCCCCCGGTTTTGGAGACCGGTGCTCTACCAGTTGAGCTACACTCCTATTAATATTGGAGCGGGTGAAGGGAATCGAACCCTCGTAGCCAGCTTGGAAGGCTGGAGCTTTACCACTAAGCTACACCCGCTAAATATTTAAAAATCATTTAATTTTAAAATTTTTAAATAATTTTAATTTATAGTAACTAGCATTTATAAATATCCTTTACTATATTCAAACTGCAAATTATAAATTAATATATTTATAAAACAAGCTAATAATAAATATTAATAGTTTTCTATTTCTTCATAAAATAAAAACGTTTTTATTCTTTTATTTTTTTAATTTAAACCTAATTAAATCTTTCCATATTTTTTTAGAAGATAAAGCAAAAAAAATTCCTGTGTTCTTTCCTGAAGTATTGTATAAAAGTTCTTTACCATCTTCATTTAAAATAGTTCCACCGGCTGCTCTCAATATTGCATCTCCTGCTCCTATATCCCATTTACTAATACTGTGTAGTCTTGGATAAAAATCAGCTTTCCCCTCTGCTAATTTACAAAATTTTATTGAAGAAGAGTAGTATTTGATATTAGCGTTAGTAATTTTATCAACAAAACTCTTTGTAACTGAATCATAGTTTTTTGAAATGACTATCTCTAAATTGTCCTTAGTAAATCTTTTTACAGCTATTTTTTTTTCTATTCCTTTTATATTAACTACTGCTTCATTTTTTTCTCCATACCATATAGTGTTTGTAGGAGGATTACCTACAATACCGAGTTCAGGAAAACCATTTTTTATTAATGCTATGTTTACTGTATAACCGTCATAACCTTTCGCAAAGCTTGAAGTTCCGTCAATAGGATCTATTAACCAATAAATATTCTGTGAGAAAGAATTTTTATCAAATTTACCTTCTTCACTTATTACTGGAATATTAGGGTACAATTCAGATAGTCTTTTTGTAATCAACGAATGTATATCTTTATCTGCTTTAGTAATAATAGTTCCATCTTTTTTTTTACTTTCTTGTATATCTACTATTTTTAAAGCAATACTCATACAGTCTTTAATAAGTAAAAACAAATTATTTTTTAAATTAGCATCTAAAAGATTATCTGATATATCATTCCTCATAAGCCTTTATTTTTTATAATTAAAACTTCGATCTAATTTACTAAGATAACAAGAAGAAGAAAAAAACAAAGCTTTTTAAAATTAAACTTTATTTATAAATCAAAAATGAATAGACTACTTAATATTTAAATTTTTAATTATAGATCTTTATATTACTTCTTAAAATTTTATGAATTACAAAAAGTTAAATTACAGTTACCTTGAAAATCAAAGCATTTACATAATTAGAGAAGTAGCGGCTGAAGCTAAAAATCCTGTTTTACTTTATTCAATTGGTAAAGACTCAAGTGTATTACTACATTTAGCAATGAAAGCATTTTATCCAGAGCCTATACCTTTTCCTGTTCTTCATGTGGATACAGGATGGAAGTTTTCAGAAATGTATAAATACAGAGAAAATATTAAAAAGAAATTCAATATAGATTTATTAGTCTACAAAAATGCAGAAGGAGAGAAAAACAACGTAAATCCTTTTAATCATTCTTCAGAAACATATACAGATATTATGAAAACACAAGCTCTTAAAAAAGTCTTAGATAAATATAATTTTGATTTAGCAATAGGTGGTGCAAGAAGAGATGAAGAAAAGAGTAGAGCTAAAGAAAGAATATTTTCCATTAGAAACAATAAACACTCTTGGGATCCTAAACATCAACGACCAGAATGTTGGAATACATACAATCTACAATTGAAATCTGACCAAAAAATGCGAGTTTTTCCCCTTTCAAATTGGACTGAATTAGATATATGGACTTATATACATAAGGAAAAAATTGACTTAGTAAAATTATATTTTGCAAAAAAAAGACCCTTCGTATTTAGAGAAAAAAAAATTATAATGATTGATGACAATCGATTTAAATTGAACAAGGGCGAAAAAATCATACATGATTTTATCCGTTTTAGAACCTTGGGATGTTACCCTCTTACCGCAGGCATATTATCAAAAGCAAATACTATCAAAAAAGTATTAGATGAAATTTTTAATTCTAAACAAAGTGAAAGAGAAGGAAGACTAATTGATAAGGATGAAGCATCTTCTATGGAACTAAAAAAACTTCAAGGATATTTCTAATGTCATCAAACAACCAAAATACATTAAGATTTATTACATGTGGAAGTGTGGATGATGGCAAAAGCACTCTAATGGGAAGAATGTTATTTGAAAATAATTCAATTTATAAAGATCAACTAGAAGAATTAAAAAGTGCCTCTCTTAAATACTCTAAGTCAAAAGAAATTGATTACTCTATGCTTCTGGATGGTCTTTCATCAGAAAGAGAACAAAAAATTACTATAGATGTAGCTTACAGATACTTCCAAACAAAAAAAAGAAAATTTATAGTAGCGGATACTCCTGGACACCAACAATACACAAAAAACATGATTACAGGCGCTTCAAACTCGCAATTAGCTATAATATTAGTTAGTGCAAAAAAAGGAATTCTAGAACAAACCATTAGACATTCTTACATATGTTCACTTTTAGGAATAAAAAATATTATTTTAGCAATCAATAAAATGGATATAGTAAATTTTGACAAAAATATATTTGACAAAATTTCTAAAAAATACATGAAAATAACAAAAAACTATGATTTCAATAAAATAAGCATTATACCTATTTCTGCCTTACATGGTTACAATGTAGTTAAGAAGTCTAAAAAGATTAATTGGTATTATGGTCCTTCTTTGCTTTCTATACTAGAAAAAGCTTCAATAAATATTAAAAATGATAATAACTTTGCTTTACCTATACAATTGGTTCAAACAAATAAACAAAATAAGAGAAGATATTTAGGATTGGTAACTGGAGGAAGCATTAAGGTTAAAGATGATATTACTATATTTCCTAGTTTAACTAAAAATTCTATTAAAAATATGTTTTTTCATAAAAAGAAATTAATTCAAGCTGAAGAGGGAGATGTAATTTCTATTGAATTAAATAAAGAAGTTGATATTTCACGAGGAGATATTTTTGTAAAAAATACAAATAGTTTTATATTATCTGATAGATTTAAAGCAGATCTAATTTGGATGGATATAAATCCTGCCTTTATTGGAAGATTATATTATATTAAAATTGGTCATATTATGGTAGGCGCTCAAATATTAAAAATAAACTTTAAAGATAACAATAATCAACTTAAAAAAGACAACATCATAAAATTAGAAATGAATGAATTAGCTTATGCAGAAATTCAATTAGAAAAACAGACTTCTACCTCTCTTTTTAAAAAAAATAAAATGTTAGGATCCTTCATTTTGATAGATAGAATTAATAAAAATACTATTGGCATAGGTATGATCCGAGATCATTCAAATTTAGCAAGTAATATTTTCTATAGTCAAAGTTTTGTAACAAAAAAACACAGAAACATAGCTAATGGTCACAAAAGTAAAGTAATATGGTTTACAGGACTAAGTGGAGCTGGAAAGTCAACTATTGCTAGAAAATTAGAGAAAAGACTATTTAAGACAGGTATGAAAACATACATATTAGATGGTGATAACCTAAGAACAGGCATAAATAAAAACCTTAGCTTTACAGAAAATGACAGGATCGAAAATATAAGGAGAGTTTCTGAGATTTCTAAACTAATGATTGATGCAGGCATTCTAGTTCTTGTTTGCTTAATTTCGCCGTATGAAAATGAAAGAAAAACTGCAAAAAAACTTTTTAAAAAAGGAGACTTTATTGAGGTTTATGTTAAAGCTTCTTTAAAAACCTTGGAAAAAAGAGATGTTAAAGGTCTTTATAAAAAAGCTAGACTTGGTGAAATTAAAGACTTTACCGGCATTAGTAGTCCTTATGAAGTACCAGTAAATCCCAACATGATTATAGATACTGAAAAAAATAACATAGAAGAATCAGTAAACATGTTATTTAACAAAATAAAGCCTATAATTTAAGTAATTTAAATTCCTAATCTTTTTAAATTTTAGCTAAAAATATTTTATTTTGAATTTGTAGATAAAGTAAGAATGGAGGAGCTAGATCCTTTTAAAATTTTTGGTACGTACTTCATGTTTCCTCTAAAGGGTATTATCCATTTAGCAAAAAAAAACTTGAAAGGTAAGTTCCACATCCAAGCTGGTTTCATTACCAAATAAGGAACAACATAATTATTATAAAAATTAAAACTTTCTAATAACTTTTGTATTGAGGTTTCGGTATACGGCCTAACATGAGTTGGATCATCAAAATAACTTCTCCATGAATATCTCCAGTTCGGCATTACTAATATTAAAAAACCACTAGGCTTTAAAACTCTTTTTATTTCCGACAAAAACTTCTCAGGAGAATATAGATGTTCTATTATGGAAATGCCAGTTACAATATCAATAGAATTTGTTTTTATTGGTAATTTATCTTTTTCAAAATTTATATTATCACCAATATCTAACCCTCTCGCAATTAAACCGTTTTCATTACACACATTTACAAAAGTATTATCAGCAGAACCTAAATCTAGTAATTTTTCCCCTTCTAGAAGCCCTTTATATCCTCTATTTTTAAGTAAATTATCAAAAGTAATAAAAACTCTTTTTTTCAAATTAAATTGTAGTTCTTTATTATATTTTTGAGTAGTTAGTAGGTTTTTATTGTAATTTAAAAGTTCTTTATTAGTAGGCATGATTGTTATTTTTTATATATATCTTATAAATTTATAATAAGAAGTAAAGGTTATAAAAATTCTTTAGTTTTTATTGCCTTTACTGTTTGAGCAATACAACAACCAAACCATCTATGTCTACCTTCTTCTGGTTTAAGTAGAAAATTTTTTGCATCGGGCAAAAATCCTAGATCTTCCCAGTCACTATAATCTCTTATTATTGATTGTAAGTTTAGTTTTTTTTCTAATCTTGGAATATGCCAAGCAGCATATGCAAATCCATATTTTTTTCTTAAGGCAATTTCTGGCCCAATATTTTTATTTACTATATTTCTTAATATATATTTTGTAGAAAATTTAGAATGAAATCTATATTTAGATGGCGTCGCAATCATTAATTCTACAAGGTCTATATCTAAAAATGGTAATCTTAATTCTATAGACTCTCGCATTGTACCTCTATCACTTCTTAAGTTAAAATACTCTGGTATACTTGAAGTAGCATAGGATAGAGACATGCATTGAGATAAATCTAACTCTGGTATAATGTCAGAGTAAAGTTCTGGAATTAAACCAAACGAATTTTTTGTATCTCTTAAAATATCATCATGAAAAAGTTTTTCCATAACTACTTTTTTAGTTCCTCCGTGAATAGGCCTAAACTTAAAAGGTTTATTACTTAGTTCGGTCCAATTTATTATATGTTTAAGTTTTTTATGAGGTATAAATTGTTTTGAAATATTGCTTTCAGCTAACCATTTAAAAAATCCACTGATAAATTTATTTTTTTTTATAAACTTATTAATTTTTATAGCAGAAATATCCATATCGTATCCACCTAGCAATTCATCTGGACCATCTGATATTATTAAAACCTTGGCTTTATTTTTTTTAGTTTCCCTTGCTAATTGTTGATAACTAACCACACCTTCGCATAGCAAACCATCAAAAGAGTTTTTATAGTTTTTTTCATATAGGTCTAAACAATCATCTTCTATCATACTAAAAGTTTTATGAATGTTGCCTAATTTTGCTGAAGTAAAATTACTAGCATCTTGCTCTGATAAATCTTTTCCAACCTTAGGAGATTTCAATGTACTAATTCCATATAAAGATTTTATAGGGCTTTTTGCCCCTATGCTAGAAAAGTAATTTATTAATGTACTATCTATGCCACCGCTAAGTGTAGTAAGAAAGTCAACTTCTTGTGGAATTCTATTCTTACAAGCTTTAAGTAATTTTTCTGTATACAACGTTATTACTTCTTGTATAGATGGATCTTTTTCAAAAAAATTAAAATATTTTTCAGGTCTTAGCCTATTATAAATTTTGTTTGTTAAAGTTTTACTATTTAGGTCAAACTCTATGCCATGCCCTGCCTTTAGTCTTTTTATCTGTTTAATTAAAGTTTTTTCTGGTTGGGCTGTTCTATATTTAAAACCAGATACAATAGATGATCTATCTATATCTAAGTTACCTCTCAATATTGCTAATATTGGTAAGACTTCTGAACAAAATATAAGTTC
>CACHHO010000023.1 GCA_902579545.1 Rhodospirillaceae bacterium | reverse complement strand
AAGAGAACTTAATAATTTTAATAAACTACCTAAAGTAATACCAAAAGAAACTAATTTCATAAATGGTGAGCCGGTTCAAGATGGAGAAAAAATTTTAGTTAAGGGATTTAGATTAGTTGGAAAAAAAAATGGTATTAGTGATGAGCAACTATTAGAGGTTCTTAAAGAACAAGTAGATAAAGAACTTTCTTTTGCTGAAATACAACTGGTAGCAAAAAAAGTTCAAGATTATTATAGAAATAAAGGCTATTTCCTTGCTCAGGCAATTATACCAGAACAAGAAGTAAAAGATGGAATAATAGAGATCTTTATCAGTGAGGGAAAGCTTGATAGTAATGATCCTTTTGAACTTAAAAGAAACAATTTAAGATTAAAAGATAATATACCGGTTAGTTATTTTACTGAAAGTTTAAATGGTAAATTGACAATGCAAAACCTAGAAAGAGCAATACTTAATTTAAATGATGTTCCTGGTGTAAAAGCTAAAGTCTCGATTAAGAAGGGAGAAGAGCTATACTCATCAAGAATAGTAATAGAAGCTGAAGAAGACCCTATTCTTACCGGTAATATTAATATAGATAATTATGGAAATAGATATACAGGCCAAGATAGAGTCACTGGAACCTTATATGTTAATAATCCTTCTAAGGCTGGAGACCAAATTATATATAGGAAAATTTACTCAACAAGCAGAAACTTTGATTTAAGTAGTGTATCATATAATTTTCCTTTAGGAAGAAAGGGTCTAAGATTGGGATTATCTATAAACGATTTAGATTATAAAATTGCAAAAGAACTTAAAACAGAGCCAATGTCTAAAGGGGATGCTCAAACATTTACAATTAATGGTAGTTATCCGATGATAAGAGGAGTAAAAAGATCACTGATCATATCACAGGATTTTAGTAAAAAATATTTTTATAATGAGACCACTGGAGCAGTGTCTAGTGATAAAGAAATAGAAGATTCAAAAACAAGTTTAACCATACAACATATAGATAATTTTTTTAATGAAGGATATTCCCAACTTACTATAGATCAGAGCTTTGGAGTATTGGATCTTTCTGGTTTGGCTTCAGATTTAAGCAGTGATCAAGCATCTACAGGAGCAAAAACGGACGGAAACTTTAGTAAAACTTATGTACAAATTTATAGATTGCAGCGAATCGTTGACAAGTTAGATTTACAAATTTTTGGAGCTTTACAATTAAGTAATAAAAACCTTGACAGTTCAGAAAAATTTACCCTAGGAGGAATTTCAGGTATAAGATCTTACCCCTCTGGAGAAGCTAGCGGTGATGAAGGAAAAAAAATTAGTTATGATTTGAAATTTGATGCCACTGAATATAGTTTTATACCTAAAACTGACATGTTTTTCTCTGTTTTTTACGACTACGGCAACATTAAACAGTATAATAATTTACTTGGTATTAATTTGACCACTCCTAACAAGTATTCTTTGAAGGGATGGGGGGTGTCTCTAGACTTAGTAAATACAAAAAAATATGGTTTAAAGATAGGTTGGGCCGATTCGTTATCAGGCAACCCAGGAAGGACAAGTTCTGGAAATAATAGTGATGGCAAAGATAATTCTTCAAGATATTGGTTTCAAGGATTTATTAAGTTAAAATAGGTGATGGGTATGGTTAACAATTATCTATTTGCTTATGAAAAAAGTATTATATATTTTGAGTGCTTTGAGCACATCATTTTCGATAATTTACTCAGTAGCAAAAGCTGGTAATGTAGAACCTAATGCTTTACCTGTAAACCCTAATATAGTAAGTGGCCAAGCTACTATATCTAGTAGTTCAAATAACCTAGCAATAAAACAAAAAACAGATAGGCTGAGTATCAATTGGGACACTTTTAATATTGGAAGTGCTGCGACAGTAGAGTTTTTTCAGCCAAATAGTAATTCAGTTGCTTTAAATAGAGTTAATGCCAGCGATCCTTCGTACATTTACGGTGAATTGAAAGCAAATGGACAACTAATTTTTATTAACCCTAGTGGAGTATTATTTAAAAATGGATCGAAAATAGATGTAGGAGCTATGATAGCGACTACTTTAAATATGAGCGAAGATCATTTTATAAGCGATAATTTTTATTTTAAGAATATAGAAAATAAAGGAACTATTACAAATGAAGGAATTTTAAAAGCAAAAAAAGGTGGAACAATAGCTTTAATTGCAAACACTGTAAAAAATAAAGGATTGATAGAAACACCTGAGGGAACATCTGCATTGATTACAGGAAATAATGTAACTTTAACAATGTTAGAGAATAATCTAATTAATTATGAAATAAATGATAATGAGTTAAAGAAATTAGTAAATAATAAAAATGCAGTTAGCATTGACGACCACTCTGTAATTCTTACAGCTAAAGGAAAAGAGTCTATATTAAGTGCAGTTATAAATAACGAAGGAAGTATAAAAGCTAATAGTATTACTAAAAAAGGGGGAAAAATATTTCTCTCGTCCAGAAAAGGAAAAATTAAAAACTCTGGTACTATGATAGCAAATTCAAATCACTCTGATGGAGGATACATAGAGGTCACTGCAGATAAAATTGATATTAATAAAGGTTCTAGACTGCTCGCAAAAGGAGCCAAGAACGGAGGTAAAATATTAGTAGGAGGAAGCTGGCAAAATTCTGATGAGAACATATATCAAGCTAAGACTGTAACAGTTCAAAAAAATACAGAAATAGATACATCTTCCATAAAATATGGAATGGGTGGCGAGATTGTAGTATGGTCTGATATCCACAATAAAACAGGAAAAACTAGCATAAAAGGAGTTTTATTAGCTAAGGGAGGTCTAGAAGGGGGAGATGGAGGAAGAGTTGAAACTTCAGGGCATAAGCTAGATATCAATGATACTACTGTTTCTACTAAATCTTTTTATGGTAAGGATGGAGAATGGCTATTGGATCCATATAATATAGAAATTTCTTCAAGTGGAAGTTCTGATTACACAGCAGATGAGGATGATGAAGTTATCAGCGCTTCTACTCTTGTTTCTGCATTAGCTAGCAGTAATATTACAGTTAGAACAGATGGTGGAGGTTCTCAAGATGGGGATATAACTGTTTCATCAGCTATATCATCTTCTAGTGGTAATGACCTAACTCTTCAGTCTAATAACGATATAATTATAAATTCTAATATTACTAGAACAGGCTCAGGAGGATTGGTACTGACACCAGGCTCTGGATCAGTATCTGGTTCAGGTACTATTAGTTTAGGAGGAGGATCCTCAATAAGCTCTGCAAGTGGAAGCACTATTACAAATAGTATTTCACTTGCAAGTGGGGATGCAACTTTTGATCAATCTGGTACTGTTACCTATGAAGGAGCAATATCTGGGTCAGGAAATTTTATTAAATCAGGGTCAGGAACTGTTACATTAAGTGCAGCCAATACTTATACAGGAGATACAACGATAAATGCTGGAACGGTTACTGTTTCAGGTACTTTATCTGACAGTACTGATGTTATAGTGAATTCTGGAGCTACCTATGATGTAAATACTAACGATACTATACAGTCGCTTACAGGAGCGGGTACAATAGATATCGCGAGCTCTAGAACTTTAACTGCAGGAGGTGACAATGGCAGTGAGAATATTTCAGGAAATTTCACTGGAAGTGGTAATTTTGCTAAACAAGGTACAGGAACCTACACTTTACAAGGAGGGAGTAACAGTATATCCGGAGTATTTACCTCTTCTGCAGGAGAATTAGTTTTTAAAGGAACATTTTCTGGCAGTCCTCATTTGAGAAATAATGCGACTTTTACCCTAGATAATGATATTACTTTTGCTTCTGTAGAAGGGTCAGGAGATTTCTCTATACCAGATACACTTACCTTAACTACTGGGGATAATGGTAATAATACAATTTCAGGAACAATTTCTGGAAATGGTACTATAGTTAAGCAAGGAAATGGAACCCTAACATTATCTGGAACAAACTCATCATTTACCGGAGCTATAAATATTAACGCAGGAACAATAGCAGTTTCAGATTCAGCTAATCTTGGAGCTACACCAGGAAGTGCTGAAACAGATATAGTTCTCAATGGAGGAGCTCTACGAGCTACAGCAGCATTTACTTTGGGAACTAATAAAAGCATATCCTTAAGCAACAATAGTACAATAAATGTTGATAATAATGATACTTTAACTTATGGAGGCGTAATATCTGGATCTTATGGTTTAACTAAATCAGGGGCGGGTACTTTAGTATTTACAGGAAATAATAGTTATTCCGGTAGCACAACTTTATCTGCAGGGACGCTTCAAGTTGCTTCCGATGCAAATATAAGCGGAAGTCCTGGTTCTACAGATGCAGATAATATTATATTCAGCGGAGGCACATTAAATAATACCTCTGGATTTACTTTAGACTCAAACAGAGGAATTACAGTAAGTAGTACGGGAACTATAAACACTGATATTAGTACAACCTTAAGTTATGGCGGAGTGGTTACAGGTGCTGGGACAATTACTAAATCAGGCGATGGAACTTTATCATTGTCTGGAGCAAATACCTATACAGGTGATACGACAATTGCAGCTGGAAAGTTAACGGTTTCAGGAACTCTCTCTGATAGCACTGATGTCATAAATTCAGGAACGTATGATGTTGATACCACAGACACCATTCAATCTTTAAGTGGTTCAGGAGCAGTAGAATTAGCTAATGGTATAACACTTACAACAGGAGATTCTAATGATCATACTTTTTCAGGAGTAATTTCAGGCGCTGGAGCACTTACAAAAACTGGAGCAGGAACTCTGACTCTTTCTGGTTCAAATACTTTTTCAGGTTCTACAACTTTATCGGCTGGGACAATAGCTATTTCATCTTCGGCTAATATTGGAGCTACTCCAGGCGCAGCAGATGCCGACAATATAATTTTTAATGGAGGAACTTTAAACACAACTGGAACTTTTTCTTTAGGAACTAATAAAGGTATTACACTAACTGGAAATGGTACGATTAACGCTAATTCCTCTACTGAATTAACTTATAGTGGAGTGGTCACTGGGTCTGCAAATTTAACAAAATCAGGTGCAGGAACACTTATTTTAGGGGGAACCAATACATATTCAGGTACAACTACGGTTTCTGGAGGAAAGATAAGTATTAGTGCTGACAATAATTTAGGACAGGCACCGGCAAGTGCAACGACAGGGTCCTTAGTTTTAAATGGAGGAAGTCTATTATCGACATCAAGTATTACTTTAGACTCTGACAGGGGTCTTTCTTTAGGAGCTAGTGGAGGAACTATAGAAAATGCTTCAAGTACGACTCTTACTTATGGTGGAATTATTGCTGACTCAGGCGCTCTAACCAAAACAGGATCAGGAACATTATTATTATCAGGCGCTAACACTTATTCAGGAGACACAACTATTTCTGCTGGAACTTTAATTGTTTCTGGTACTTTAGCAGATACTACGGATGTAATTAATTCAGGTACTTATGATGTGGATGCTACGGATACTATTCAGTCCTTAAGCGGATCAGGCGCAGTAGAATTAGCTAATGGTATAACACTAACATCAGGGGATTCTAATACTCATACGTTATCAGGAGTTATTTCAGGTGCTGGAGCATTTACAAAAGCTGGATCAGGAACTTTAACGTTTTCAGCTAACAATACTTATACAGGAGACACTACAATTTCAGCTGGAAAGTTAATTGTTTCGGGCACTTTAGCAGATACAACTGATGTAATAAATTCAGGTACTTATGATATAGATGCTACGGATACGATCCAATCTTTAAGCGGCTCTGGTGCAGTAGAGTTAGCTAACGGAATTACTTTGACGACAGGAGATGGAGGGGATGATACGGTTTCAGGTGTTATTTCCGGTTCAGGAGCCCTAACTAAAGCTGGATCAGGAACTTTAACGTTTTCAGCGAACAATACTTATACAGGAGATACTACAATTTCAGCTGGAAAGTTGCTTGTTTCAGGCACTTTAGCAGATACAACTGATGTAATAAATTCAGGAACCTATGATGTAGATGCAACGGATACGATTCAATCTTTAAGTGGTTCTGGTGCGGTAGAGTTAGCTAGTGGAATAACTTTAACTACTGGTGACTCAGGGGATGACACTGTTTCTGGAGTTATTTCTGGTGCAGGAGCTCTCACAAAAGCTGGATCAGGAACTTTAACATTATCAGGATCTAACACATATTCAGGCTCAACAACTTTTTCAGCTGGAACAATAGCTATTTCATCTTCAGCTAACATTGGAGCTACTCCAGGTTCGGCAGATGCTGATAATATAATTTTTAATGGAGGAACTTTAAATACTACTGGAACTTTTTCTTTAGGAAACAATAAAGGTATTACAATGACCGGAAGCGGTACTATTAATACTAATTCCTCAACTACATTGACTTATGGTGGAATTATTGCTGACTCAGGGGCTTTAACCAAATCAGGATCAGGAACATTATTATTATCTGGAGCTAATACTTATACAGGTTTGACCACAATAAGTGCAGGAACATTGCAAGTAACAGGAACTTTATCCGATAGTGCCGTGATAAATAATCAAGGAACTTATGATGTTGATAATAGTGACACTATTACCAGGGTGTATGACTCTTCTAGTTCAAGTAAAATTGAATTGGCCAGCGGTGTCATACTAACTACAGGAGATAGCACAACCCATGACATTAATGGAGTAATATCCGGAGATGGAAAAATCATTAAACAGGGTAGTGGTTGGTTAAGGTTATATGGAACTAATACTTTTACAGGAGGTTTTAATATAAATGAGGGAGGTATTATAGTTAGAAATAGTGATGCTAACTTAGGTGCAGTTCCCGGATCTTTTGATGCAGATTAT
This sequence comes from Rhodospirillaceae bacterium, assembly GCA_902579545.1. Classification (GTDB taxonomy): domain Bacteria; phylum Pseudomonadota; class Alphaproteobacteria; order TMED109; family TMED109; genus TMED131. Next base: position 10,192 of record CACHHO010000023.1, on the reverse strand, counting down.
ATTACATTTAATGGCGGAAGGTTATATGGACATACTTCTTTTACAATGAATGCAAATAGAGGTATTACCTTATCTGGTAATGGGAAAATAGGCTCAAAAAATGGTCGTACAGTAACATACGGGGGAGTAATTTCTGGAACAGGTAATCTTACAAAAGAATACCCAGGGGCATGGGAGTTATCAGGAAGCAATACTTATACAGGGTCTACTACAATCGAGGATGGAACTTTAAGGGTTTCTGCTAGTGCTAATCTAGGCGCAACACCAGGATCTGCAGATGCAGATAATATAATTTTAGATGGAGGTAAACTAAGAGCAATAGGTTCTTTTACATTAGGTAGTAATAAAGGAATAACAATACAAGATAGTAGTACTATTATTCAAACTGATACTTCTGTGACGTTAACATATGGTGGTATCATGACTGGAAGTAGTGGATACTCAAAGACAGGAAGTGGAAAACTACTTTTATCAGGAAATAATACTTATACAGGAAACACAAACTTAACATCTGGAACTATACAAGTTACTGGAACATTATCAGATAGTACCGATGTAATATTAAGTTCAGGAACTACCTATGATGTGGATGCAACAGATACGATTCAATCATTAAGTGGATCTGGGGCAGTTCAGTTAGCTAGCGGCATTACTCTAACCACTGGAGATGGAGGAGATGATAACATTTCCGGAGTTATTTCTGGTGACGGTTCCTTAACGAAAGCGGGGTCAGGAACCTTAACGCTTTCTACTAATAATACTTATACTGGGGATACAACAATTAGTGCAGGAAAACTTACAGTTTCAGGTACTTTAGCTGATACAACCGATGTAATTAACTCGGGGACTTATGATGTTGATGCAACTGATACTATTCAATCTCTTAGTGGATCTGGTGCTGTAGAATTAGCTAGTGGCATTACATTAACTACTGGAGATGGAGGAGATGACACGGTTTCAGGCGTGATATCTGGTGCAGGAGCTCTTACAAAGGCTGGATCAGGAACTTTAACTTTTTCAGCCAATAACACCTACACTGGGGATACAACTATATCTGCAGGAACTCTAAAATTAACAGGAACTTTAGCAGATACTATGGATGTTATAAACTCTGGTACATATGACGTAGATGCTACAGATACCATTCAATCATTAAGTGGGTCTGGAGCAGTTGAATTAGCGAGTGGGATAACTTTAACAACTGGTGACTCAGGAGATGATACTATTTCAGGCGTTATTTCTGGATCTGGTGCTTTAACTAAAGCTGGATCAGGGACTTTAACACTTTCAGGGTCGAATACTTATACAGGTTCTACCACTTTATCTGCCGGATTAATTTCTATATCAGCAACTAATAATCTTGGTGCAACACCAGGAACTGCAGACGCAGACAACCTTATATTTAATGGTGGAGGCTTAAATTCTACAGGAACATTTTCTTTGGCACCTAATAAAGGAATGACTTTAAGTACATCAGGAACTATTAATACTAATGCTTCAACAACACTTACATACGGTGGAGTAGTTACAGGTTCGGGTAATTTTATTAAAGACGGATCAGGAAGCATGGTATTATCTGCTACAAATACTTACACAGGAAATACAACGATTAGTGCAGGAACACTGGAGGTTTCAGGACAACTAGGATCAGGCTCATATTCAGGAACTCTAGCAAATTCGGGAATATTTGCCTATTCTTCTAGTTCAAACCAAACACTTTCAGGCGTTATATCAGGTTCGGGATCGCTTGAAAAATCAAGCTCAAGTATATTAACACTTTCAGCAGCAAACACCTATAGTGGGGACACTACAATTTCAGCAGGAACTTTGAAAATGACAGGTACATTAGCTGATACTACAGATGTTATAAACTCAGGAGTTTATGATGTTGATGCTACAGATACAATTCAATCTCTTAGTGGATCTGGTGCTGTAGAATTAGCGAGTGGGATAACTTTAACAACTGGTGACTCAGGAGATGACACTATTTCTGGAGTCATTTCTGGTGCAGGAGCTTTTACAAAGGCTGGATCAGGAACTTTAACTTTTTCAGCGAACAATACTTATACAGGAGATACTACAATTTCAGCTGGAAAGTTAACTGTATCAGGTACTTTAGCAGATACAACGGATGTGATTAATTCAGGAACCTATGATGTAGATGCAACGGATACTATTCAATCTTTAAGAGGGGCTGGGTCATTAGAATTGGCTAGTGGTATTACACTTACTACCGGTGACTCAGGAGATGACACTATTTCTGGAGTCATTTCTGGTGCAGGAGCTCTTACAAAGGCTGGATCAGGAACTTTAACTTTTTCAGCTAATAATACCTATACCGGTGATACTACAATTAGTGCAGGAACTTTGACTGTTTCTGGTACTCTAGCAGATACTACTGATGTTATAAACTCTGGCACTTATGATGTAGATGCAACGGATACAATCCAATCTCTTAGTGGATCTGGTGCTGTGGAATTAGCTTCTGGGATAACTTTAACAACTGGAGATTCTGGAGATGATACGGTTTCTGGCATAATTTCAGGGCCAGGATCATTGACTAAAGCCGGTTCAGGAACTCTTACTTTTTCAGCTAATAATACTTATACCGGAGACACAACAATATCTGCAGGTACTTTAAAATTAACAGGAACATTAGCAAATACTAATGATGTTATTAATTCAGGAACTTATGATGTAGATGCAACGGATACTATTCAATCATTAAGTGGATCTGGTGCTGTGGAATTAGCTAATGGAATTACTCTGACATCTGGAGACTCAGGTAATGATGAGGTTTCAGGGGTAGTATCTGGTGCAGGATCTTTTGAAAAAGCGGGGTCAGGAACTTTAACTTTTTCTGGTAATAACACTTATACTGGAGATACTACTATTAGTGCAGGAACTCTTAAGTTAACTGGAACGCTTTCAGATAGTAGTGATGTAATAAATTCAGGAACTTATGATGTAGATGCAACTGATACTATTCAGTCCTTAAGTGGTTCTGGAGCCGTAGAACTAGCTAGTGCTATAACTTTAACCACTGGAGATGCAGGAAATGATACTGTTTCAGGAGTAATATCAGGAGCTGGTGCATTAACCAAAGCGGGGTCAGGAACTTTAACATTTTCTACGAATAATACTTATACTGGAGATACTACTATATCAGCTGGAACTTTGACTGTTTCAGGAACTTTAGCTGATACAACCGATGTAATAAATTCAGGAACATATGACGTAGATGCAACGGATACTATTCAATCTTTAAGTGGTTCTGGAGCAGTTGAACTAGCAAGTGGTATAAATTTAACTACTGGAGACTCAGGAGATGATACTGTTTCCGGAATTATTTCAGGCGCTGGTGCTTTAACTAAAGCTGGGTCAGGAACTTTAACACTTTCAGGCTCAAATACATATTCAGGTTCAACAACTTTTGCGTCAGGAACAATTGCTATTTCTTCTAGTGCCAACCTAGGAGCAACTCCAGGTTCTGCAGATGCAGACAACATAATTTTTAACGGAGGTACTTTAAATACAACTGGAACTTTTACATTAGGTTCTAATAAAGGTATTACAATGACTGGTAATGGTTCTATTAATACTGATTCTTCAACTACTTTAACTTATGGAGGTATTGCCACCGGATCAGGAGCTTTAACTAAATTAGGAACAGGAGTTATTATTTTATCAGGAAATAACACTTACACTGGAGATACTTCTATTAGCGCAGGAACTTTTAGAGTATCAGGCACCCTTTCTGATAATACTGATGTCATAAATTCTGGTACTTATGATGTAGATGCAACGGATACAATCCAGTCTTTGAGTGGATCTGGAGGAGTAGAATTAGCTAATGGAATTACTCTGACGTCTGGCGATTCTGGAAATGATACGGTTTCAGGAGTAATATCTGGTGCAGGATCTTTCGCAAAAGCTGGTTCAGGAACTTTAATTCTCTCAGCTAACAATACGTACACTGGAGATACTACAATTTCAGCAGGAACACTTACAGTCTCTGGAACTTTAGCAGATACAACTGATGTAATAAACTCAGGAACGTATGATGTTGATGCAACGGATACAATCCAGTCTTTGAGTGGATCTGGAGGAGTAGAATTAGCAAGTGGAGTAACTTTAACAACAGGCGACTCAGGAAATGATACGGTTTCGGGAGTAATATCTGGTGCAGGATCTTTCGCAAAAGCTGGGTCAGGAACTCTAACACTTTCAGGATCAAATACATATTCAGGTTCAACAACACTTGCAGCAGGAATAATTTCTATTTCTTCTAGTGCCAATTTAGGAGCAACTCCAGGAACTGTAGACGCAGATAATATAATCTTTAACGGAGGAACACTAAATACTACAGGAACTTTTACCTTGGGAACTAATAAAGGTATTTCTCTAACAGCAAATGGAATTTTAAACACAGACTCATCTACTACTTTGACTTATGGCGGCATTATAAGTGGGTCTTCTAATTTAACAAAGTCAGGCACAGGAACATTGTTGTTAACAGGATCAAATATCTACACTGGATCAACCACGATATCAGCTGGAACAATTTCTATCTCTTCTAGTGATAACTTAGGAGCAACTCCTGGATCAGCAGATGCAGACAATATAATTTTTAATGGAGGAACTCTTAACTCCTTAGCAAACTTCACATTAGAAACTAACAAAGGTATTACTTTAACTGGTGATGGTACTGTAAATACTGATTCATCTACTACTTTGACTTACGGAGGAGTAATAACGGGCTTAGAAAATCTAATCAAAACAGGTACAGGAACATTTGTTTTATCTGGAATTAATACTTATACAGGAAACACTACGATTTCGGCAGGAATACTAACAGTTTCCGGAACGCTATCTGATAGTACAGATGTAATAAATTCAGGAACGTATGACGTAGATGCAACCGACACAATCCAGTCCTTGAGTGGTTCTGGAGCAGTTCAACTTGCAAGTTCAGTTACTTTGACAACAGGCGACTCGGGAAATGATACTGTTTCAGGAGTAATATCTGGATCTGGTTCTTTTACTAAAGTAGGTTCAGGAACTTTAACGTTTTCAACTAACAATACCTACACAGGAGATACTACTATTTCAGCAGGAACACTAACAGTTTCGGGCACCTTAGCAGATACAACTGATGTAATAAATTCAGGAACGTATGACGTAGATGCAACCGACACAATTCAGTCCTTAAGCGGATCAGGTGCTGTGGAATTAGCTAATTCTATTACTCTTACTTCAGGAGACTCAGGAAGTGATACTATTTCTGGAGTAATTTCTGGTGCCGGGTCTTTTTCCAAGTCTGGTTCAGGTACTCTTACTTTTTCAACTAATAATACTTATACAGGCGATACCACAATAAACGCAGGAACTTTAAAATTAACAGGAACGCTTTCTGATAGCACGGACGTAATAAATTCAGGAACTTATGATGTTGATGCAACCGATACAATCCAGTCTTTGGGTGGATCCGGAGGAGTAGAATTAGCTAATGGAATTACTCTGACGTCAGGAGACTCAGGTAATGACACGGTTTCTGGAATAATTTCTGGATTAGGGTCTTTTACCAAGGCTGGAACAGGTACATTAACTTTTTCAGCTAATAATGCGTATACAGGAGACACTACTATTTCAGCTGGAAAACTAACAGTTTCCGGCACCTTAGCAGATGCTACTGATGTAATAAATTCAGGCACTTATGATGTAGATGCAACGGATACAATTCAATCACTTAGCGGATCAGGTGCAGTAGAATTAGCAGGTGGAATAACCTTAACTACTGGAGACTCTGGAAATGATACAGTTTCAGGGATTATTTCAGGAACGGGTTCTCTTACCAAAGTAGGGTCGGGTATCTTTACGTTTTCAGCTAATAACACGTTTACAGGCGATACAACGATAAGCGCAGGTACACTTAAATTAACAGGAACCCTATCTGATAGTACGGATGTAATAAACTCAGGTACTTATGACGTAGATGCAACGGATACAATTCAATCACTTAGCGGATCAGGTGCAGTAGAATTAGCAGGTGGAATAACCTTAACTACTGGAGACTCTGGAAATGATACAGTTTCAGGGATTATTTCAGGATCAGGTGCTTTAACTAAAGCTGGTTCAGGTACCTTAACATTATCGGCCATTAATACTTATTCAGGTTCTACAACTCTATCAGCTGGAGCAATTTCTATATCTTCTAGTACTAATCTGGGAGCAACTCCAGGCTCTGCAGATGCAGATAATATAATTTTTAATGGAGGAACGCTAAATACGACAGAAACTTTTACTCTTGGTTCCAATAAGGGGATTACTTTAACCGGCGACGGAACTATTAATACGGACTCATCTACTACTCTTACCTATGGAGGAGTCATAACTGGGTCTTCTAATTTAACAAAGTCAGGTACAGGAACATTGTTGTTAACAGGAGCAAGTACATATACAGGAGATACTACTGTAAGTGCAGGAATTTTTAAAGTTTCCGGCACCTTAGCAGATACAACTGATGTAATAAATTCTGGTACTTATGATGTAGATGCAACAGACACTATTCAGTCATTAAGTGGTTCTGGTGCAGTAGAATTAGCAAGCGGAATAATTTTAACTACTGGAGACTCAGGAAATGATACTGTTTCGGGAGTAATTTCTGGTGCAGGCTCTTTAACTAAAGTGGGATCAGGAACTTTAACTCTTTCTGGTACTAATACATATACAGGAGACACCACTATTAGTGCAGGAAAGATCACAGTATCAGGAACTTTAGCTGATACTACCGACGTTGTAAATTCGGGTATTTATGATGTAGACTCAACCGATACTATTCAATCACTGAGTGGATCTGGAGGAGTAGAATTAGCAAGTAGTATCATTTTAACTACCGGTGATTCTGGAAATGACACAGTTTCTGGTGTTATTTCTGGATCAGGGTCTTTAACCAAAGCAGGAACTGGAATTTTAACTTTATCAGGTTCTAATACATTTTCAGGAAATACTACAATTAGTACAGGAACACTTAAATTAACAGGAACGCTTTCTGATAGCACGGATGTAATAAATTCAGGAATTTATGATGTTGACGCAACAGACACAATTCAATCATTGAGTGGAACTGGGGCCGTAGAACTTGCAAGTTCTATTACTTTGACAACTGGAGATTCAGGGGATGATACAGTTTCAGGAGTTATTTCTGGGCCTGGCTCGTTAGCTAAAGCGGGTTCAGGGATTTTAACACTCTCGGGCTCAAATACATATACCGGTTCTACGACTTTATCAACTGGAACAATTTCTATCTCTTCTAGTGATAACTTAGGAGCAACTCCTGGATTAGCAGATGCAGATAATATAATTTTTAATGGAGGAACTCTAAATACGACGGGAACTTTTACATTAGGGACTAATAAAGGTATTACTTTGACTGGTAATGGAACTGTAAATACTGATTCATCTACTACTTTAACTTACGGTGGTATTATTGCAGGATCTTCTAGCTTTACAAAATCAGGGTCTGGTGTACTAGTATTATCAGGCGCGAATACTTTTTCTGGAGATACTACAATAAGTGCTGGAACACTTAGAGTTTCAGGAACTCTTTCCGATAGCACAGATGTTGTAAATTCAGGAATTTATGATGTGGATGCTACGGATACAATCCAGTCATTAAGTGGCTCTGGTGCTGTAGAACTTGCAAGTTCTATTACTTTAACAACAGGAGATTCAGGGGATGATACAATTTCAGGTGTAATATCTGGAGCTGGATTATTAGCAAAATCAGGATCAGGAACATTAACTTTATCAGGGGAAAATACATATACAGGAGCTACTTCAATAACAGCTGGTACTATAAGTATTGCAGCAGACTCAGGGTTAGGATCTTCTCCTAGTTCTGCTACAGCAGGACATTTGACTTTGAACGGAGGTACTTTAAATAGTTCATCTACTTTTACTTTGAGTTCAAACAGAGGAATATCACTAGGAGGAAGTAATGGAACTGTTGATGTTGATGGTTCAACAACTCTAACTTATGCAGGTATCATTAAAGGATCAGGGTCATTAACAAAATCAGGTTTAGGAAGATTGGTTTTATCTTCTTCCTCAAGTGATTATTCTGGCGGTACTACTGTTGCAGCAGGCACTTTGTCCTTAGAAGGTTCAAGTTCAGGTTCAATTGGTTCTGCCTCAAGAGGACCTGTAGGAACTGGATCCATAACTGTAAACTCTGGTGCCACTTTGGATGTGAATACTACTTTAATTCATAATACCAAGACCAATAATGGTTCTATTGTAAATAAACCTACACCAACATTTACTTTTTCTAATGATAGTAAAAGCGCAACTTACGGTGATACAGGAATTTCAGCAGATACATTAACAGAAAATACTAATGGTACTATTACTTACTCAAGTTCAAATACTACTATAGCAACAGTTAACTCATCATCAGGAGCATCAGCTTCGGTAGCAGCAGGAAGTACTACTATTACAGCAAGTGGTGCAGAAACAAATGAATATAATGCAGCTTCTGATAGTTTCACACTAGTAATAAATACAAAAACATTGACAGCAAGCGCATCAGCGTCTAATAAAACTTATGATGGAGGAACATCTGCAACAGTAACATTAACTTTCTCTGGTTTAATAGGCTCTGAGACTCTTGGTCAGGCAGTTTCAGCTACTTTTTCAGATAAAAATGTAGGTACTGGAAAAACTGTTACTGTTAATTCAATTACTTTGTCAAATGGCTCAAATGGAGGATTAGCAAGTAACTATAGTATTAGTTCTGGACAAACTACTACAGCAAACATTACAGCAAAGTCTATTACTGTCTCTGGTATTACAGCATCTAACAAAACCTATGATGCATCCACCTCATCAACAGTAGATGTGAGCAGTGCTTCTTTTTCAGGAATATTAAGCGGAGATAATTTATCTGTGTCTGCTTCAGGGGTATTTGATAATGCTAATGTAGGTACTGGTAAGACTGTAACTCTTACATCTTCATATTCAGGCGATGATGTAAATAACTATTCTATAACTGATCAAGCATCTACTACTGCAAATGTAACTAAAAAAACACTTACTGCAACTGCATCAGCATCTAACAAATCGTATAATGCAACAACTACTGCTAGTGTTACTCTGACTTTTTCAGGTTTAATAGGCTCTGAGACTCTTGGTCAGGCAGTTTCAGCTACTTTTTCAGATAAAAATGTAGGTACTGGAAAAACTGTTACTGTTAATTCAATTACTTTGTCAAATGGTTCAAATGGAGGTTTGGCAGGAAATTATACTATTTCCAACGGACAAACAACTACAGCAAATATCACAACTAAATCTTTAACAGTTTCTGGAATAACAGGAGTTAATAAAACTTACGATGGCTCTGTAGGAGCAACTTTAAATACCTCAAGTGTCTCGTATTCTGGATTAGTTTCTGGAGATGATTTTTCTGTTACTCCAACGGGAACATTTGATAATAAGAATGTGGGAGCAGGAAAAACTATAACTATCAGTAGTGCTTATTCAGGTGATGATGTTGATAATTATGTAATAACTAACCAGTCTAGTACTACAGCAAATGTAACCGAAAGGTCTCTTACAGTTTCAGGTCTAACTGCTTCTAATAAAACCTATGATGCAAGTACTTCTGCTACCGTTAGTAAAACGGGAGCTGTCTATTCAGGGTTTGTAAGTGGCGATGATTTTACTTTATCAATTACTGGAGTTTTTGATAATGCTAATGTAGGAAGTGGAAAAACTGTAACTATATCTTCTTCTTATTCTGGAGATGACGTATCTAATTATTCTATTACTAACCAATCAAGCACTACTGCTAATATAATAGCAAAAACACTTACAGCATCTGCTTCAGCATCTAATAAAACCTATAACGGAAATACTACCGCTACAGTAACATTATCTTTCTCTGGCTTAGTTGGCTTACAAACGTTGGGACAATCTGTAACAGCTACATTTAATAATGAAAATGTGGGTACAGGAAAAACAGTGACTATAAGTGCAATTACTTTATCAGATGGAAGTAATGGAGGAGTAGCAAGCAATTATTCTATATCTGCTGGTCAAACTACTACAGCTAATATAACAGCAAAATCACTAACAGTCTCTGGAATTACAGCTTCAAATAAAACCTATGATGGTAATACAAATGCCACAACTA
>CACHHO010000022.1 GCA_902579545.1 Rhodospirillaceae bacterium | reverse complement strand
TAAAGGGATAGAGCCTATAAAGGAATTAAATATACTAAATAATAAAATTTCATTTTTAGAAACCTTATTGCTCGCAATCAATCTATTCTTAGTCCTGGAAACTTTAATATCAAATTTTTTATCATTATAATCATTCCAGATGCAACCAAGAGCTCGCATTCCAGAGGCGCCAATCAAAAAAATTATACAAAGAAAAAAAAGTTCTGTTATATTATGATTATTAAAGCTTATGCCCCATATGCAAGGAAAAAAGAGCAACAATATACCATGAGGTTTGTCGTATCTAGAAGTTAAAAAAAATTTTTTTATTATAGACATATTTATGAATAGAAAGAATATACCAAGACTGTTTTTCAATAAAGAGTTAAAAAAAGATCTAAAATTAAAATTAGAAAAAGCAGATCAACACTATTTAAAAATAGTCTTAAGACTAATAAAAGATGACAAAGTAAAATTATTTAATGGATTTAACGGAGAGTGGGAAGCAAAAATAGACGATCATAAGACTACAACTTTAAAGTGTATTAAGAAAATTAAAGATCAAAAAAATGAGGACGGTCCATCTTTGTGCTTCTCTTTAATAAAAAATACTAGTTTAAGATGGATGATTGAAAAGGCAACTGAGCTAGGTGTAAATAAATTTTATCCTATTATATCTGAACGCAGTAATAATAAACACTTTAATGAAAAAAAAGCCTTAGCACATATCAAGGAAGCTTGTGAAGTATCTGAAAGGTTAACAATCCCTGTATTAGAAAAAGTTAATACTTTAGAAAGAATTTTAGAGAAAACCATGAAAAATTCTGATACGCTGATTTTTTGCAATGAAACAAGAAAGGATCAATTTTTGCATTGTTACTTATCTAATAATAAAAAAAAAAATATCTCTTTATTAATAGGTCCAGAAGGCGGTTTCTCTTCACTAGAAGAAAAGACAATAAAAAGCTACAAGCATGTTGTCCCTGTTAAACTATTTAATCGATTAATTAAGGCTGAAACCGCAGCAATAATGGCCCTTTCAATTTTTAATGGTTTTCAAAAAAAATAGTTATCATATGAAAGATCAGTTCATTATTTCCACGAAAAAACAGTTAGAGGAGTGGTTTATAACAGGATGTAAAAAGAAAGAAGATTGGAAGGTAGGAACAGAACACGAAAAATTTGCCTATAAGTACAACAAAAAAGAAGATGTTTTTATGGCATTAGATTATAATAGTAAAATTGGTATAAAAGTTTTTTTAACAGAATTATCGAAATTTGGTTGGAGTGAAATCAAGGAAGAAGGAAATATAGTTTCTTTAAAAAAAGACAATCAATCTATAACTTTAGAACCAGGAGGCCAAATAGAATTATCAGGTGCTCCGCTCAAAGATATACATAGTGCTTGCAAAGAAACTAATGAACATCTAAATCTTGTAAAAAAAGTAGGTAATAAATTAAATATAACTCTCTTAGGTCTTGGTTTGAGACCTTCAGAAAAAACTGAAACAATTTCTTGGATGCCCAAAGCAAGATATAATATAATGAAAAAATATATGCCTAAAAAAGGTACTAACGGTTTGGATATGATGCTCAGCACCTGTACTGTTCAAGCTAATTTAGATTTTTCTGATGAAGATGACATGGTAAAAAAAACTGTTTTGGCTGTAAAAATACAACCAATTTTAACAGCATTATTTGCTAACTCCCCTTTAAGCGAAGGAAGACCTAATGGTTTTTTAAGCAAAAGAAGGTATATATGGATGCACACTGATGCTGATAGATGTGGAACTTTAAAAGTAGCTTTTGATGAAAATTTTGGTTTTAAAAAATATGTGAATTATGCTTTATCAGTTCCTATGTACTTTATTAGAAGAAACAATAATTATATAGACTGTTCAGGAGCATCATTTGTTGATTTTATGAATGGTAATCTAAGTCAAATACCAGGCGAAAAACCTACTATTATAGACTGGGAAGATCATCTCTCTACTATTTTTACTGAAGTGAGATTGAAAAAATTTATTGAGGTAAGAGGTGCAGATGCAGGAAACTGGAGAAGAACTTGTGCGCTACCTGCTTTTTGGGTAGGTATTTTATATGATAATGAAGTCTTAAATAAAGCACTACAAATTTGTAAAAAATGGAATTACGAAGATGTTGAGAGATTATCCTTAAATGTAGCTAAAAAAGGATTGAATGCATCCATAAATAATTATGAAGTAAAAGAGCTTGCAGAAGAATTTATAAATCTTTCAATCATCGGACTAAAAAAAAGAGAATTATTGGATTTAAAAGGTAATGATGAAACACAATACTTAAATGTTCTAAAAGAAATTATAAAGAGTAAAAAAACTCCTGCAGAAAAACTATTAGAAGATTTTGAAAAAAAATGGAATAAAAATATTACTAAATTAATAAAAGAAATGTCATATTGATTTAGTTAGACAATATTTCTGGCCTTCCTATATACCATCCTTGACCATACTTAACACCAAGATTTCTTACCGATAGTAAATCTTTTTTTGTTTCTATGCCTTCAGCAAGAACTGAAAACCCGATTGTATTGCCTATATTTACAATACCTTTAATGAGGGACTTTGTATTTTTATTATTAATATCAAAGACAAATGACTTATCAAGCTTAACTATGTCTACAGGTAAAATAGATAATCTTCTTATATTGGCATATCCAGAGCCAAAGTCATCCATTGCAATTGAAAATTTATCGCTTTTTAATTTTACTAGAGAATTAATTATTTTATTATTTGATATTATCTTATGGCTTTCAGTTATCTCAATACCAATTAATTTTTTTTCTAAACCAAAATTATTTACAATCTTAGTAAAGTCTTTATAGAATGACTTAGTTTCTAAAAGTTCGGCTGATACGTTTATCCAGCTTATTTTCTTCCCTATTTTATTTTTTATAAAGGCAATTTGACTTAGCACTTTAGGTAGTAATATTTTTAATTGGTAATTACTATCTATCAGTGGCATAAAATTTTCATTAGATACCAAAGATTCGTTTTTTAAATACATCCTAGCCAAAAACTCATAGCCTGAAACTGTAAGTTTTTCTAATTTATATTGTTTTTGCATAGCAAACTTTATCTTACCGCTTTTAATACAGTTCATTCCATCTTTTAAAACTTTTATTTTTTTAACCTGATAATCATTAATTTTGTATAAACTATGATTACCTATTTTAATTAAAAGTTCTGTTTTATAAAAAATTTTTCTTCGATTTAAAGATAAGGATAAAAAACTGCCTTTAGAAGACTTTTTAAAATTTAAAATTTTATTACTGTTAACACTTTCTAGAAAGTTAAATAAGTCTTTGAAAGAATTGTTTTTCCATTTTATAAGCTTATTTTTATTTACTTCAAATAACGCTATTTCTGAATTCAATAGAGATTTCCTTATATCAGAGACATTCATTTATTATATCATCCCTTTGTTTCTCATTTCATCATAGAAAGCCAGGGAGAATTTTTTAAAATTTTCATCTTGAACAAACTCAAAGGCGATAAAATTTTTATTTTTGTCTACTCTTACTACTTTTGCAGATATTTCCCAACCTACATTTTCTCCTGAGTAAGGAAAGATTAAAATCAATTTTATTGTGCTAGTTGCTTCAGGAGGATCAATTTTTCCTATTTCTGCTCCTGCACCTCCTAAACTAAAATCAATAAGTTTCAAGTGCTGTTTATTATAGAAGACTTGAACTGGTAACTTGTGTCTTACATGTTGTCTAGTAACATTCATTAATAAAGTATAGAACAATATTTGAATAATTAAATTATTTTTTATAAATGAACAAGATTGTCTTTAAATTTAATAAATTAGTGCTATCTTAGATTCAGGTATTATCAATTAGTTAGGGAGATTATAATGGTAAAAATTTTATTAATTTTATTTTTTTCAGTTTATGCTGTCTTGGTTAATGCTAATGACCTAGACAATTTCAATAAAAGGCAACCAATGCCAGGAGTTGCTAATGATGGTCTTGGTAAAGGAGACTGGCCAGTATTTCACGGATCATATTTAGGATATAGTTTTTCTTCACTCGACAGTATCAACAAGAGTAATGTAAATAAATTAGCTCCTGCTTGGATGCACCAACCTGGCAAAGTAACTATGGGACTTCAAGGTACCCCCATAGCAGTAGATGGTATAATTTATTATATAGCATCTTTTAATGTAGTCTTTGCAGTTGATGGATATACAGGAGATCAAATTTGGAAATATTCTCATGAGTTTACTGAATTAAAAAAAAGAAAAGCTCAAGGTGGAATGGATGAGAATTCTTTATTATTTGCTCCATACTCAAGAGGTTTAGCTGTTGGTAATAAATATGTATTTTTTGGAACACTTGATGGACAAGCTGTGGCATTGGACAGAAAGAGTGGAGAAGTAATTTGGAAAACAAAGGTTCTTGATACAGATAACTGTAACTGTCTTTTTAATTCTCCACCAGTAATAGCTGGTGACGTAATTGTGTATGGTCCAGCAGGAGGAGAACTTTTTGCAAAAGGAGGCGTTTATGGTATTAGTGCTGATTCAGGAGAAATATTATGGGAATTTGAAACCTTAAGGGATCATCCGGATAGTTGGTTGCCTGAGCATAGAGAAACTGGAGGAGGTTTTCCTTGGATGCCAGGAACTTATGATCCAGAATTAAATTTAGTTTATTACCCAATTGGAAATCCAGCACCTGACTGGGATGATGGAGATGATAGACCAGGTGATAATCTTTATTCTAGCAGTATAGTGGCTTTAAATCCAAATAATGGAGAATTAAAATGGTATCATCAACAAGTTCCTCATGATGTTTGGGATTTAGATGCTTCTGGAGAGTTTTTATTTCTTGAAAGAGACGGAAAAAAACTTATGAGTAACTTAAACAAAAATGGATATGTCTATGTTTATGAAAGAGAAAGCGGAAAACTTAATAATATTTGGAAATTATCGCAAACTGCAAATTGGGGAAATGTAAACCTTAAAACTGGAGAAATTACAGACAGATACTTTGGTGTTCCAGGCGAAGAAAGAACAATTTGTCCTTGGATAGGTGGAGTTAGAGGTTGGGGTGTAGGTTCTTATAACCCAAAAACTCAATTGTGGTATACAATGGCACAAGATTACTGCAATATTGTAGAAGTAGTAGAGGGAGTTGAAAGAATCCAAGGTAATTTAGGATGGAACGCTATGGTAACGGCTGTAGTTCATGAAGATAACCCAGCACCAAGACTAGTGGCAGTTGATCCAGCAAATGGAAAGATAGCTTGGCAACAGGAATTTGATGCACCTAATTTTGGAGCAGTTTTAACTACTGCTGGAGGATTACTTTTCTATGGCACTAGTTTTGGAGCCGTACACGCTCTCGATGTACAAGATGGATCCAAATTGTGGAGTTTTAATACTGGATCTGGAAATAGAGCAGGGGTAATATCTTATGAAGCAAAAGGAGAGCAGTTTATATTATTTCCTACTGGGTGTTGTGGCGCTGTTCCAGGTATGTTTATGCCTAACATTGACCCTAGATTTGCAGATATAAATGAAGGAGCAATGATAGTTTCGTTTAAAGTTCCAAAGTAAGATAATGCTAAACTTAGAGATAAGGAGTTATTTAAAAGTAATACTCATCTCAGTTTTAATTTTTTATCCTTTATCAATTTTTCCGGATAATTTAAAGGGTGAAGAAGTTTACTTTATTATAGTAAATTCAGAAAATCCTTATAAAAATAAAATTGATAAAGGGTTTAGAAAAATAAGTTTGATTTATAAAGGAAATAGCAAGGAGTGGCCAGGGAAACTTAAGGCAACTTTTATATCCAGAGGATCAAATAATTTAGCAGAAAAGGAGTTTTATAAAAAAGTTTTAAAAATGCAAGATGAAGAAGTACAAAATTATTGGAAAAAAAAAGAAAAAAATGGCATTTATGAACCAAAAAGTATTTCAAATATACGACAATTGGTTAACGAAATGTCAAATAACTTAGGAGCAATATCGATAATTGCTAAATCAGAAATAAAAAAAATGCCAGCTACAATCAGGGTTCTTTATGAATTTTAAACACCTATATAGAAAGTTTTATACTGTTAGGTTGAGCCTTTTTTTTATTACTTTTATAATGACTGTAGCCTTATTGGTTCTATCTATTAATTTTTGGCTAGAAGTAGAGTCCACTAGAAAATACTCAAAATTAGCAATAAATAATTCTATTTTGCAAGAAAAGATAAACAAGCTTTATAATTTATTAAGTTTGGAAAAAATTAATATTCAATATTTTTTAAGCATTTCCTCTAAGTCAATTAACATCCCTTCAAAGGATAGAAAAGAGATAAAAAAAAATAATGATATTGCGTTATCAGCTTATAAGGAACTTCTAAGTGAACTTGAGAATTATAGTCAAGAAAATATTGATAACAATGAACTAAAAAACTTAATCTTAGTATGGAAACAATATCAAGAAGTTAAAGGACAAATTTCAGCTATTCTGGGAAGAGTAATCACTCTTAGAGGAACTACAACTGCAGCTAGAGGAAATAGTAATAAAGATAATCCAGCTGAAAAACTATTATCGATGTGGTTGGAAAAATCAGATTTAATTTGCATGCAACTAATTATAATGTCAGAAAAGTTAAACTTTAGACCTAATAGATTAGTTAGAAGTATAGAAGATTTACAGAGCTTTAAAAACTTATTACTTAGATATAACGAATATATATATAGGGAACAAGCTATACTAGCTGGAGTAATATCTATAGACACACCAATTTCTATCAAAGAGTATAAAGTCTTATCTTCATATCAAAATATAGAAAAAGAAACTAAGCTTACTTTAGAAAAAAAATTAGCAAGATCAATTGAAATAACAAATAAGAGAAAAAATGAAGAAAGTGCTTTTTACAAAAACTTCAAAAAAATAAGTTACTTTGATAATAATTTTAATAATATAAAAAATAAACTTATAGAAGAGGGGGTTGCTTGGGAAAAATACAGCCTAGATATAAAAAAGTATTTGGATATAATAAAGGAAAATAAGACAAATAATGAGCAATTAATCATCTTATTAAGCAATACTATTAGTCAATTATCAACCAATCTATATCAAAAAAGTTTGAATAATCAAATTATAGCGAGTATAACTCTTATAGTAACACTTCTTTTAGCTACATTTTCTTTTATGATTGTAACATATACAATTGCTAGACCCTTAGAAAATATAACCAGTGTTATGCAAAAACTTTCAAAGGGCGAAAAAACTAGTAAGGTTCCAGAGATTAATAGATCTGGTGAAATAGGCATTATGGCTAGTGCAGTGGCAAGTTTTAAAGAGAAAGCTGATAATTATGCTAAACAACTAGAAATAACGGTAAACGAAAGAACTAAAAAGCTTAAAGAGGTTAATGATTTATTAACTTCTTCTATAAACTATGCCAGTAAAATTCAAAATGCTTTTTTGCCACAAAAAATTTTAATTAAAGAATATTGTAATGATTTTTTTATTTATCATGATCAAAGAGATATAGTAGGAGGAGATTTTTATACTATTTTTGAACAAGATAATAAGATTTATGTGGCAGTTTTTGACTGTGCTGGTCATGGAGTACCAGGAGCACTACTTACAATGATATTAGGAAGCTTTTTAAAAAATATAACTAAAGATAAATTAAATTCACCTAGTGAGTTACTGACCAAAATGAATGTCTTTTTCAAGGAAGCCCTAAGTAATACTGAAGGTTATGAGGTATCAGAAGACGGCTTAGATGCCTTAGTTTTAGAAATTACAAAGCAAAATAATAGTTTTAGATATGCTAGTGCTGGAATGCCTTTAATATTAATTAATAACAAAGAAAATAAAGTTCTTAAAGGAGATAAAAAAGGTATAGGCTATTCTTCTACTCCTTTAAACTATGAATTTAGTAATTTTGCTTTGAATGTAAATAAAAATGATTTGCTTTATTTGGCTTCTGACGGTATTTGTGATCAAATTGGAGGAAAAGGAATTTCTTTTGGAAATAAAAGATTAATTGAAACTTTAGAAAAAGTTAAAAATTTAAGTATGGAAGGTCAGAAAAATAAATTTATAGAAAATTTTGAAACTTATAGGTCAGATTTCAAAAGAAGAGATGACATAACTTTAATAGGAATAAGGGTATAATGCAAAAAAATATTAGAAATAACATTAAAATTAAAAGTGGTATTGCTATTTATCTTCCTACTGTAGCTTTTTTTGTTTTTGTTTTTATAAATATCATAAATGCCTCTATAGATAATAATAATTTATTTAGTAGTAAAGATTTTTGGTTTGATAGAATAACAAAGTATGCAGGAACATATAAACTATTGAAGTTAGCAGCCAATGAAGATCTAAACAATATAATAGAAGATATAAAAAATCCTTTTGAAGATAATACAGAAGCAATTAAGGAAGGGAAAAAGCATTATGTTTTAAAAGGTTGCGCTGCATTACATTGTCATGGACCAAAAGGAAAAGGGTCTGGTGGACCTGCATTAAATAAAGGAGTATTTAAACACAGTGATGGTAGTACTTATGCACTTGCTTACATTATAACTAATGGAATTGCAGGAACTAAAATGGGAGCTTACGGTGCTACATTAAAAGAAGATGAAATTTTAAAACTTATAGCTTATATTAGATCAGTAACAAAAAAATAAGAGAAAAATATGGACGCTAAAACACTTTTTGATATGCACAGGTTAATGCTAGGAAATGAAGTAATTATGACATATTCAGGATACATGTCCCAAGGTTTATTAACTTCTATAGCTTCAGTTTTAAAGCAACAAATAGAACAAGATCACTTACCAAAAAAAGTAATGAGAAATATATTTTCTGTATTTGTTGAACAATATGAAAATGTAGTTAGGTATTCAGATGATCAAATAGAAGATGAAGGAAAAGATGACGTTAGATATGGTATTATGGCCATCTCTAAAAAAGAGAACTCATATATTTTAAACTGTGGAAATATAATAAAATCAGAGGATAAAGTGAAAAGCCTAAGAGAGAAATTAGTCAACTTAAAGAATATGTCTGAAGATGATCTCAAGGCATTTTATAAACAAAAACTTAGATCTGAAACTGAAGAAGGTTCAAAAGGAGCTGGAGTAGGCTTAATTGAAATAGCAAGAAAGTCATCTGAGTTTGAATTTGACTTCATTGATTTAAAAGATGGAACCTCTTTTTTTCTACTTAAGTCAATTTTAAAGTAAAGGAGATATGAATTGGAAAAAATAAATATTGAAGCAGCTGAAAGATCTCCAAAGATTATTTGTGATTGGGAAAAAGGAGAGATGCTTATATCTGGAGAGTCATATCCTGAAAATGTTACAGAGTTTTATGGTCCGGTGCTAGCTTCTTTAGAAAAATTTTTAAGAGAGAACAAAGACAAAAATTTTGCATGTACATTTGAATTGCTTTATTTCAATAGTAGCTCAGCGAAAGTGTTGATGAGAATATTTGATATGTTTGAGGAAATTTCAAATACTAATGGTCACAAAATTAAAGTTATTTGGAAAGTAGATGAAGAAGATGATAATATGAGGGAGCTAGGTGAAGAGTTTGCTGAGGATATAGAAAATATTAGTTTTGAAATAGCAAATAAATGATGTGAGGTTTTTTTGTCTGATAAAGAGTTTTCATTATACGAAGAAGAAGAAAAAATTATTAATAAAGCCAATGAATTTATAGATCCAAGTAATGAATCTGATTTGGAAGAAGTTAGAAGACAGTTTTCTGAATTACTAGGAAATTATAAAAAACTTTTTAAACAATCTAAAAGATTAATTAGAATGAGTGATAAAATGGAAGCAGAGCTTGCCATTACCAAAGTGGAACTTGAAAAATATTCAAAAAAATTAAAAGTTCAGGCTACTACTGACCCTTTAACAGGGCTAGCTAATAGAAGAAAAATAACTGAGCTTCTGGAGGAAGGACTTAATGAAATAGCAAATAATAGTAAAGATAATATAAATATAATTATGTTAGACATAGATTTTTTTAAAAAAGTTAATGATACTTACGGTCATCCAATGGGAGATGAAGTAATTAAGGTTATTTCTAATCATATGCAGGATGCAATAGGTAAAGAGGGTATAGTAGGTAGGTTCGGAGGAGAAGAATTTTTAACTATATTCTATAATGAAGATATTAAATACGTATATAAATTAGCGGATGAAATCCGAGAAGAAATTAAGCAAAAAAGAATTGGGTTTGAAGAAAAAAAAATATCAGTTACCGTTTCCATGGGGATAGCATCTAGTTCAGAGTCCTTAAATATTGGAGAAATACTTGATATTGCCGACAAGAGACTTTATGAAGCAAAAGAGAGCGGAAGAAATAAAGTTATATTTAATTAACTATTAGATGTTCCTCCAACAGTTAATCCTTTAATTTTTAAAGTAGGTTGTCCTACTCCTACAGGTACACCTTGGCCATTCTTACCACAAGTTCCAATTCCTGGATCCATCTTTAAATCATTTCCAACAAACTCAACTTTTTTAAGCACTTCAAACCCAGATCCTATTAACGTTGCTCCTTTAATAGGTTTAGTTATCTTACCATTTTCTATCAAATAAGCTTCACTAGCAGAAAATACAAACTTTCCATTGGTTATATCAACCTGACCTCCGCCAAATGTTTTAGCAAAAATACCCTTTTTCGTATTCTTTAGAATTTCATCTGGATCGTGAGAACCATTTGCCATTAGTGTGTTACTCATTCTAGGCATGGGCTGATGAGCATAGGATTGTCGTCTGCCATTACCAGTTGCCTTAGTTTGCATAAGCCTAGCATTCTGTCTATCCTGCATATAACCAACTAATCTACCATTCTCTATTAAAGTAGTCTTTTGGGAAGGAGTACCCTCATCGTCAATTGTGTATGAACCTCTTCGATTTGGAATCGTCCCGTCATCAAAAACTGTTACCTCTTTGTTAGCTACCATTTCCCCCATAAGTTCAGTAAATACACTAATTTTCTTCCTATTAAAATCTCCTTCTAATCCGTGACCAATGGCCTCATGTAATAAAATGCCAGGCCATCCTGGGCCAAGCACAACTGTTTGCTCACCAGCCGGTGCAGGTATTGCTTCAAGCATAATACTTGCCTGATCTAAAGCACTTTTTACTTCTTTCTTCCACACGTTACTTTGGAAAAGCTTTTCATATGAATATCTCCCTCCTAAACCAACAGAACCTGTTTCCTTTTTACCCTTATCATCAAGTGTAATGCTTATATTTAGCCTAACTAAGGGTCTAATATCTTGAAGTATTTGACCTGAGGGTTTCATTATACTTATCTTTTGCCAAGAACCAGAGAGGTTAACACTTACCTGACTTACCCTGTTATCAAGTTCTCTTGCAAACTTATTTATATTTTCTAATAACATAATTTTTTTCTTAAAATCTATGACATTTAATGGGTTTTTGTCTGTGTATAGTTTGTAATTAGTCTTTCTTGGGTCTATGATTGTTTTTCCTTGATAACCTTTTTTGATTGAGGAGACTGTATCGGAGGCTTCTTTTAATGAATTTAAAGTTAAATCACTAGAATGGGAGTAACCTATTAAATCATCCTTAACTCCCCTAAGACCAAAACCTTTAAAATCGTTATAAGTAGTATTTTTTAAAACATTATCATCAAATACAAAACTTTCAGAGATATTGTCCTCAAGAAATAGCTCTCCATCATCGCAACCGTTTAAAGTATTAGATAAAACATCATTTAATTTGTCAGATTCAAAAATATCAAAATTTTGCATAATTTAGTATATACTATTTTACTTTGAAAAAAGATTATTATATTTTCTGAATGCTTGTCTTGCTTCTAGGTTATCCTTCCATTTTTTCACATAAGCTCTTTTCTCTGTCCCATCTATTTTTATCCATTTTGCAAAACTCAGAGTTACATAAGCATCAATATCAGCAATAGAAAAATTATTTCCTGCAACGTATTTAGTTTTTTTAAGTGTGTTGTTTAAAAAATTAAAAAATATATCAATGCGCTTTTTTCCTCTATCTACTAGTGAAGGAATTTGAGTAATTTTTATGGGGCCTGCAATAGCCCTTTCTTTAAAAGCCTTTGACGAATTTCTAAAAGCTTCTCCAGCTGGTAGCATTCCTTCATACTCAACTTTTCTTTGGTACATAATAACTTTTGCTTTTTCTATAGCAGATTTTCCAAATAAATGAGGAGAAGGATTAATACTATCTATATATTTACAAATTGCTACTGACTCAGTTATTAGTTGCCCTTTAACATAAAGAAAAGGAATAGTACCAAAAGGATTTAACTTTAATAAACTAGGTTTTAAATTTTCATGCTTTGATAAATCCACTATTTTTCTCTTGATGTCCATTTTTTTTTCATAAAGAAAAAGGTTAACTCTCATTGGGTTTGGGGCTTTAGGGTAATCATATAAAATCAATTTTTTTCTCCTTTTTAAATTTTTTAATATAATCAACTAAACTTTTTAAATCTTTTTCTGAACCTATGGTTATTCTTAGACAGTTATCTAGCTTGTAGGCGTTTAGCTTCCTAACTAGAATATTATTATTTTCTAGATAATTAGCTAGTAATAAGACATGCTCTTTTCTTTTTAACACTAATAAAATAAAGTTTGCAACTCCTTCCAAAACATCAATTCCCATAGCATTTAGTTTTTTAGTTACCCAGCTTTTCCAATATAAGTTGTGTTTAATAGATTTTTTTATAAAGGCTTTATCCTCTAAAATATATTGGCCAATTTTTTGCGCATAAAAATTAATATTAAATGAAGGTCTTATTTTATTTAATTTTTCAACTATTTCTGCGGGGCAGTAAGCCCATCCTAACCTTACTGATGGAATGCCAAAAATTTTGGAAAATGTATGAGTGACTATTATGTCATTTCTAGTCTTAGCATAATCAAGACTATCGCAATAGTCGTCCTTAACTACATATTCAGAGTAAGCTGAGTCAATTACTAACAAACATTTTTTAGGAAGTCTTTCTCTAAGTATTTTAATTTCATTTTTTTTTAAGTATGTACCAGTTGGATTATTAGGGTTAGCTATAAAACAAACTCTTGTATTCTTATTACTTTTTTTAATAAGTTCATTAACATCCGCCTTAAAATTTGTCTCTTTAGAATATACTGCTTTTGCTCCTGCTGCATTTATTGCTATAGGATAAATAAGAAAACCATGTCTACTATAAAGGCCTTCAACCTTTCTATTAAGAAAACAATAAGATATTAAAAAGAATAACTCATCCGATCCATTTCCAAAAATTATATTATTTTTTTTTACTTTATATACTTTAGAAACTTTTTCTCTTAATTGCTTACAATAGGGGTCAGGGTACCTATTAAGGTTAACTTTAATGTTTTTAATTTTTTTTATTGTATTTTTACTGAACTCTAAAGGTGATTCATTAGAAGATAGTTTTATTACTCTTTTTATAGAATTTTTAACCCCTGATTTACCTGGTTCATATGTACTTATTTTATTTAAATTTTTATTAAAGGGGATAGTCATTAATTTATCTTAAAGATTTAATTATTTTATCAAATATACCATATGTTATTTTACCAAATCCATGTATTATTGCCAGAGAATTTGACTTTTCATTGCCTAGCTTAGATTTTTCAATTCCAATCTCTACAATTTTTGTTTTTTTATTTCCAATTGATCTTAATAATTTTATATAGCTTTTATTTTTTCTTTTTAATATTTTGGTTGTTAATAAAACTATAAAATCAAAGTTTTTTATTTTAGAATAGTGTACTTTTTCTAGCTCTGAAACCTCTAATTCAAAGTTTTCTTTCAATCTTTTTTGAGGTACAAACTTTTTTAATTTTCTTTCTGTTAAAAATAAAATTTTCATTATTTTTTTAACAAACTATTATTTTGCCCTAATTTAGGGGCTTTATTATTATTTTTTATTTTAACCAGGGTCTTTTCAATAGGTGTAGGAATTAGAGCAATTTTTTTTTCATCTAAAATAATATTATTTTTAAAAATATTTTTTTTGACGATATGAGGGTCATTTATAAAAGATTTAATATCATTTACTGCTGTACAGCAAACATTAGTTTCTTTACTAAATTTTTTTTTCCAAAAACTTTCATTTTCTTTTTTTATAATTTTTTTTATTTTCTTAATAATTAATTCATTGCTTGTTTTTTCTAATACTACTTCTTTAGGAGCATTAATTATATTACAAAACTTTTTCCAAAATTTATCTTCTAATGCTCCTAATGCAATATATTTTTTATCTTTAGTTTCATAAATATTATACCTAGCTAAGCCACCATTCAGGTGTAAAGAGTTTTTTTTAATTTTTTTTCCATTTAAAGCATAAGTTAATCCTAGCCATGCTAGAGGAACTAGGTTTTCATACATTGATATATCTAGATAAGAGCCTTGATTAGTTCTTTGTGACTTTATTAAGGCAAGTATAATATTCATGAATGCTGGATAGCTACCTGCCGCAATATCTGCGATTTGAGTATTAGGTAATATAGGAGTTCCATCCTTATAAGTAGATAAACTTAAAAGTCCGCTTTCAGCTAAGTAGTTTAAATCATGCCCTGCCTTATTTTTTTTAATACCAGTTTGTCCGTAGCCGGTTATGGAGCAATATACAAGCCTTTTATTAATCTTTTTAACAGTTATCCAATCTAGCCCTAATCTTTTCATTACCCCAGGCCTGAATTGTTCAATTAAAATATCGGAATCTTTAATTAGCTTTTTTATTTTAACAAGAGACTCTTTATCTTTTAGGTTAATTTCAATAGACTTTTTTCCTCTGTTAAGAACTGCAAATAATATGCTTTCATTATTAATGAAAGGCTTTGATTTTCTAAGGTCCTCTCCTCCTACTTTTTCAATTTTAATTACATCTGCGCCTGCATCAGATAGCATTAATGTTGCTAAAGGACCTGGTAGCAAAGTAGTAAAATCTATTACTTTTATTCCAGATAAAGGTTTCATAATAAAGCTTTATTTTATATATTTATAACATATATGAATATAAAATAGAAATTTTAAGATTATCATAAAAATGAAAATATTTTTTTTAATACTAACAATAGTTTCTTCTTTTTCTCTTTTTGCAAGAGCTAATAACGTTGCCAACTTTGAAATTGATGAGATAAACCTTTTAGCAAAAAAAAATAATGTAAAACTAATAGGAAACATTAAAAGAGGAAAGAAAATTTTTTCTAGCAGAAAGGTTAATTGTTTATCATGTCATGAGGCCCCTATCAAAGAAGAAAAGTTTCATGGAAACTTTGGCCCTTCACTCTATAGAGTTGGTTCTGTTTATAGTAAAGATGAAATACGGTTAAGGGTTATTAATGCAAAAATTATTAACAGTAATAGTATTATGCCTGCTTATTATGTTAAAATAAATAATCCTAGAACACCTAAAAATTTTTTAAACAAAACAATATTATCTGCGCAAGAGGTTGAAGATTTAGTAGAATACTTATATTCTTTAAAATAGAAAAATGAATAAAATAAAACGTAATACACTAAAAATATTTTTTGGCACCTTAGCTTTTATTTTTTCAAAAAAAACTTTAGCTAATGGAAATCCCTATAGAGATAGGTTCCAATCCTACAGACAAACATTTAGAATAGAACCTAACAAACTCGAGACAGAAAGAATAATAAAAAATATTATTAAAGATAGAGAGTTAATAAAAAATTTAATAAGACTTGATGTTCCTGACACTGTTGAGGATGGCAATGTAGTACCAGTTACTTTTGCTATAAACTGTTCTATGGAAGAAAATGATTTCCCAAAAAAAGTACATGTTTTAGCTTTAGAAAACCCTTTTCCTGAAGTAGCTATCTATGAGTTTTTTCCTAAAATTGGAAAAGCTGAGGTTTCTTTTAGGTGTAGAATGAGGACGAGTTCTTACATAATGATTATAGCTGAGATGATTGATGGTTCTGTTAGTATGGAAAAAAAGTATGTAGATGTTATGTTAGGAGCTTGTTCTTAAATATGGAAAAGTTAAGAAGATTAAAATATAAAAAAGTTGTTAAAAAAAATGAGAAAATAAAGATTAAAACGCTTGCAGAACATGAAATGGAGCCTGGAGTAAGAAGAGATCCAAAAACAGGTATAATTTATCCAAGATTAATTATTCAAAAAGTAACAGCAAAATATAATGGAAAAATTGTATTTAGAGCCAATTGGTTTTCTGGAGTATCAGCTAACCCCTACTTAGCATTTTACATATCTGCACAGGAGTCGGGCTTGTTGGAGGTTGAATGGAGAGATGACTATTCAAGAACATCTTACAAAAGAGGATATCTAAAAGTAATAGATCAACAAGGTAATGAAATACTTCCCATCAAATATGAGATATAAATCTAAAAGATATACGTGGTATTATATTTTTTTAATAATTAAATTATTTACTCTTTTAACCATTTCTTCTTTTTCTAATGATTTGATTTCAGGATACTATTTTTCTGAAAAATCTACCCAAGAAATACAAAATGATGATTTTACTAACCCTGGTTTTATTTGGGTAGAACTAGGTAAAAAAATATGGAATCAAGGTAATAATAAAAATAAAAACTTATCTTGTTATAGTTGTCATGGAAACATAAGTGAAATGAAAGGAGTTTCACTAAGTTTTCCTAAAGTTAGAGGTGATAAAAGTAAACTAATAAACTTAGAGCAACAAATAAATATTTGCAAAGCAGAAAATATGAAGGGAGAATCATTTAAACCTGAAGATAAAAACCTTCTTGCCTTAGCAACTGCTATCACTTACCAATCGAGAGGGTTAAAACAAAACATAGAAATAAATAAAAAAAATAAACCTTGGTTTGAAATGGGAAAGAAACTATACTTCAAGAAGATAGGTCAAATGGGTCTAGCTTGTAACCAATGTCATGATGAAAGAGTAGGGATGAACTTAAGGGCTGAAAAAGTAAGTCAGGGCCATATAAATGGTTTTCCTACTTATATGTTAAGGTGGTCAAAAGTAGCATCTGTTCATAAAAGAATTCAATTTTGTAATGAACAGGCAAGAGCTCTACCTTTTAAAATATTTTCAGATGAGTATAATGCTTTGCAACTATACCTGACATGGAGAGGCAAAGGTCTTCAAATAGAAACACCAGCTGTGAGAAAATAAATGAAAATATACAAAAGTGCTTTAGATTTAATAGGAAAAACACCAATGTTATTGGTAAATAATTTGAATACTGGTCCTTGTAACCTTTATTTAAAATTAGAGTCTTTTAATTTGGGAGGATCTATAAAAGATAGACCTGCTGAAAATATGATTAAACAGGCTGAACAAAAAGGATATCTAAAAAAGGGAGGAACAATAGTTGAGGCTACAGCTGGAAACACTGGTATAGCTTTAGCGATTATTGCAATTAAAAAAGGATACAAAATTATAATAGTAGTGCCTAATAAAATGACTGTAGAAAAGATTTATCATTTAAGAGCCTTAGGAGCAAAAGTTATTACAGCTAGATCTGATGTAGTTAATGGACATCCAGAATATTATCTAGAAATTGCAAAAAAAATAGCTAAAGACACAGGTGGTTTTTATATTAATCAGTTTTCAAATCTAGCTAATGTTAACTCACATAAAAAAAAACTAGGACCAGAAATTTATAAACAGTTAAATGGTAAAGTTGACGCTTTTATAGCTGGAGTAGGGACAGGAGGAACTATAACTGGAGTGGGAAGTTTTCTAAAAAGTAAAAATAAAAACTGTCAATTAGTACTTGCAGATCCAAAAGGATCTATACTCAAAGATCTAATAAAAACAGGAAAACCATCTAAAAATATAGGATCTTGGATTGTTGAAGGAATTGGAGAAGATTTTTGTCCTCCTTTACTTAAACCAAATATAATAGATGATGCTTATTCAATAAGTGATAAAGAAGCCATAGATGTCTGTAAAAAGTTATTAAAAAAAGAAGGTATTTTAGCAGGATCTTCCTCTGGAACCTTATTAGCTGCTGCTTTAAAATATTGTAAAGCTCAAAAAACAAAAAAAAATGTTGTAACACTTATTTGTGATGCTGGAGATAAGTATTTAAGAAAGATTTACAGCGAAAGTTGGCGAATAAAAGAAGGATTAGAGAAAAAAAAATTATACCATAATGTTAAAGACCTAGTATCTAATATTAATAGCTCAAAAACTA
>CACHHO010000021.1 GCA_902579545.1 Rhodospirillaceae bacterium | reverse complement strand
AAAGGAAATAGAATTTAACTGAGAAACAGAGTTAGTTATAGAGAGAAACTACTTATTCTTATTTATCTCTATATAGTGCCATTTATTTCTATAAATAAATTCTTTAGGTTCTTCATCTAATTTATAGTAGCCACTAAACCAAGTTTTATTATGATTATTAAAGAAGTCATCTACTCTTTTGTTCTCTTCTTCACTAAGAATATTTTTATTATTATCTTTTCCTTCTTTCTTAGTAGGAATTTCTTTATTCCATTTTAATCCTAATTCTAATTTATACTGTGCTTCCATTTGCCATCTTAAAACATCTTCTAATTCAGAAGAGATGACAAATGAATCATGAATAGTTAAAACAGGAATACCACCATAATCGTAGGGTTCATTTTCTTTAATAGCTTCTTCAGTAATTTCTTCTCTTCCTTCTTTACCATCAGGAACAGTAAAACCTTTAAACTCTTTATGTCCTAGCTCTAATGCTTTTTGTTTATAAATTTCAAATAGCTTTAGCATTCTGCTTTTACGTTTTATTTCATAGAGAAAAAAAGAAATTACTTTAGCACATATCTCAGAGTCCATTCTATACTGAATACCACCCATCCCTTTGTAAAAAAATTGGCTTATAGGTTTATGTCTTTTAGTAAATGCTTCTATCAGTTCCACAAGGTTTACATCTTGAGGTAATTCTTCATCCTTCTTAACCTTGTCTTGAATTGCATGTAATGCTTCACCTGAATTACTACTATTAATCATAATCATTAAAGCAAACTTTAATAAGGGTCTTAATTCCTTAAAGTTATATTTATCATATTTATATCCTACTGATGATAAATCATAAGCATCACCAGTAAACTTTGGGATTTCATATTTATCGTATAAGGTGGAGATGCCTAACCCAGAATAATCTACTTCACTAGTAGGTTGTCCATTAATAATTATTTTACCTCTCCATTCAGAGTTTAATTGCTGCCAAAATCCACCATAAATCCTTCCACCCTCTGTAAAGTCTTTAGAATTAAATATTCTTCTCATAAACTTCTTGTTTTGATTTATCTTTACTGGATGAAGGTTATCACCAAACCTAATACCATCCTTACCTTGATTAATAACATCTATATGTGTTTCATTAAGAAGGTTGTTATAATCTACCATTAGCTTTCTAAAGCTTCTTATTTCTTCTGTATCTTCATAGTCTATAGATTCCTTAACCTTACTCTTTAAACCTTTAACCTTTGTAGATTTCTGACAGATAATTGTTTCAGTATCTGGTCTATGAGTAATTAAATCAGGATTAATACCTTTATCTTTTACTATTTGTAATAATTTATCTAATGGTAGGACTCTTGTTATTCTAGAAAATTGAGGAGTTCTAAAACCTTTATACATATCTATATATCCAGCTTTGTCTAAAGCATGAACTATTTTTGTAACTCCTTTTCCTACTTGGTTTTTATTATATCTATTTGCTATGTACTTCTTTTCATTAAGATGAACACCTGTAAACATAAACTTATCTTCATGATGATTAAACACTAAATTAAGAATTAATACTTTTAGGTTATTAAGTGTTTTACTTTTGTTATGAGGTTCTAATTTAAGTCCAGAATAAACAATATCAGTTACTTTAAGAATATCCTCTTCACCATTTGCTAATGTAAGATTTAAATTAAGGGGTCTGTAATGTTCTAGTTGTTCTCTAGTAACTTCCATTTCTCTAGTATATAACTAACCCACTTTAAGAAAAGAGTTAGTTATATAAGCATAAAGTTTAATTAATAAGAAGTATTCTTAATACAAAAGGATTGATGTCTGAGCCACTTATCTCTAATCCTTTTTCTTTCTCTTTGCCTTTTCTTGTAACTCTTTCCAAATTGTTTTCCTAAATTCAGTAACTGCTGTTATCATTGGTTTGTTCTTATATCCATCTTCATAATAGCTAATATCTCTAATTATATGGTCTATCATAATTACTCCTAAATCATCTTTTCTTGTTTTAACTAAATCATATAAGCTAGAGATATTGTCCTTGTAATCTTCAAATATATTACTAACTACATTCTGATAAGTAATATAAGCATCTACCAAATCATCTATGTCTATGTCTTCTATTCTGTCTGTTGGTGTTGTCATTACTCACTCCATTAATATCTGGAGTATAACTTATCTAGCTTATTCACAAATATATTATATTTAATAAACCATAAAAAAATAAAAAAAAACCTATTCCTATTAACGAAGAAAAAAAGAGAACCTTCCTTGCAGCTTTACTTGTTTTCTCAATGGAATGTCCCATTAGTCCTTCAGGAATTTTTTTTAATTCTTTTGCATATAAAATTTCAAAAGCTAATGCTATTGCTACAGCTGAAGAGAAAAACAAACCTGTCATATCTATTGAGTTATCAAAGAAGAATTGCATTATAAACCAAAAAACAAGTAGGGTGGAAAAAAGTTTAGTTTTCCAATTTAATAACATATATGTATCTTAAACTTAAAAACCTAAATTGTAAATTTTTTAACTTATCCTATCAATTATCTGTTCATAGAAGCTAACTGCCATTTTTAAGTTAGCAGATGTATAGGAACCTAAAGCAGTCTTAGTGCCTAAGTTCTTACTTCTACCAGACAATACATTTAGAATATTAGTATCATAACCTAAATACTTTAAGAAAAGAGTTAGTTATAGAGAAGACTATTAATATTGAAAAGTTGCTATTCGTAAGGGAGATTTCAAATAGCAACTCATTACAACCATAAAATTTGATTATAGATGAATTAATTAATTAAAAAATTAGAGTTAAGCTATTATAATTTAAATTAATTTCTATATTAAAATATTTTTAATCAGTACTTAAGGTTTTTTCTTATCTTCATGTTCTTCTAGGTTAAGAATTGCTCTAGCTAAACCCACAGACTTAGCTTTTTGGTATCTTCTCTTACAGTAAATAGACCAAAACTCAAGCCTTAGTTTAGTAGGGATAATCAAAAACTCTCTTTTATTTTTGCTATTTATTTTTTTTAATATCCAATCTTCCCCTACAGAGTCCTGAATAATCTCATTAAGAGAAGTTCTTGAAATTCCAAGTGTTTCTACTAAAACTGATGCTGTGCAAGGAATGTTATCATAATGATAAAGAATAATATTTCTATGAACAGTATATCTTTCAATAGTAGAATAAATATAGCTCAAAAACCTTTTATGTTTTTGCATTAAGTCTAAATCATTATTATATAACTGATAATCTGAGACTTTTCTTTTAATTATTCCTTGTTTGAAGTCTAGTACTTCAGCCATAGCCACTCTTTTAGCATACTCAATTTCCAGAGATTTTTTTTTTTTAAAATAAGTCATACTTAATAATAATTAACTATCAGCAGAATAACATTACAGTTTAACTTACATAATTTTTATTTATATAAGATTTTAAATAAGTAGTTTAAGAAAACAGATATATTATTCTTTTTTAAGAAATGCTTCTTTGCTTGGTATATTAATAATATATTAATGCTATATATTAAAGTTTATAGCCATTTATAGAGTTATTAATATTTTCCTCCCTAGGTTATAATAATAACTCTATTTTTTAAGTTAGCAGAAGTAACAAAAATGTAATACTAATTTAATAACTATAGTTAATTACTATTTTACACATAAATTGGAGAAAACTATGAAATATATAATTATATTATTATTATCTACTTTAAGTTTTTCTTTGTTCGCAAAACCTTGTGAATTTACTTGGAAAAACAAACCAGAAGATAGCAAATATACTGAACAATATTCAATAAAAACTAACATAGCAGGGCATGCAATCAGAATATTTAAATTAGAAAGCAATTTTAAAAATTTTAAAAAGAATTGTGAGGATTTAGCTGCCGTTAGTGCAGAATTATGGGGATATAGCGACTATACTTATAAAAATGGTAGTGTCAGTGGTTATTGGACTAGAGTATATGAAGATGGAAGCACAATGTATGGTACCTGGGCAGGCTCAGCTCAATCACCTGTAGACCAAAATAAAAACAGTATGATTATTTCTAGTAGTAAAATAACTGGAGGAACTGGTGTTTATATTAATGTAAAAGGATATGGAATGAGTAAAGGAGAATTTAACCCAGGAACTGGTTATACCTCAAACACAAATACTATATTTTATGAAATCGCAAAATAATTAATTAAGCAAAATTAGATTTTAGAGGTCAAAAAGTACTAAAGTTTTTAGGCTAGGTAAATGTTATTATGATATTTACCTATTCTTTTAATTCTATTCTTTAACTGAATTAACTAATCCTATCAATTATCTGTTCATAGAAGCTGACTGCCATTTTTAAGTTAGCAGATGTATAGGAACCTAGAGCAGTCTTAGTGCCTAAATTCTTACTTCTACCTGACAAAACATTTAGTATATTGGTATCATAACCAAGCTCTAATCCTAGCTGTGTCCAAGTTCTTCTTAATGTAATAGCTGATAACTCTTCTACCCTTTTCTCATTCACTAATCCTGTTGTATTGATTTTAGGATTATCTAATTGTGGAGGTCGTAGAAATTTAAATGAAGCATCTAATCTTTCATAGTGGCAGTAGTTTATTTTTCTTGAAGGAAAAACATATTCATTTCTTCTAACTGTTTTCATTCTATCAAATATGAATTTCATCTTAGGCACTATGGGTACTGCATACCTAATATGCTTTTGTTTTCTTGTTCCCAAATCAAATATAAAATATGGAATAGCAACATCAGAAAGAAATACATTTTCCCATTTAAGTGTTAATACTTCTGACTTTCTTAATCCTGTAGTTAATAATAAAGCAATAGCATTATGTCCTACATTTATTTTATTGGAATGCTTTACCTTGTTGTAAATGTATCTAGCTTCTTCTGGAAGTAGATAATTGTTTTCTCTTTTACCTGATTGAAATGTTTTTACTTCTGCTTTTAATCTAGTGAAAGGGTTGTTATCAATATAACTTCTCTGCTTTGCCCATTCAAAGATTGCTTTCATATATCTTGCCCAAGATTTAGCTCTACCTAAAGTTCCTTTTCTGTATGCTACTTTATTAAATCTTTCTTCTACTTTAGGAAAAGAAATATTAATAATAGGTTCATTAAACCAATCAGAGCATATTGCTTTCAAACAATTATCTCTTTCTCTTATGTAGCTTTCAGAGTTCTGCTGTTGTAATCTTTTATTTGCTACATATTTTTCTAATACTTCACTTAAAGTTTGAACTTGTTTCTTTCTTTCTTTTATAAAAGATAGCTCCTTATTTCTTTTTTCTCTTTCATGTTCTCGAGGATGAATTCCTTTATCACATAAAGCACATATTCTTAATGCTTCTAGTTCAGCTTCTTTAATACTCATTTCAGGAAAGCTTCCTATTGTTCCATTAAAAGGAGATAAATAGTTGCTGCTCTTTATCCTTTTTTGAATTCTAAATACTGTTTTACCTGATGGAATTTTTATAGCTTTAAGACCATAGTTTCCAAATAAAGTCGTTCCCACATTTCTGCAGTTCTTCAAATTTTTAAGATTAAGTACTTTCATAATACACCCATAATACAAATTAATAAAAGTACAGGTGCCTAATGGATATAAATGAAATTATAGAAGTGTTAGAAATCTAAAGAAATTATGGTGGAGGGGGTAGGATTCGAACCTACGTACTCAAATGAGGGCAGATTTACAGTCTGCTGCCTTTAACCACTCGGCCACCCCTCCAGTTATAAAAGCCAGTTAATTTAAATAAAACTTTAATTACTAATATAATAAAAGCTTTTGATCAAAAAATATACTATATAAACTAATATGTAAAAACAAGTATTTGTTAATCTAAATCTTATTTTTAAATTTAATAATTAATCAGTACCTTCTTATTTATTTAATTGGTATAATGCGATAGCTGTAGCTTGAGAAACGTTAAGACTATCTATAATATTGCCCATAAGCTCTATTCTCAATAATATATCACAGCTGTCTCTTACCAGGCTTCTCAAGCCATGATTTTCTGACCCTATTACTAGGGCATTTTTCTTAAAACTTAAATTAATATTTGATATATTTCTACAATTTTTTAATGGTTTTGACTCTAATCCTAATATCCACCAGTCATGTTTTTTTAATTTCTTTATAGTTTGTACTAAATTTTTTACACTAATTATATTTATTTTCTCTAATGATCCAGAAGCAGCACTAGCAATAAGTCCATTTTCTTCTGGCATATTTCTGGACAACACTATAATGTTTCTTATATTAAATGCTAAACAAGTTCTTAGTATTGCACCTAAATTATTAGGGTCATTTAATTGATCTAAAATAATAATAAAGCTTTTTTCAATATTAGGTTTTAATATTTTTGAGATATCAAATAAAATCAGCTTTTCTACTAACATTGCTAAGCCTTGATATTTTGCTAGCTTTCCAATTTTTTTTTTTATTTCTTGTTTATCTACAACTTTAATAATAATATTTTCAATTTTAATATTATTTTCTTTTATAAAACTCTTAATATAATTTTCTAATTTTTTTTCTAATATCAATTCATAGACTATTCTATTTTTGTTTAGTAATGCAGCTTCTATAGAATATTTACTATACATCCAGTAAGTATTTTTTGTATTTTTCATTCTATAAAAAGGTTAGTTTAATTATAAAATAACAGCGTTATTGAAAATTCATTATAGTGTTATATTTTTTTAATAAAAGGTAAATATTTTTATAGATAAGAAGTTTTAAGGTTAAAATTATTATTCAACTGTATAAAAAATTAATTTATACTTATTTTAAGTAAAATTTTTATTCTAGTATAAATTTATGATTTTCGTTGAATAAAAATTTTAGGTAAAACTAAAAATACTACTTATCTGACTTAGTGAAGAGGTAACCACAAAGGTATAAATATTTTAGGCCACATCTTTTAAAAGTACTATATGCGTCTTGAGGTGACTCTACTACGGGTTCTCCATGCAGATTAAATGATGTATTTAAGATAGCTCCTACTCCTGTTATTTTTTCAAACTCAGTTATTAAATTAAAATAATCTTTATTATCTTCCTTATAAACTATGTTAGGTCTCAAAGTATTATCATAGGGATGCAGTGCTGCTTTAATATCTTTCTGCGCTAACTCTGTAGAGTCAAAGCCTAATGTCATCCATTTAGCTTCAATGTTTTTTGGGTTTATTATATAATCTTTACTTCTATAAGATAAAATACTAGGAGCAAAAGGCATCCAAAAATCTCTTCTTTTTACCTGTTCATTGATTTTTTTTATTGCATCCGTACCTTTTGCATTAGCAATTATAGACCTTGCGCCTAGTGCTCTTGACCCAAACTCCATTCTTCCATTAAACCATCCTATAATTTCTCCTTTTGCTAGCAGAGACGCTATCTTTACTAAACTAACCTCTTTTACTGTAATATTACTTTCTTGATTTTCTTTTATGAAAATACTTATATCTTTTTTATTATAACCCGTTCCAAGATAAGGATTATCAAAAAAAACTTGTGTTGTCTCTTCAAGTTTCTTATGAGCCATAAAAGCTGCCCCTACAGAAAGAGACTCATCAAAGGGTCCTGGAGGAACATAAAAACTTTCAATTTCGCTAAGTTCAATAACTTTTTTATTAGCTTTAATATTTTGTGCTACTCCACCAGAAAAAATAACATTCTTAATTCCTGTCAATTTAATCCCATTTTTAATCCATAAGGTGATTAATTCTTCTGTTCTTTTTTGTATCGCATAAGCAATATTATCAAATCTTTCTCCTTCTAATTTTTTTTTAAAATAAAAAAAGTTGTCAGGTGGTGTCTTATTATACTTAAAATCTAATCCATTAACTTGAAGAGTTTCCATATAAACTTTATATGCTTCATTAGCAAATTTTGGATTTGCATAAGGAGCAAGACCCATTACTTTATATTCGTGTTCAGCTGGTTTCATACCTAGTAATAAAGTAGAATATCTATACATTCTTCCAATATGACAATTGTTTGTGTATAAAATATTTTCTAATTTTTGATTATTTTTTAACTTCCAAACTGAAGCGTTATAGCCGTCTCCAAATCCATCTGCTGTATAAATTAAACAGTCTTTTATTGCTGGACTTTTCCCTAAAAGCCCATAATAAGCATGAGCTTCATGATGATCATGAAAACTTATTTTTTTAATATCAATATTTAACTTTTTAGACACATAAGCTTCTCTTGCTCTCCTCATGCCTTCTGAGTCTAGGTCATGTTTTATGAAGTTTTTATCATATACAAAATTTTTTTCATAATCTTTATCCTTAAAGACTTCTGTATAGTTAATTTGTTTTTTTTCATATATGGTAGGATACCAATAGTCTTTCTGCTCTTTCCAAAAATCTTTAATGGTAAAATCTGAGTCTCTTCTAATTCTAAAGTAACTAGGAGGAAGACTTTTTGTAGCTATTGCAATATGTTCTATATCTTTTTCTTTTATTCCAGAAATACTAAGGCATGCTTCAATTGCTTTTTCTGGATAGCCGTGCTCATTCTTTCTGCGGGTAAACCTTTCCTCTGCTACTGCAGCAACCAATTTACCATTTATTATTAGGGCAGCACTAGATTGATGTCCATCATTTATTCCTAAAATAATCAATTATTTTCCTTCCTACTTGTGAATTCTATTTGAAAAAAATAAAATAATTATTATTTATATCTTATTTTGAGACACATTAAAAAGCTTATTTTTAATAATATTTTTATAAAAATTATTTGCAAAGTTTATACTTCTTTCATAAGGCATTACTATGTGTCCTATTTTATTACCAATCAAACTATTATTTTCTAGAGTGTCTCTCCATAGAGTTTTAACAGCATGGTTGTCTACATATAATGCTTCTCTTTCTAATCTAATCTCATTTAGTGCTCCTTTATTTAGAGGTTCTAATCCTTTACTTCCATGTAGAAAATGTAAATCATAATCCTCATATACACTTATGACTGTATCTACATCTTGAAGTATTAAAGTATCCACTGACTCATCTATATCTCGAAAACTTCTTAAAGGTGTATGTAAATTAATAACAGAAATAATATCAGGATGATAGGATTTTTCTTGCTCTAAAAAATCAATTGCAGCTTTTGTAACTTCTGCATATTTTGTACTATAATGTGATAATTTTTTTGGTCTAAAATTAGTCATAATTTTTGGAAAATTTTTGTTACAATACTTAATAACTTCCATGTCGTCTGTTGTTACTAAAATATCTGTTATAGTTGATGCTTTGATACATTCAATTATGGAGTAATAAATTAAAGGTTTTTTTCCTATTTTTTCGAAGCATATGTCAGGATTATCTTCATAGGTGTTTTTAGCTTGTATAATTGCAATGCTTTTAAAATTTTTATTTTTTACTATATTTCTTTTTATTTTTTTTCTTGCATCCAATAATAAACTATCATCTTGAGTAATAGATAGATTATGTCTTCTATAATAAAATAGTGGAGTATTGATATTTGATACTTTGTATCTGTTACAAATATTTAGCCATATTTCATGCCCATCTTGAGCCTTAAATTCTGTAGAATACCCTCCTATTGATTTTAATATTCTTTTTCTTACCATAGTACATGCACCGTGTGCAGGCAAATCTAACACTTCAACTTCTTTTCCTATTATTTTTCTTCTCTCTAGGCCCAAAAAATTTCCTTCCTCGTTAACATAATAGTAATTAGGATATACAAGGGCAATGTCTTGATTAGCATCTAAATACTTTGCCATAACTAGCAATGCTGCTTCATCTAAATAGTCATCAGCATCCAATCTAATAATATACTCACCCTTTGCATGCTTTAGAGCGATATTAGCACAATAAGCCAAACCCTTATTTTCATTGTTAAATATTTTGGTAATATTTTTATTACTATTTTTTGTAAGGTCATTAATTATTGATACTGAGTTATCTTGGGAAAAATCGTCTATAATTATCAATTCCCAATCGTCGAAAATTTGATTTTTAACACTATTAAAAGCAGTTTTAAAATATTTACCATAATTATGGCAAGTTATATAAATAGTTACTTTAGGACGCATTTATTTAAAAAGATTAATCTTAACAATATAAGTTTATAAGTGCAATAATATTTATAAATAGTTATAATTAAAGCATGTTGAAAGTATTGAATACATTAAATTTAGAAACGTGTAAAGACAGTTTAAAAGTCTTTGAGGGTATTGCACATGTTGATACAATTAAGGATGACTATGATGAGGTTTTAAATAATATTGAAAAATATGATGCTTATTTGTCAGCTTTGACAGTTAAAATAGATAAAAAAATCTTAAATAACGCAAAAAAGCTAAAAGTTATAGGTAGTCCTAGCACAGGAACAGATCATCTAGACAAAGAGCATATGAAAAAACTAAATATAAAATGGTTTGATATTTCTAAAGAGTACCAATTAATAAATAGTTTTACAGCCACAGCAGAGTTAGGTTTTGGTTTACTTTTAATGCTGATAAGAAAAATAGATATAGCAACTCAGGCTACAAAAAAAGGTTTATGGGAAAGAGAAAAATATACAGGCGTACAATTATATAATAAAACTTATGGAATATTAGGTCTAGGAAGATTAGGTAAAATTAGTTCTAAAATAGCCAGTGGATTTGGAATGAAAGTAATAGCTCATGATAAGCTAGATATAAAATTAAGTAATGTAAATATGGTAAGCTTTGATGAATTAGTTTCAAAATCAGACTTTTTATCTATTCATATACATTTAACAAAAGAAAATGAAAATATAATTAATGATACAGTTTTCAACAACATGAAACCAAGCAGTATATTAATCAATACAGCAAGAGGAAAGTTGATTGATGAAAATGCTCTGTTAAATGCACTAAAATCTAAAAAAATAAAGGGTGCTGTATTAGACTTAATTGATGGAGAATGGGACAGTAATATTTTATCTCATAAATTAATACAATATTCTAAATTTAATTCTAATCTAGTTATATCTCCACATATTGGAGGAGCAACAATAGAGTCAATTAACGGAGCAAGAGTATTTATGATTAATAAGATAGCAGAGTATTTAAAAAATAATTTAATTTAAAACTTCAATTTCAATTTCTTTTATTTTTATGTTTTTCTTTATTTCTTGATCAATAAAAATATTAAAAAACTTTTCAACATTTATCCACTGCCATATATGAAACGTATTTTTTGAACCTTCTATTAAAAAATTTTTATAGCTTTCATTAATGTTCTTAATATTAAATATTCCCCTATTTTTAAATTTTATAGAATTTATCAATTCTAAAATAAACTCTGCTACTTTAGGGCTTTTAAGAAATAAATCTTGAGGTGCTTGAATGCTTCTTTTTTGGCCTAATCTAACAGCATTAGGAAGTTTGTTATACATAACTTCTCTTATGATACTTTTAGTAAGCCCTTTTTTAAAGTAATACTTTTCATTTAGAGATAGACCTAATTCTATAATTCGATGATCAAGGAAAGGCATTCTCAATTCAATTGAATAACTCATGCTTTGTCTATCCTTTATTCTAGTGTTTTTTGGTATTTTTGAATGAACTATATAATCTATTAAGTTTTTATGAAAGTTATCAATATTATACAAATCTTTGTTAATATTTTTTTTGCTTAAGGACTGTATATATTTAGTTGTAAAATTTTTTTGACTAAAAT
The DNA here is from genome assembly GCA_902579545.1 of Rhodospirillaceae bacterium. Lineage (GTDB taxonomy): Bacteria > Pseudomonadota > Alphaproteobacteria > TMED109 > TMED109 > TMED131. The sequence continues at coordinate 6,793 of CACHHO010000021.1, read as the reverse complement.
TAGAGCTGTCTTGAGTATAATTATTTTCTACAGAAAAGTTCTGAATATCATACAAAACATTTTTAATATTAACATTCCATTGGTTTGAATAATCTTTCAGGCTCTTATTAAAAGTACTATTCTTTTTAGAGTATAAGTTTCTTAAATATAAAAAATGATGTATTCTGTAGCCTCCAAATGCCTCATCTAAGCCAGTCCCATCCAGCAAAACTCTAATGCCTTTTTCTCTAGCACTCTGATAAACTTTTTCAAAAGCACAATTCATTAGACCACCCAGAGGCCCTTCATGTGTATAAATTAACTTTTCAAAGTCTTTAAGAAAGTCATTTTCTCTATAACTTATAATGTTTATTTTTTTATTAAAGTATTTAGCTGTATCCATTATCCACTCTTTCTCACTAAATCTAGAGCCAAAGTCTACTGAAAAGCATTGATTACTTAAATATTTCTTATTTTTTTCCATTGAAGCAAGCATTGTAGAAGAATCTAAACCACCAGATAACTTTATGCCTATTTTAGTATCAGAATTAAGGTGTTCTTCACAAACTTTCATAAAGGTTTCACCTATAAATTTTTTTTTATCTGAAATATTTTCTGTAGCTTTTGAAAAGTCTTTTTTTTCCAGATCATACCATTTTTGTTTTTTTATTTTATTAAATCTATCAATAAAAAGGATTTCACCAGCTTTTACTTGAGTGATATTTTTAAACCAAGTGGTTTCCTTAGAGTCTAAAATACCATAATTTAGATATTCTGAAATGCTTTCTAAGTTTGGTTCGCTAATTATTCCCGCTACTAATAAAGCTTTTATTTCGCTAGAAAAGTATATTGAACCATTTTTTTTGGAAAAATAAAGAGGCTTTTGACCAAACCTATCTCTAGCTAGCATATAATTATTATTTTCTAAGTCATATAGGCAGAAGGCAAACATACCATTAATATCATTTAAACATGAGTGGCCATATAATTTTAGCATTGCCAAAAGTACTTCAGTATCAGACTTAGTTTGAAAATTATATTTATTACCTATTTTTTCCTTAAGTTCTTTGTAATTATAAATTTCTCCATTAAATACAAGTACATGCTTTTTATCAACACTAACCATAGGTTGCATTGCTGCATCACTAAAATCGATTATTTTAAGTCTTGAAAATGCTAGAAGAGAGTCTTTGGATTTTACTACTCTTGATTTATCTGGACCTCTATGAAATAACATAGAGGTCATTTTCTTAATTTTTAGTATTTTATTTTCATTAATATTACCAATGATTCCAGCTATGCCACACATATTTTTTACTGTAAGATATTTATAATACTGTAATAATAATTATTATTACACTTATATTAGAGTTATTACTCTATAAAGCAACAATAAACTGGAGAGACTTTTTTAGAAATCTGTTAATATAAAAAATTAGTTATTGTTACTTTTAAATGTCTTAGCAATTAATTTTACTATTACTTCTCTTTGTTCAGCAGGCAAAGGTCGCAGAGCATTATCTAAAACGCATTTGCCTTGTTTATAACCATCATAAATTTTTGATTTCTTCCCCATAAGTGGACTAATATCACTATCCTTAACTTTTAAATAGTCACAAGTGATACCAAATTTAGTCATAATAAAGAAAAATAATATTGTTATAGTTTTTTTCATAATTTCACCTCTAAATAGGTACGATTTTTTTTTTTTTTAGTTCACTTTATTAAACAATTATTTTAAGCTACTAGTTAAAATATTCTAAATATAATTAACTTGCTTTAAAAACACTTATTTTAATCAACCTTTTGATGTTATTGATACTTTTTATAGTATATGCAGAAATATAAATTAGTTAATTATTAAACTTTAGTATTTAGATTTAATATAATGTTCAGGATAATAAATACTTGCTAATGAAATCTTTTTTTCTGTAAGATAAATATCCAATATTCCATTTTTTCTTAATTTTGTATTCATAATAAATATAGATAAATTCTTTGTGAATTAGGGCAAAAGGTTCAGAGACAATTTTATAGGGCAATAAATTAGTAAAAATTTCCTCTGAATTTTTTTTCCATTTTATACCATCATTAGATAAGGCTAAATTTATGTTCCCAGAGTTATTAGATTTCCATGCAGCATAAAACATAATGTATTTGTTTTTAAGTTTAATAATATTTGGACTGTATATACTATATTTTTCAGACTTTAACTTTTTTGTAAAACATTTTTGTTCTTTTATATAATTAAGCTTTTCATCTAACTCAATAAGTTTTATAATATTATTATTTATAGAAAAAAATAACTTGATTTTATTAATATGCTTAAAAGCATATGGGGAAGTTAAGGAAGAATTATTGCTAGATAATAAAAAGTCTGATTTTAATCTCCAATTCTTGAAATTATTTGATACGTAACATAATATATCAGATTTTTTTTTTTCTTTTTGTCCTTCAACAAATAGAAAATATTTTCCTTTAATTGATAGTAATGATGGAGATACAAGGCTTTTATAAGAATTATTAAAAGGAGGCAAAATTCTAATTTTTTCTTTTTTCCATTTAACTAAATCCAAGGAGGAAGAAAAGTTTATTTCACCATAGAATTCCATAGAGCTTAACCTGTTACAATACAATAAAAAGTATTTTTTATCTTTTTTATACAAGAAGGGAGACAAGTACTTATATTCGCTATCTTTTTGTTCAAGAATATCTTCACTATGCCCTATTTTTTTTATTAGCATGTAAATCAGATTTTAGAATTATAAATTTAATTAATAAACACCTTATACTTTACTACTTTAAAATATTGAGGTAAATATTTTAATTAATTTATAAAAATAAAATAATCAAATAAATAGTATGCCCAAAGTAGCAATATTAGACCTAGGAATAGGAAATATAAAATCAGTGTATAATGCATCAAAAATCTATGAAGATAATGTAATAATAGTTGAAAATGCAGAAGAACTATATAATGTTAAGCCAGATAAAATAATATTACCAGGAGTAGGAGCGGTTGGAGAAGCAATTAAAGAAATGAGAAAAAGAGGTTTTGAAAAATGTTTAAATGATATGGTTATAAAAAATCAGGTTAATTTTTTAGGTATCTGTTTAGGAATGCAAATATTAGCAGAAGAATGCCATGAATTTGGAAACTTTAAAGGTTTAGGATGGATAAAAGGGCAAGTGAAGGCCTTAAAAAAAAATAATAATTTAAAAGTTCCTCATGTAGGCTGGAATTCTATTAAAATTTTAAAAAATGAAAAAAATATATTAAGTGACTTAAATAATAAAGATTTTTATTTTACACACTCATACGCATTAGAATGTGATGAAAAATATATTCTCTCTAAAACTTATTATGGTTATGATTTTGTTTCATCTATTAAATATAACAATATTTATGGAGTTCAATTTCACCCCGAAAAAAGTGCCAAAGATGGAGAAATGGTCTTTAGAAGGTTTATGGCATTGTAAATGTTAAAAAAAAGATTAATTCCTGTTTTATTTCTTAAAGAAGGGAACCTTGTAAGGAGTCAAAGCTTTACTATTCATCAATATATTGGCGACCCTATTTCTCATGTAAAAAGAATGATGGATTGGAATGTAGATGAACTAATAATAATAGACATAGACCCAGAAGAGTTTAGCTTTCAAAAGCAAAGAAATGACCATAAGTCTAAACCTATAAATACAATGACCGATTTCACTAAACTAATTTCAGAAGAATTAAGAATACCTTTAGCACTTGGGGGAAAAATTAGAAGTCTAGATGATATAAAACTTAGAATTCAAAATGGTGCAGATAAAGTTATAATTAATTATTTATTAAGTTATAATCACACAATTGTGGAAAAGGCAGTAGAGGCATTTGGAAGCCAAGCAATAGTTGCTAGCGTTGATTACAAAGTAATAGATAACGAAGCTATAGTTTTTACTGATCATGGTAAAAACAATAAAAACTTAAAACTTTTAGATTGGACTTTATTTGCAGAAAAGTGTGGGGTAGGTGAGTTATTTTTAAATTGTATTGATAGAGATGGAACAGCCAAAGGTTTTGATTTAGAAAACATAGACAAAATATCTAAAGCATTAAATATTCCAGTTATTGCTTGCGGTGGAGCAGGAAGTTATGATCATTTCTTAGATTGTTTTTTAAAGACAGAAGCTTCTGCAGTAGCAGCTGGCAATATATTTCATTTTAAAGAAAACTTTTATCCAATTTCAAAAAATTTTTTGTTAGAAAAAATAAATAGTGTAAGGCCATAGAGTCTCTAATCTTCATTATCCCATAAATCATTTTTATGCCATCCATTTTCGTCTTTTACCCAAACTTTTTCATTTCTAAATGTGTCAGCAATTCTATCAAACCATTCTTCATCTTTTCCTACATATTTTAACCAATAGTATAAATCTGAAGATTTTACATGATCGTACTTTCTAACCATTTTTACCCCTTCTTCTCTAGACATATTTCCATCCCTTATATCTTTTGAAGAATGATCTGTAGCTCTACCATTCCCTATTTTGATATATCTTAGATAATCATGAATGCCGTTTTCATATCTATCATCCAAATTAGAAAATTTTCTATATGTTCTTTCAAAGGAGCCGCGCCTTGGTATCCAATTATATTTATCCATAATCAATTTAACGTTTTCTGATACTTTCCAAGGATCATAAAAATTCATATGTAAACCTCTAACTCCAACCCTTTTTATATCTTCATCTGAAGGATATTTATATAATTCTAATTCATTCTCAAATATTTTAAATTCTTTGTCTCCAATAAAATCATACCAATCATATCCTCTCAAACCTTGATCTGTTCTGTATCTATAAGTGAACTCTGGAAAGTCATTCATAGAATACATGCCTTTTTGATCAGTCCATCCATGTTCTCCCCAAAACATAAGTGGGATATTATAATTAACTGCAACTTGGACAGGGGCAGTAAAGATACCACAATGTGCATGCCAATTCATATCTCCAGTTTTTGTGAAACCTAATAAATTAAATCTTTTTAAAAGATCAATGCTAGGAGAAATAATAATATGATCCACATTAAAAACTTCTTTCATATTTAATAAATTTCTCCATCCTTCCTCTAGGTAATTATTTCCATTATAGGTAACTAAGAGAGGTTTAAGTTTAAGTTTATTTATTACAAAGTGTGTTTGATAGTAACTATCCTTTCCTCCTGAAACAGGAATTATGCATTCATAACCGGAAGATTTTCTATATTTTTCCACATCTTTCAATAATATTTCTAATCTTTTATCCCAGTCTATATCTTTTTTTTGATCATGTACTAGGCAAGCACTACAAACACCATTACTATCAAAGTTAAGAGGAGCTATCGGAGTGCTTGGTGCTACACATCTAGTACAGTATTGAATATGAGGTAGGTTAGCAGGCTTTTTAAAAGACATGATTTTTATAATATGAATTTTTTAAATTTTACTTACATTTGCAATAATAAAAGGTTTAGTCAATCTTTTTTAAAATATTCTAAAAATTTAATTAATTATGTTTTTACTAAATTATAAATTCTTTTTTGATTAATTACTAAGTTAAATTACAAAGAGGCTTCATAAATTGAGATGACATCTTTTAAATTTACCTCTCTAGGATTATTAATTAATAGTCTTTGTTGTTTCAATGCGTCTTCTGCTAATACTGGAATGTCATTGTGACTAATTCCTACTTGATTTAATCTTCTAGGAATATTAAGTTCAACGATAAGTTCTTCGATTCCTGATATAAATTCGTCTACAGTAATATTTTTTTTTCTTAAATTAGGTAAACAATCATTAGCAATTTCACAATACATTTTTCCAGCAATTTTACTATTAAATTTTAAAACTTCTAACAAAACTAAAGAATTAGATAATCCATGAGGCACATGAAATTTTGCCCCTATTGGATAAGCTAAGGCATGTACAGCTGCGCATGGTGCATTGGCAAAAGCCATACCAGCAAGCATAGAACCAAGCAACATATTCTCTCTCGCTTTTTTGTTAAGTGGTTCATCTACTACTTTTTTTATATTTCCTCCCAGTAAAAAAAGAGCCTTTTTTGCTAGAGCGTCTGATATGGGATTCTTTTTTAATTTAGTAGTATATGCCTCAATTGCGTGAACCATAGCATCAATACCTGAATAAGCAGTTATATTTTTTGGCAATTCTAAGGTAAATTCTGCATCTAAAATAGCGCAGTCGGCATAAAGTAAGGGGTCTACAATGCCCATTTTTTGATTATTTTTTAAAGTGAAAATAGCAATGGGTGTTACTTCTGAGCCTGTACCAGCAGTTGTAGGAATTTGTATTAAAGGTGACCTTGAATTAGTTAAATTATCTAAGCCATAGCATTTTTCAATGGGAATATCGTTGATACTAAAAAAAGAAACAGCCTTAGCAACATCCATAGAACTGCCACCACCAAAACCAATAACGCCGTCAGCTTCAAAACTTTTAAATAAACTTACTGCTTCAAAGATATTATGTTCCGGGGGATCAGCTAAAACCTCTTTATATATACATGATTGAAGATTTTCTGCTTTGAGGTATTCTTCAATTTTGTCAACAAAACCTAATTCGCAGATTCCCTTATCAGTAATTATTAGAGGTTTTTTTATATTAAATTTCTTACAAGTATTGGGGAGCTTTGAAATTACCCCATAACCTGATTTAATTAATGGTACTGTTTGAAAATTTAAATGCATGTCTATTTATACTTTAGCTTGTAAAGCTTAAATATCAATTATCTTTTTACTAGCATAGAAGTTATTAATATAATTATAAATAATTGT
>CACHHO010000020.1 GCA_902579545.1 Rhodospirillaceae bacterium | reverse complement strand
TTCCAGTGTCTGAAATTTTCTTCTTCAATCACATGCAGTAAGATTAAACCCATTTTATCTTTTTCAGCATTATTACAAGCAAAATTTATAGCTTCCATAAATTCCTCAGAATCGTCTACGCAAACTAATAAGTTTCTTTTTTTTAATACATCACTTTTTTTACGCATTCACCCTCCTAATAGTTTCATGTACTGTAAAACCAAAAATCATTGCAAATAAAACAGACATTAACCCATATAAAAAACTATTTTCCATTGCCATTTTGTATATTTTTTCACCGTAACCTGACTTAGATACATTAATAAATGATCTTCTTGCTGCAATAACATTTCCATTTTTAATTAAAAGTGTATTAACTAAATATTCACCGTCTGTAAGTTCAGCTGAAAAATTTAATTCAGTTTTAAATAATCTCTTATCGGAGATATTAATATATCCCTCCTCAGAAAAGTATCTTTTCGATTTAATCATAGTATTTATTATTCCTGACTTCCAAAAATCTCTTTCTTTTTCTTCTTTTTCCTCGGCTCCTTCAAATCTAATATTTTTTATTCCCACTTGATTTACCAGTAGAGCTTGATCAGCATTTAATTCGTTTAAAGGTTTTGTAGATGCCACATAATAGTAAGTAGGAACGTCATAAAACACTTTAAGATCTGAGTTTATCCATAAACCCATTTTCTTTTCTTTTTTTCTAACTTTAACTGCCTTTCTTGGTCCAGTAACAGATACAACTATATCTCCTTGATTATCGATTACTCCAAAAAATAATAGTTTCGCTCCTTTGAAACCTACATCAATATCAATTTTATTATCTGATATATCAGCTATTATTATCTCTTTTGAATTTAAAAATATGTTAAAAAGAAAAAAAATATGAATAGATAAAATAATAATTTTCATTTTAATATATCCACTATAAAAAAAGAGTTTGGGTCTATTATTAATTCTGAAATTAAAAAAAGACAAAGACATATAATTATTATACCCAAAAGCATTCTTAAAACCTCTCCAGATATTTTTTGAACTATCAATGCGCCCATTTGTACTCCAAAAACACCTCCAAATAATAATAAGCTTGATAAAATAATATCAACAGTTTGATTTACATAAGCGTGCATTATAGTAGAAGTAATTGAAACAAAAAGTACTTGCATCAAAGATGTCCATATGACTACTTGTGTTGACATTCCCAATAAATAAATCATAGCTGGCACTAATATAAATCCTCCTCCTACCCCCATAATAGATGCAAGAATTCCTACAAAGTAGCTAATTAAAATGGGTGGTAAAACACTAATATACAACTTTGATCTTCTAAATTTAATTCTTAAAGGTAGCCCATGTATCCAACTATGATCATGTAATTTCATCAAATTTCCTAATTTTTTCTTCTTCCTGGTTTTAAGACTCTCAAATAGCATGTATAGGCCCACAGCAGTCAAAAATAAAATATAGGTATATGAAATAACTTCTTCTATTCTTCCTCTTAAGGATAAAAACCTAAATAAGTATACTCCTGAAGCAGAGCCAAGAACTCCTCCTGCTAAAAGTATACCTCCCATTAAGAGATCGACATTTTTTCTTCTAAAATAATTTAAAAATCCAGTTAAAGAAGACCCTACGATATGATTAGCCTCGCTACCTACCGCTACAGCTGGCGGCACTCCACTTAGAATTAAGATAGGTGTTGTTAAAAACCCGCCTCCTACACCAAACATTCCTGACAAAATCCCTGCCACAAAACCTATGCTAAGTAAAAAAAAGATATTTTGTGATATTTCAGCTATGGGTAAATAAATTTCCAATTTTTTCTCTAAATAAAACCAATGATTTCTTTAATTTCTTTTAAATTTTTTTCTGCATCTCCCCTAGCTTTTTCTGCACCATCATTCAATATATCTAATATATAAGTTTTATCTTCTAACATATCTTTTATTTTATTACCTAAAGGCACTATAACCTCAACTAATATTTCAGAAATACTATCTTTTAAATATCTAAATTCTTTTCCTTGAAAGTTTTGTAAAGTTTCTTTTATTTCTATATCAGCTAAAGCGCTGTATATATTTAGAAGATTAACAGCTTCAGGCCTGCTATACAAAATTTCACTTTTTATATTTCCATTCTCATCTAAGGCCTCGATCCCCATTATTTCATTACTATCAGTTTTAGCTTTTTTAATTTTATTGTAAATTAGATCAGCACTATCCGTTAAGTTTATTCTTGAATAATCTGATATATCAGATTTTGACATCTTTGAATTACCATTTCTTAAACTCATGACCCTAGTAGCCTTACCAAAAATCAAAGGTTTTATTTCTGGGAAAAAGTTAACACTATAATCATAGTTAAATTTCTGTGCGATATCTCGTGCTAATTCTAAATGTTGCTTTTGATCTTCGCCAACTGGAACATAATTTGACTTATATGCTAAAATATCAGCTGCCATAAGAACAGGATAATTGTATAGTCCAACCGAAACCTTTTCTCTATTTTTTCCTGCCTTTTCTTTAAATTGTGTCATTCTGTTTAGCCATCCTATTCTGCAAATACAATTTAAAATCCATGCCAATTCAGAATGGAATAAGACTTTAGATTGATTAAATATTATGCTTTTTTTTGGATCTATCCCAGCTGCTAAAAAAACTGCTGCCGTTTCCATAATTTCTTTTTTTAAATTAATTGGATCCTGCCATACTGTAATAGCATGCAAGTCAACTACACAATAGAAACATCTAGCTTTTCCATTATTTTGAAGTTCTACAAAGTTTTTTATAGCTCCTAAATAATTTCCAATATGAAGATTGCCTGTGGGTTGAACACCAGAAAAAATTTTATCCATTTTCTTTCTCCTTAAAAATATTTTTTAATTTCATTTTTTTTATGTCATTTGATTTTATTAATTTAAAAATAAATGAAAAAATTAAAAAAGTTATTGAGGCAATTAGTATTAGAAAAATTAATGTAATAATTTTAGGTGTAAATCCATCTAAACTAAAATTATCTACATACAATACAAACATATAAGAAATACTTAATACAATGTAAGATAAAAAGGCACAAAAAAATAGTTTTAATAACTTAATAAAAAAAATCTTATCTAATGACCAATAACTATACTTCCACAAAAAAATATATAACAAGACAGCGTTTATCCATCCAGAAAGACTCAAAGACAAAGCTATACCAAGGTGTCCCATTTTATTAGTTAGAAATATTAAAAATAGAAAATTAGTTAACATAGAGATTGTTGAAATATAAAATGGCGTTTTAGTATTTTTTTTAGAGAAAAAAATTACAGAGAAAATTCTTATATATCCAAATGCTGGCAATCCTATTGCATACATGATCAAAGCATCACTAGTTGCAACTACATCACCAAAACCAAATTGACCCCTTCTAAAAAGTGTATCTACTATCAAATCTGATATAACAAATAACCCTATCATACTAATTAAAGTGAAAGCAGTCATAAGCAGACAAGCTATATCAGTTTTCTCTTTTAACTCTTTTTTATTATTTTCTGATTCATATTTAGATAACATGGTAAGTAAAATAGTTGATATAGATACTACAAATATACCTAAAGGTAACTGAACTATTCTATCAGCATAATATAACCAGGATATAGCTCCTGTAATACTTGATGCAAATATAATTCCTACAAACTGGTTAAGTTGTAATACACCACCAGCTAGTATGTTCGGTAAAAATAATTTAAAAAATTTTCTAACTTCTGGGTTTGCTTTTAGCTTTGTATTCTTTATTCTTATTTTATTTTTATAAGACCAAAAAAACATTACTAAGAATTGTATAATGCCTGATAATATTACACTCCAAGCTAATACAATTTCAGAAATTAAAGATTGAAAATAACTAAGACTCATCCCAGCTATCATTAAACTATTTAAAATTATAGGACTAAATGCCCATAAAGCATAACGACCATTTGCATTTAATATTGAACCAAAAAAAGAACTTAAAGAAATAAAAACTAGATACGGAAACATTATAGATGCTAAAAAACTAGTTTTATTAATTAAATTTTCTGAAAATCCTGGAGCTAGAAATTTTATAATATTGAACATATAAATTTCTGCTAGAATTATTATAAATAATAATATAGCTAATAATAAAATACATACATTTGTAGAGAATGCTTCTAATACCTTTTTATTTTTTTTTTTTAAATCTAAATATATAGGAATAAATGCGTTACTAATTGCCCCCTCTGCAAATAATCTTCTAAATAAATTTGGCAGTCTAAATGCTAACAAAAAGCTATCCCCAGTCGATGAAGCTCCAAAAATAAATGCAAAAAATAAATCTCTAATATAACCAAGGATTCTACTTAATAAAGTGAGAAAACTCATTAAACTAAATGATTTAATAATATTCATGATTATTTTTTGTTCTCCATTTCAGTTTTAATTTCATCTAAAATGTTTAAAGCATCTATAGGTGTAATTTTATTTAAATCTATATTTTGTATTTTGTCCTCTAAGTATTCAAAATTTGAATTAATATTCTTATTATCAAATTCTATTTTTTTTTGAAGTGTATTGTTGTTTTCTAAAGATCTGCCCTCTAATACTTGAAGTATTTTTTTTGAAGATTTAATTACTTCTTCTGGCAAACCTGCCATCTTTGCTACTTCTATGCCATATGAGCTTTCTGCTACACCATCAATTAACTTATGTAAAAAAATTAAATCACTTTTCCATTTTTTTACTTTAAAAGAATTCAATTCTAGTTGAATAAATTTTCTCTTTAGGTTTGATAATTGATTGTAGTGAGTAGCAAAAAGTGTTTTACATTTAATTTTTTCAATTAAATACTCTATAGTGGCCCATGCTAAAGACATGCCATCATACGTGGAAGTTCCTCTTCCTATTTCATCTAATATTACAAAAGACTTATCAGTAGCTGAATTAAGAATATTTGCTGTCTCAATCATCTCTACCATAAACGTGGAGTTGCCTTTTGCTAACTCGTCACCTGAGCCTACTCTACAAAATAGCTTGTCACAAATTCCTAAGTTGACCTCTTCTGCAGGACAAAAGCCTCCAGATTGAGCTATAATTAAAATTAACGCATTTTGCCTTAGATAAGTTGACTTTCCAGACATATTTGGCCCTGTAATTAGTTTAAAAATATTTATTTTTTTATTGTTTAAAAAGCAGTCATTAGCAATAAAACTAGTTGCGTGTGTTTTTTCAACTGAAGGATGCCTACCTGCTTTTATGTGAAAAATATTACTATTATTTAAAACTGGTCTAACAGCTCCATATTTTTTTGCATAATTTGCCCAGCTAAAAGAAACGTCTATCCTAGCAATTATATTTGCTATATCTAATACCTCTTCAGATATACCTAAAACTAAATCAACTAATTCTTTATAAATACGCTCTTCTATTTCTTGTGCCTTGTAGTTAGCTTCTAATATATTTTCAGAAATTTCTATTAAATTTTTTGTTGTATACCTTGAAGAGTTTTTTAATGTTTGCCTATGAATATAATAACTATCGACCATTTCAATTTTTTTTTTGTTAGCACTACTTATGTCTATGAAATAACCTAAAAAGTTATTATATTTAATTTTCAAGTTATTTATTCCAGAATTCTTTCTCTCTAATTCTTCTTCTTTTACTATAAGGTTTTTTGATTTATCTCTATAAAACCTTACTCTATCAAGCTCTTCATCAAACTTAGATTTTATAAAGTTTCCATCTCTAGAAAAAAGAGGTAAGTTATCACTAAGAGCTTTTTCTAAAGTAGCTATTATATTTTTAATTTTTATATTTGTGTTAGTTAATTCATAAAAATAATTAAAAAATTTGTAACTATTTACTTTTGCTGTTTTCTCGTAAAGTAGTCTACTCAAATTAAACGATTTTTTTAATCCCTTACATATTGCTAATAAATCTCTTGGTCCACCTCTACCTAAAGAGACTCTGTTAAGAGACCTTGCTAAATCTGGAAAGTGTAATATTTTTTTTTCTATTTCTACTTTTATAGAATCATATTTATCATAAAAAAAATTTACTAGATCTAACCTTTGACTAATTAAATCTAAATCTGTTAATGGATTTGTTAGATCTTTTAATAACTTTCTTTCTCCTGTAGAAGTAAGTGTAAAGTTTAAACTGTCAAATAAACTTCCATATTTTTCTCCTGATAAGGTATAAGCTATTTCTAAATTTTTTTTTGTAGCAAAGTCAATTTCTAAAAAGTTATTTTCTTTATCTCTAACAGGTAGCGACATTGCTGGAATTTTTCCGTTCTGTGTGTACATGAAATAATTTATTGTAGCGCCTAAAGCTATAATTTCTTCCTTATCAAATTTTAATTTTTTTATTTTTTTATTTTTAGAATATGTATTTTTAAAACATTTTTCACATTTTATTGGATCAAGGTAAGAGTCTTGTAAATAGGTGACTAACTTTTTTTTTCTTTCTGTTGTAATAAAATCATAATCCTGGGTCTCAGGAATAAGTAATTCTGAAGGAGAAATATTTTCTATGCATTCTAAAACATCTTTTTTATTAAATAGTTTTTTTAGATTAATCTCACCTGTAGAAATATCAGCATAAACTATGTTGTAGTAGTTTTTAAAACTTATAATGTTCATTAGGAAATTATTATTTGAAGAAGATAGCTCTTTTTCTTCTGTTAATGTTCCCGGAGTAGCTATTCTAACTACTTGTCTTTTTATAATTGCCTTTTGCCCTCTTTTCTTACTTTCTTCTGGGCTTTCTATTTGCTCACAAATTGCTACTTTAAAACCATTTTTTAAGAGTTTTGCTAAATAATTATCTCCATGATGATGAGGAACTCCGCACATAGGTATATCACTTCCATCAACTTGTCCTCTTTTGGTCAAGGTTATTCCTAGTTGGGCAGCAGCTACCTCAGCATCTTCAAAAAAAAGTTCATAGAAATCTCCTAATCTAAAGAAAATTAAACAGTCACTATATTGCTGTTTAATATCTAAATATTGCCTAAGCAGTGGTGTCAGTTTTTTGCTTAACATTTAAATATATCTTTACCCAAATCTAAAAACATTCTATATTATTATACAAGTAAAAATAAATGCCAGAAATAACTTCAAAATCTAATATTACAGCAAAAGATGCCTTAGATTTTCATAAAAATGGAAAACCTGGAAAATTACAAATTAGTGCTACTAAACCCCTAGCTACTGCTAGAGACCTTTCATTAGCATATTCGCCTGGAGTTGCTGCTCCTTGTTTGGAAATAGAAAAAAACCAAGATGCAGCTTATGATTACACAGCAAAAGGTAATATGGTTGCTATTATATCAAATGGCACTGCCGTTTTAGGTCTAGGTAATCTAGGAGCACTTGCATCTAAACCAGTAATGGAGGGAAAAGCAGTTTTATTTAAAAGGTTTGCTGATATAGATGGTATTGATATTGAAGTAGATACCGCTGATGTAGACGAATTTGTAAACTCTGTTAAGTATTTAGGAAAATCTTGGGGAGGTATTAATTTAGAAGATATAGCTGCACCAGCATGCTTTATGATAGAACAACAGTTATCTGAAAAGCTTGATATTCCAGTATTTCATGATGATCAACATGGAACAGCAATAGTTGCTACTGCTGGGTTGATAAACGCATTAAGTATAACTGGGCGAAATATAAAAAACTTTAAAATGGTAGTAAATGGTGCAGGTGCAGCAGGTATGGCTTGTGTAGAGTTACTAAAAGCAATGGGTATGCCTAAAGAGAATGCTATTATGTGTGATAGGAAAGGCGTAATATCAAAAAATAGAAATGATTTAAACCAATGGAAATCTGCTCATGCAGTTGATACACCTTTTAAAACATTAGCAGATGCCATAAAAGATGCTGATGTAGCATTTGGTTTATCAGTTAAAGGTGCATTTACAAATGAAATGATGCTATCTATGAATAAAAATCCCATAGTATTTGCTATGGCCAATCCCGACCCTGAGATTAGTCCTGATGAACTTCGAAGTATAAGACCTGATGCTATAATTGCTACAGGAAGATCTGATTATCCCAACCAGGTAAATAATGTTCTTGGTTTTCCTTACATTTTTAGAGGTGCTCTTGATGTAAGAGCGTCTGCTATCAATATTGATATGAAGATTGCTGCAACAAAAGCTCTAGCTGATTTGGCAAAACAAGATGTTCCAGATGAAGTTTCTAATGCATATTCTGGTAAACATCTAAAATTTGGACCAGAATATATAATTCCTAAACCTTTTGATGCAAGATTACTTACAGCTATACCTCCAGCAGTTGCCAAAGCAGCGGAGGACTCAGGAGTGGCAAGAAAACCAATTAAAGATGAGCTTGGTTATAGAAGAAAATTGGCAGCTAGACTTGATAAAACCGCAACTCTAATTCAAAGTGTTGCTGATACTGTTAAGAGGTCTCCAAAGAAAATAGTTTTTGCAGAAGGAGAACAAGAAACTGTTATCAGAGCAGCTGTCCAGTTTTATAAAGAAGGTTATGGAAAACCAATATTAATAGGACGAGAGGAAACAGTATTAAAAGCAATAGAGAGAATTGGACTTAAAGAAGCCAAAGGCATTGAAATATTAAATGCAAGTTTATCAAATAAAAATCATGAATATTTTAAATTTTTATATAAAAAACTAAAAAGAAAAGGTTTTCTTGAAAGAGACTGCCAAAGGTTAGTAAACCAAGATAGAAATATATTTGCATCTTGTATGGTTGCTAACGGCGATGCTGATGGACTGGTTACAGGTTCAACTAGAAATTATTTTGTCGCTTATGATGATATTACCAGAGTTATAGACCCTGCTCCAAAGTCCAGAATTTTTGGTATGTCCATTATTATGGTTGAAGGAAGAACTCTTTTCGTAGCAGATACAACAGTTCACCATCTTCCAAGTAGTGAAGAACTTGCTGATATTGCATGCCAAACCGCTGAAATAGCAAAAAAATTAGGATATAATCCAAGAGTAGCAATGTTGTCTTTCGCTAATTTTGGTAATCCAGCCATAGAAGGTACTGAGCGAGTTCATGGAGCTATAGAAGTTTTGGACTCAAGAAAAGTAGACTTTGAATATGATGGAGAAATGACAGTTGATGTAGCGCTTAATCCTAAGTCACTTGCTTTCTATCCCTTTTGTAGATTATCTAGACCGGCTAACATTTTAATCATGCCTGGACTTCACTCTGCTAATATTGCATCTAGACTTATAGACTCTGTAGGGGCAGGAAAAACTATAGGACCTCTTTTGACAGGATTAAAAAACTCCGCACAAATTGTTAAAGTAGGTGCAAATGTGTCAGAGATTGTTACCTTAGCATTATTTGCAGCTTATGATTCTTCTAAACCAAATACGTTTTCCAGTTCTGACAATAATAAATTAATGTCTAAAAAAGCTTAGTTTGCTAAAAACAAGATATATTATATTATCTGTAATTTTTTCTTTAATTTTTTTTTCTTCCTTATTACTTTTTCATTTAAATTTTTTTTTTGAAGCTATCTTAGCATTAAGCTTATTAAACATAATACTTTTTATTTTGATTATAAGATTTTATAAATTTTATCATGATAGCCTTAACTTGATGAAAGAAGAAAATATCCATATCAATAACACGGTAATAAGTTTTTTCTTAAATCCCACTAACGAATACTTAAGATATAAGGTAGCATTTGAAAAAAAAATACAACTCTATGACAAGAAGTTATTAGAGGAAAAAAGTAAGTATTCTCAATTACTTAATTCAATTCCCCTTCCATTGGCATTAATAAATGAACAAAGGTTTATTTTGTTTGCTAACAATTTTGCTAAGGATATATTTCCTTCAAATTTTGAAGGAAGTTATTTGCATCAGTATTTCAGAGATCCTATTTTAAAAAATACTATAGAAAAAGTTAAAAATGATTTGGATGATTATTCTTTAAATTTACAAATAGATTTAAATAATAAAAATGTATTATTTAATGTAAAAATACAACCCGTCATTTCTGAAGAAAAAGAAATATTATATTATTTAATTATATTTATTGACCAAGAATCAATTTCAAAATCTATTCAAGAAAGAAATGATTTCTTAGCTAATGCCAGCCATGAATTAAAAACTCCTCTAACTAATATTATAGGAATTTCAGAAATCATTTCTAGTGATCCTAAAGCCATAATTGAAAATAAAAATTTTAGTAAAAACTTATTAGTTAATGTAAAGCGTATGCAAAATTTAATTTATTCTTTATTAGACTTATCAAAAGTTGAAATAAATAAAAATATTATTCAGTACAAATTGTTGAGCTTAGAGAAAATTTCAAATTCAACTATAGATGAATTTAAAAACATACAATCTAAAGAACAGAATATAAAAATTTTTAATAATTTAAACAATAAGTCATTAAAATTAAAAACAGATGAAAAAGAGTTTAAATTATTATTTTTTAATATATTAGATAATGCATTCAAGTACTCTTCTTCTTCAGTAAAAATTTACTTAGAAGAAACTACAAAAAATATAGAAATAATTTTTCAAGACAATGGAATAGGTATTCCTAGAAATGAAATCAATAGAGTAACGGAGAGATTCTATAGAGTTAAAGGAAATGAAAAAATAGAAGGTAGTGGTCTTGGATTATCAATAGTCTCAGAGATAATGAATAACCATGAGGGAGAAATTAAAATTGAAAGCGAAGAAAAAATTGGTACTAAGGTTTTTTTGATATTTAAACGGGTCTAATTAAAAGACCCGTTTAAAATTTAATCTATATTAGAAGTTGGTTTGAAATCTAATCCCAAGAGCTCTTACTTCTGACATAGCCCCTTCAGTATTGGTAATACCTAGAGCTGTGGATCCTGGAGATAGACTAGTAATCTCATCAACTGCCTCAGCGTCTAAATCAGCTATTATGTAATTAAACATAATTCTGTTACTGTTATTTAACTGCCAATTTAAACCAAACGTATTGGAATACATAGCACCTTGACTGCCATAACCCGTGCAGATGTCATTAAGACTTGATCTGTTATGCCTGAACCCAAGCTCAATTACACCCATTCCTCCTTTGTTTACTGGATTTTTAACTTTAGGTCTTTTCCAGCCACCTTTTTTTATAGTATATCTTCTTTCACCTCCAATGGTGTAACCTAATTCCCAGTAACCCATATTTGCTTCTACTGAAGTACAATTAGGAGATATTCCAGAATTTACAGATCTTTCCATTTCACCCCATAGCCATTCAGCACCGAACCAGTAATTATTATGTAAATAAGCAAGTTCTAATCCCCAATGGGTCATGCTTTGTACGTCTCCTAAGTCGCTACCTATGTCAGCATCAACAGGTTTTTCATCAGAAACGTTTAAACCAATTCTATAATCCCACTCCATAGATGTATCTCCCATAGGACCGTCTGTATCTGTTTGATCACGCCAATAACCCATATGAAGAACATGTTTTTTTTGGTGGATTGGAGCATATACTACACGACCTGTTAGTCCAAATTGTTCATCAAAACTTTCAGTTGGAGTTACATCACCAGATCCATGGACGGCTGCTTCAATAAGATAGCCCATTTTTTTATCCCAATTTCTTAATTGAGCTGACATTCTCTTTGGGCCAATGGAGTGATCAGTCATAATGTCAACTGAAGGAGCTCTTTCAATAAATGTTAAATCGTTAGATGATGTTGACTCAGCAAATGACACAGGAATTTTTTGCTTTCCTATAGAAACAGTAGTGTTTTTTCCAAGTTTGTATCCTAAGAAAGCTTCATCAACTGAGAAAATGTCATTATGAGCATCTGAGTCTGAGCTTGTGATATTTTGTTGTTTTGCAGAAGCACCAGCATCATACTGCACTTTATAGTAATAGCTGTTATCATACTTACCACTTACTCCTAACCTTAATCTTCTAAAGTTAGTTCCATCAGTAAAACAAGATCCACCTTCAACACTAGCTACTTCACATGTAAGGGCAGGGTCAGGATCATGCAAACCAACATCAAAATGAATTCTTCCACCTACTTTAACTTCATTTTTACCTTTTTTTATTTTTAAACCTGGTCCAGATTTAATGCTGGGCATGTCCTTAGTCTTTTTTTCTAAACCCTTCATTTTAATAAGAGCATCTTGCACTTGTGATTCAATTTTATCTAATCGATCACTATGAGCATCTGCTCTAGATAGATTGGTCAAACTCAATGTAAATAACACTAAAGTTAAACCTGTAACAATTTTATTAATTAGATTCATAGAATTTCCTTTTCTTAATTTAAATTTTCTAATCTTTACTTTTCAATTATTACAAATTTATTACGTAATCCTGCTAGTCATGTATAAAAGACAATAAATATTCTTTTTTTATAAAAGTGATAAAATTGCAACAGGTTAATTTAAAAACACTAGGAAATCCATATAATTTATACACAAAATACAAAAAAGATCTAATATCTAGAATATTCTATTTCAAGTTAAAAAATTTACTATGTGACAGTCATAATATTGTAATATTTATAGCTCAATAAATATGTATCATTAATTATGGAGTAAAATATGTTTAAAAAACTTTTTTTAATAGTTTTCTTTAATATAGTTTTCTTAGGAAGTATGCAGGCTAGAGATCAGCTTTATGTAGTTGGTTCATCCACTGTGTATCCTTTTGCAACTGTAGTAGCAGAAAACTTCGGTCAAAAATCTGGTATGAAAGTACCAAAAATAGAATCAACTGGTTCTGGTGGTGGAATGAAGTTATTTTGTAAAGGTTTAGGAACTCAACATCCTGATATTACAAATGCTTCAAGAAGAGTTAAAAAGAAAGAATTTAAAAAATGTCAAGAAAATGGAATTGATTTTGTTGAGGTTAAAGTTGGTTATGATGGTATAGTTATAGCAAATTCAAAAAAATCTCCTGTGATGGCATTAACTAAAAAGCAAATATTTTTAGCATTAGGTAAAGATGTTCCTGAAGGAAATAAAGAGGGTGGAAAATTAATACCTAATCCAAATAAAAAATGGTCTGATGTAGATCCAAGTTTGCCAAATATTGCTATTGAAGTTCTCGGGCCTCCTCCAACCTCTGGAACAAGAGATGCCTTCCAAGAGTTAGCTATTGAAGGTGGATGTAAAGCATTTCCTGAATTGAAGGCAATTAAAAAGCAAGATAAGAAGAAATATAAATCTATTTGCAGAGCCGTTAGAGAAGACGGTCCTTTTATTGAAGCAGGTGAGAATGATAATTTAATTGTTCAAAAGCTTGTAGAAAATCCAAATGCATTTGGAGTTTTTGGTTTTTCTTTCTTACTTGAAAATGCCGATAAAATTCAAGGTTCAACTGTAAATGGAGCTGCGCCTACAATGGCAGCTATTGCTGATAAAAGTTATGGTATATCTAGACCTCTTTACTTTTATGTCAAATCAGCTCACTTAGATGTGATTCCTGGTATGAGAGAGTATGTGGCTGAATTTACAGCACCAGATACTTGGGGTCCTGGTGGTTATTTAGAGGAAAGAGGAATGATCCCTATGCCTGACGAAGAAAGAGCAAAGTTTAGAGCAGATGCTAAAAATATGACTGCTCTAGCTAAAAGATAATAGCTTTTTAGTGAACTTTAGGTAAAATATGAAGGTGGTTAAACTGCCTTCATATTTTCTTTTTTATGCTTGATATATCATTATATTTTATATTTCTTTTAGGGCTTAGCTCCTATTATATTGGGAAAAACAGAGCTAAAAAAAATATAAATCTTATTACAGAAACTGGTGGTTTGGAAAGTCATTACGGGCTGTACTTAGTAATATGGACTGCACTACCCGCTTTGATATTTTATATCACATGGAGTATTATCTCAAATTACCTTATCAAAGAAGCAACACTAGATAGTATCCCTAGTGATTTACTACCAGAAAATCTATCAATGCAAAAATTATTTTTGGACTCAATTATAGTAGTAGCCAAAGGAGGAAATAGCTTATCTAAAGTGCCAGAAATATCTGTAGCATTTTATCAAAATTTTGCTTTTTACTCTACTCTCGGTAAAAGTATTTCTACTATTAGTATCTCTTTAATATCATTTTTTATATTTTATAGAAAAATTGACTCCACTGTACGTGCTAAAAATTTCTTGGAAAGAATCATCTTAGTTTTTTTATTTATATCCTCAATAATTGCTATTATGACTACTGTAGGAATAATACTTTCATTGGTGGTAGAAACCAGTAAATTTTTTCAAGATGTGACCATATTTGAATATTTCTTTGGTTTATTATGGTCTCCACAAATGGCATTAAGAGAGGGGCAGGTTGCAGCAGAAGGTTCGTTTGGAGCTGTACCTGTTTTTGCAGGTACATTCCTTATCACTTTAATAGCTATGGCTTTAGCTGGACCGGTTGGTCTTTTTTCAGCTATATATTTATCAGAATATGCTTCTAAGAATACTAGAAAAATTATTAAACCGACTATAGAGGTATTAGCAGGTGTACCTACAGTTGTGTACGGTTTTTTTGCTGCCCTTGTAGTGGGTCCATTTATAAGAAGAACGAGCGAATCATTTGGACTAGCAGCCTCCTCAGAAAGTGCACTAGCAGCTGGCCTTGTAATGGGCATAATGATAATTCCCTTCATCTCTTCATTATCAGATGATGTAATAAATTCAGTTCCACAAAGTTTAAGAGAAGCTTCTTTTGGCGTAGGAGCTACCAAATCTGAAACTATAAAAAAAGTAATTATTCCTGCAGCTCTTCCAGGAATTGTTGCTGCCTTCATGCTAGCTATATCAAGGGCTATTGGAGAAACAATGATAGTTGTAATGGCCGCTGGTTTATCTGCTAAACTAACAGCAAACCCTTTAGATTCAGTCACTACTGTTACAGTGCAAATAGTTACATTATTAGTAGGAGATCATGAGTTTGACAGCACTAAAACAATGGCAGCTTTTGCTTTAGGTATGACATTATTCGCTATAACTTTAATGTTAAATATTTATGCACTAAGGGTAGTAAAAAAATATAGAGAGAAATATGACTAATATAGATTTATTAGAAAATCAAAGAGATAAATTAATTACTAAGCGATATAATAAAGAAAAAAGATTTATTTTAATTGGTAGGTTAGCTATTGCCTTAACTATAATGTTTTTGACAATATTACTTGGCTCTATAGTTTTGAGAGGTATTAGTGGTTTTACAACTACAACGATAACTTTTAATGTTACTTTAGACAAAAAGTTAATTGATCCTGAATCAACAAATGATAAAAAAGTAATATCCTCAGCGAGGTGGCGTAAAATAACTAGAGACTCTATTTATAATGTTTTAAATGATATGAGTTTAGTGATGAATGGAGAGGTCCTCTCCAAAGCCGAACAAAAAAGTTTAGTTAGACTATTTTCAAGGTCCTCTGAATATCAAATCAGGGATATTGTAATGGATGATATAAGTTTAGTAGGAAAAACTATAGAAGTAACATTGCCCACTGCATCTGAAGTTGACCAGTTTTTAAAAGGAAAAATAGATGAAAACTTACCAGAAGATAACAGACCTTTGAATAATATACAAATTTCTTGGATCAACCATATGGTTGATAACGGGATGATTAATAAAACATTTAATTCAAATTTATTTACTAAAGGTGATAGTAGAAATGCAGAAGATGCTGGAATACTTGGTGCTTTAATGGGATCTTTATTAGCATTATTAGTTTGTTTATCTATATCCTTTCCTTTGGGCGTAATGGCATCTATTTATTTAGAGGAATTTGCTCCTAAAAACAAACTCACTGATATGATAGAAGTAAATATTAATAATCTAGCTGCTGTTCCATCCATTGTTTTTGGGCTTTTGGGTTTAGCAATTTTTCTAAATGTTTTTAATCTACCAAGATCATCTCCCTTGGCTGGCGGACTAGTGCTAGCGCTTATGACCTTGCCCACTATAATAATATCAAGTAGAGCGGCTATTAAAGCAGTTCCTCCTTCTATTAGAGAAGCAGCTATGGGTTTAGGTGCCAGTAAAATGCAGTCGGTAACACATCATGTGCTACCTCTAGCAATGCCAGGAATGTTAACTGGAACAATTATTGGAATGGCTCAAGCTTTAGGAGAAACAGCTCCACTTCTTATGATGGGTATGGTAGCATTCATCGTAGATGTACCTCAAAGTATAACAGATCCTTCAACAGTGCTTCCTGCTCAGATATTTCTTTGGTCAGATCAACCAGAAAGAGGTTTTGAAGAAAAAACAGCTGCAGCTATAATGGTATTATTAGGATTTTTATTAACTATGAATGCATTGGCTGTTTTCTTAAGGAATAAATTTGAAAGAAAATGGTAGTAGAAAGAGAGTAGACTATGTCAAAAGATCAGATTAAATTAGATATGGAAAACGTAAACGTATTCTATGGAAAAAAACAAGCCATCTTTAATGTAGATTTAAAAATAAATAAAAATGAAGTAACAGCATTTATAGGACCTTCTGGATGTGGAAAATCTACCTTGTTGAGATGCTTTAATAGAATGAATGATTTAATAGATATATGTAAAGTATCAGGATCAATTCTTTTAGATGGTGTAGATATTTTAGATAAAAGACTTGATTTAGTTAGGTTAAGAACAAAAGTAGGTATGGTATTTCAAAAACCAAACCCTTTTCCTAAATCCATTTATGATAATGTTGCTTATGGGCCTAAAATTCATGGTTTATGTGAAGATGTTGCTGAATTAGATTCAATAGTGGAAAAAAGTTTGAAATCAGCAGGGTTATGGAACGAAGTTAAAGATAGATTGAATGAACCTGGGACAGGAATTTCTGGAGGACAACAGCAAAGACTTTGTATTGCAAGAGCCATTGCTACAAACCCTGATGTAATTTTAATGGATGAGCCATGCTCTGCTCTAGATCCAATAGCTACTGCTAAAGTTGAAGAATTAATGCAAGAACTGAAACAAAATTATACTATCATTGTAGTAACACATAATATGCAACAGGCAGCTAGAGTATCACAAAAAACAGCGTTTTTTCATTTAGGAGAATTAGTTGAATTTGGAGAAACAGATAATATTTTTACGGCACCAAAAGAAATAAAAACTAATGATTATATAACAGGTAGATTTGGATAAATAGAAAGGAAAATTCATGATAGAAACACATGATCATATATCTTCAGCATTTAATAATGAATTATCAGATTTAAATGATTCATTGTTAGAAATGGGAGCAGAACTAGAAAAAATGTTCAATAGAGCTTTACAAGCTCTTTCTGATAAGGATGAAAGCCTTGCCAAGTCTGTAGTAAACGATGATAAAAATATTGATAGTTTAGAAACCTCAGTTATAAATCAAATACAAATGCTTATTGCCAAAAGACAGCCTGTAGGAGTAGATTTGAGAATTTTAGTTGGCTGCACTAGAATTGCAGGTTACCTCGAAAGAACAGGTGACTTATTAAGTAGTGTGTGTAGAAGAGGAATAATATTAACAGAACACTCTATTCAAGATGAAATAAAAGATTTACTTTTTCTTGGAGAAAAAACTTTAAATCTTTTTAAAGAAAGTTTAGATGCATTTATAAACAAAGATTTCAAAAAAGCTACAGAAGTTAGAATAAATGACTTAGAGATTGATAAAATTCATTTGAAAACATTTACAACCCTGCTAGAAAAAATGACAAGTTCTTCAAAACTAGTTGTACCAGGTACCCATATGTTATTTATATCTAAAAACTTTGAAAGAATTGGTGACCATGCTACAAATATTGCTGAGTCCATTGCATATATGGCCAGTGGAGACATAAAAATACCACCTAGAAAAAAATTAAACTGATGCTTAATATTTTAATAGTAGAAGATGATATAACGATAAGAGAACTATTAAATTATAATTTAAAAAATACTTATAAAATATTTGAAGCTTCCTCTGCAGAGGAAGCACTTGAATTATGTGACGATCACAGTATACATTTGATCTTATTGGACTGGATGCTTCCTGAAATGTCTGGACTGTCATTTTTGAGAACAATAAAAAAACAAAAGGAAAACTTAAATATTCCTGTCATATTTGTCACAGCAAAAGAGGAAGAAGCAGATAAAATTAAAGGGTTTAACTCAGGAGCAGATGACTATATTACTAAGCCATTCTCGCATAAGGAACTTTTAGCTAGGGTTGAAGCTGTATTAAAGAGGTCTTATCCAAACTTATTTTTCAGTAAACTATCATATGATGATATAGAACTACATCTAAAAACACATAGAGTTTATAGAAATGGAAATCAGATTAAACTCAGTCCTAAAGAATATGAACTATTATTATATTTTATGACCAACCCTAAATTAGTTTTTTCAAGAGAGCAACTTCTTGATAAGGTCTGGGGGCTAGAGTCTGATATTGAAATAAGAACTGTGGATGTGCACATAAGAAGGCTTAGGAAAGCTATAAATATAGAAAATTCTAGGGAAATAATAAGAACAGTAAGATCAACCGGTTATTCTCTGGATTGACATTCATCTATATTTTCGATAATGCTATTTAAAGGTTTAAATTGATAGAAATAGATAACATAAATCCTATAAAAGATTTTTTTGCTCATGAAAAAATTCAAAAGCAAGTTTATTCCTTTTTTAGGAAATACAACTATCAAATAATTAATAAAAAAGAATACTTGGATAGAAGTTATGAGTTTGCCGTAACTCAAGGAGAGTCATTGCCTCAAGTAAAAAATGTAGGATTTTTGGGAGTTATGAATATAAAGGAATTAAAGAGCATTCAAGAGAAAAGAACTTTTAAGAAATTAAAAAAACAAATAAACAGAATTTTGGATCAGACCTGTGCTCCTTTAACTGTAGACAG
>CACHHO010000019.1 GCA_902579545.1 Rhodospirillaceae bacterium | reverse complement strand
ATAAATTAATAGCTAAAAAGGGTGACTTTATAGATGAAGATTTGATTTCAAAGATAGTAGAATCAGAAATTGATACTGTTAAGGTAAGGAGTCCATTAACTTGTGAAATATCAACAGGTATTTGCTCTATTTGTTATGGAAGAGACCTAGCCCGAGGAACCAAAGTAAATATTGGAGAAGCAGTTGGTGTGGTAGCAGCTCAGTCAATAGGCGAACCAGGAACTCAATTAACAATGAGAACTTTTCATATTGGAGGTGCAGCGCAAGCTGGATCAGAACAATCAAGACTAGAGGCAACTATAGATGGAACTATTTACATAGATGGTGGTAATGTTATTTTTGATAAAAAAGGTGCTGGTATAGTACTAGACAGGGATTGTAGGTTAGTAATTAAGGATGATAATGATAGGGAAAGATTTAGGGAAAGAGTTCCTTACGGTGCCAATATTTTAGTTAAAGAAAAAAGTAAAATTAAAAGAGGACAAAAACTTGCTGAATGGGATCCTTACACAAGACCTATAATTACAGAAAAGCAAGGTTATGTAAAATTTTTAGATGTGAATAAAGAAACACTTGAAGAAATTACTTCTACAGACACGGGCATGACTAGTCAAATTATAAAAGAATGGAGAAGTACAGGTGGAGCAAAGGGTATAAATTTGAGACCTAGAATAGAGATATATGATGATAATGATAAAATATTAAAATTATCTAGTGGGAATCAGGCAGTTTATGAATTACCCGTGGACGCAGTTTTATCAGTTTCTTACGTTTCTGGAGGAAAAAGAAAAATTAAAGTTAATGCTGGAGACTTGCTTGCTAGGATACCTTTAGACTCTCAAAAATCTAAAGATATTACAGGAGGGTTGCCAAGAGTTGCAGAATTATTTGAAGCCAGAAAGCCAAAAGATTATTCTTTTATTTCTGACATAAGAGGCAGAATAGAATTTGGTGAAGATGTTAGAGCAAATAGAAAACTATTAGTTGTAGATTTGGATAATAAAGAAAAATTTGTTGAATATTTAGTTCCTAAAGGAAAACATATTATGGTTCAGGAAGGCGATATTGTAAATAAAGGAGATCTTCTTATGGATGGTAACCCTGTCCCTCATGATATTTTAAGGGTTTTAGGAATTGAGGAATTAGCAAATTATTTAGTAAATGAAATTCAAGATGTATATAGACTTCAAGGCGTTAAGATTAACGACAAACACATTGAAGTGATTTCTAGACAAATGTTACAGAAAGTAGAGATTTTAGAGCCAGGGGACACTAATTTAATAGCAGGAGAGAATGTAGATAGAGAAGAGGTCGAAATAGAAAATAATAATGTATTAAATGAGTCAAAAAAGCCTGCTACATTTGTTCCTATCTTAAATGGAATTACAAAGGCAAGTTTACAAACTAGATCTTTTATATCGGCAGCATCTTTTCAAGAAACAACAAGGGTTTTGACTGAGGCAGCTACGGCTGGAAAAAAGGATGATCTAGTGGGACTGAAAGAAAATGTTATTGTAGGAAGATTAATACCTGCAGGAACTGGAAGGTCAATGGCAAAGTTTAAAAAACTAGCTACTCTTAATGAAAGAAGAATAAAAGAAGAGCAAGCACAGCAAATTGAAAGTAGTTAAAATACAATTTTTTTAACATATGTTGTATAAATACAACATATAAATAATTTTTTTTGCTTTTTATACTTGACCGTTGCCCTAACTATCAATAATATGCGTTTTTCTGGTAATTTAAAAGTTAAAAAAAGGAATTTTAATGCCGACAGTTAATCAGCTTGTGCGTAAGGGAAGAAAAGCACAAATTAAAAGAAACAAAGTGCCCGCTTTGGAAGCGTGTCCACAGAAAAGAGGAGTATGTACTAGGGTGTACACAACTACTCCTAAGAAGCCTAACTCTGCTCTTAGAAAAGTTGCAAGAGTAAGGCTCACAAACGGTTTTGAGGTTACCAGCTATATTCCAGGAGAGGGACATAATTTACAAGAACATTCAGTAGTTGTAATTAGGGGAGGTCGTGTAAAAGACTTACCAGGTGTTAGGTATCATGTTGTTAGAGGTGTATTAGATACCCAAGGTGTTAGTAACAGAAAACAAAGAAGGTCAAAGTATGGCGCAAAAAGGCCTAAATAGGAGAATGAATTTTGTCTAGAAGAAGAAAGTCTACAATAAGAGAAATTACACCTGATCCGATTTTCGGAGATAAGGTATTAGCTAAGTTTATAAGGTCCCTAATGGTTGATGGCAAGAAAGATGTTGCAGAAAAACTTATTTACTCCTCCTTCAATGTGATAGAGAAGAAAGAAAAAAATAAAAAACCAATTGAAGTTTTTAAATCTGCAATAGAAAACGTTCAACCACAAATAGAAACAAGATCAAGAAGAGTCGGTGGAGCTACTTACCAAGTACCAGTTGAGGTTTCAGGAAGAAGAAAACAAGCTTTAGCTATAAGATGGCTTATAGATGCAGCTAGAAAAAGAAATGAAAAATCAATGATAGATAGGTTAGCTAATGAATTTTTAGATGCCACGAATAAAAGAGGCTCGGCTATTAAAAAAAATGAAGATACACGTAAAATGGCAGAGGCTAATAGAGCTTTTGCTCATTATAGGTGGTAAAAATACGGAACAACTATGAGTAGAGAAACAGAATTAAATAAATATAGAAATATAGGAATAATGGCACATATAGATGCTGGTAAGACTACTACCACTGAGAGAATTTTATATTATACAGGTGTATCACATAAAATTGGTGAGGTACATGATGGTGCCGCCACCATGGATTGGATGGAACAAGAACAAGAAAGAGGAATTACTATTACTTCAGCAGCAACAACATGCTTTTGGAAAGACCATAGAGTAAATATTATTGACACTCCGGGTCACGTAGATTTTACCATAGAAGTGGAGAGATCACTTAGAGTATTAGATGGTGCTGTAGCTGTATTTGATAGTGTAGCTGGAGTTGAGCCACAGTCTGAAACTGTATGGAGACAGGCAAATAAATACGGTGTTCCAAGAATGTGCTTTATTAATAAAATGGATAGAGTAGGAGCTGACTTTTACAGATGCCTGAACATGATTGAAGATAGATTAGGAGCAGTTCCAATAGTACTTCAGTTACCAGTAGGAGCTGAGTCAGAATTTCTTGGAGTTATAGATATTTTAAATATGAAAGAAATAATCTGGACAGAAGAAACTCTTGGAGCTGAGTTTAAAGTAAATGAAATTTCAGAAGAATACAAATCAAAGGCAGAAGATTATAGAAAAAAACTTGTAGAACTTGCAGTGGAACAAGACGATGCAATTATGGAACAATATTTAGAAGGAAATGAACCATCTGTTGAAGATTTAAAAAAATGTATAAGAAAAGGAACTATTAGTGCTTCTTTTGTTCCTGTATTATGTGGATCAGCTTTTAAGAATAAAGGTGTTCAACCTATGCTAGATGCTGTAATTGATTATTTACCTTCTCCACTAGATCTGCCTCCTGTAAAGGGTGTAAAAGTAGACAGTGATGAAGAGTTAAGAAGAGAAAGTTCTGATGCTCAACCTTTTTCTGCTCTAGCATTTAAAATAATGACCGATCCTTTTGTAGGAACCCTGGCATTTGCTAGAGTTTATTCTGGAGTAGTTGAAAGTGGAGCAACAGTAGAAAATACAGTAAAAGGAAAAAAAGAAAGAATAGGAAGAATGTTACAAATGCATGCTAATAGTAGAGAAGATATTAAGGAAGCAAGAGCAGGTGACATAATTGCAATTTGTGGCTTAAAATCTGTTACAACTGGAGATACTCTTAGTGACTCAAGTAACCCAGTTATTTTAGAAAGAATGGAGTTTCCTGATCCTGTAATAGAAGTTGCTGTTGAACCAAAAACTAAAGCTGATCAAGAAAAAATGTCAGAAGCACTTGGCAGATTAGCTGCAGAAGATCCATCTTTTGGGGTATCCTCTGATATAGAAAGTGGTCAAACAATAATTAAAGGAATGGGTGAGTTACATTTAGATATTATTGTAGATAGAATGAAAAGAGAATTTAAGGTAGAGGCTGATGTTGGAGCACCGCAAGTTGCGTACAGAGAAACAATTACCTCTGAAGCTGACGTTGATTATACACATAAAAAGCAATCTGGAGGAGCAGGGCAGTTTGCTAGAGTTAAAATGGTAGTTAAAAAAGGTGAACCAGGATGTGGCTTAGACTTTATTAATAAAGTAGTAGGAGGAAATATACCAAAAGAATACATTCCTGGAGTACAGAAAGGAATTGAAAGTGCTATGCAAAATGGAGTAGTAGCAGGCTATCCAGTTATAGATATTAGTGTTACGCTTTATGATGGAGCTTATCATGATGTAGATTCAAGTGTAATGGCTTTTGAAATTGCTGGTAGATCAGCTTTCAAAGATGCTCTTTCAAAATCTAAGCCCAAACTTTTGGAGCCGATGATGAAAGTAGAGGTAGTAACCCCTGAAGAGTTTGTAGGCGATGTCATAGGAGATCTTAATAGTAGAAGAGGACAAGTTCAAGGAATGGATCCACAAGGTAATGCAACTTTGGTAAAAGCAAATGTTCCACTTGCGACTATGTTTGGCTATGTAAATAACTTAAGATCTATGACTCAAGGAAGAGCAGTTTATACTATGCAATTTGATAAATATGAGTTAGTCCCTACAATGGTCGAAGAAGAACTTAAATCAAAACTAGCTAGTTAATAATTGATAAATATTGAAAACGGAGAGAAAAAATGGCAAAAGAAAAATTTGAGAGAAATAAACCACATGTTAACGTGGGAACTATAGGACACGTTGATCATGGGAAAACTACCTTAACAGCTGCAATTACTAAAACTTTGGCTGAAACTGGAGGTGCAACTAGCATAGCTTATGACGAGATAGACAAAGCTCCAGAGGAAAAAGAAAGAGGCATAACAATTAACACAGCTCATGTTGAATATGAAACAGAAGGAAGACATTATGCTCATGTTGATTGTCCTGGCCATGCTGATTATGTTAAAAATATGATAACAGGAGCGGCACAAATGGATGGAGGTATCTTAGTTGTTTCTGCTGCTGATGGACCTATGCCTCAAACAAGAGAGCACATTTTATTAGCAAGACAAGTTGGTGTTCCAGCACTAGTTGTTTTTTTAAACAAAGTAGATCAGGTAGATGACCCCGAGCTTTTAGAGCTAGTAGAAATGGAAGTTAGAGAACTCTTGTCTAAGTATGAATTTCCTGGAGATGATATCCCCATTATTAAGGGTTCAGCTCTTAAAGCTTTAGAAGGAGATAGCTCAGATATTGGAGCTCCTGCAATTATGAAGCTTATGGAAGAGGTAGACAAGTATGTTCCTCAACCAGAAAGACCTGTAGACCAACCTTTTTTGATGCCTATTGAAGACGTATTTTCTATTTCTGGAAGGGGAACAGTTGTTACAGGTAGAGTGGAGTCAGGAGTAATAAATGTAAACGATGAAATTGAAATAATAGGAATTAAAGATACCACAAAAACAGTTTGTACTGGAGTTGAAATGTTTAGAAAGCTTTTAGATAGAGGTGAAGCAGGTGATAATATAGGTGCTTTACTAAGAGGAATTAATAGAGAAGATGTAGAAAGAGGACAGGTTTTAGCTGCACCAGGATCAATTAAACCTCATACTAAATTTAAAGCAGAAACATATGTGCTAACTAAAGAAGAAGGAGGAAGGCATACTCCTTTTTTTGGTAATTACAGGCCACAGTTTTACTTTAGAACAACAGACGTAACCGGAACAGTTGAGTTACCTAGTGGTACCGAGATGGTTATGCCTGGAGACAATATTGGACTTACTGTAAACCTAATTTCTCCTATAGCAATGGCAAAAGGTTTAAAGTTTGCTATTAGAGAAGGTGGAAAAACTGTAGGTGCAGGTGTAGTATCTGAAATCATAGAATAATTAGGTAAATATGGCAGAACATCAAAATATCAGAATCAGACTTAAAGCTTTTGATCACAGGATTTTAGATAATTCTGCACATGAAATAGTGAATACAGCTAAGAGAACAGGTGCTGACGTTAGAGGTCCTATTCCTTTGCCTACTAGAATAGAAAGATTTACTGTTAACAGATCACCGCATGTAGATAAAAAGTCAAGAGAACAATTTGAAATTAGAACTTTCAAAAGACTTCTCGATATAGTAAGTCCTACACCCCAAACTGTTGATGCTTTAATGAAGTTAGATTTGGCAGCTGGAGTGGATGTGGAGATTAAGTTATGAGAACAGGGGTGCTTGCAAAGAAAATAGGAATGACCAGAGTTTACAATGACAATAGAGTTCACAATAGCGTAACAGTATTGCAAATGCCCAAAAGTATAGTTATTGGACACAGAAAGCAGAATAAAGATGGATATGATGCGTTAATAGTAGGTTTTGATAAACAAAATATTAAAGCAATTAATAAACCTCAAAAAGAATTTTTTTCTAAAATCAAATTGGAACCTTCTAAAAAAATTAAAGAGTTTAGAGTTTCTGAGGAAAACTTTGTAGATAAAGGAATTAATATTATTGTTTCACATTTTGTTGTAGGACAATTTGTTGATGTTAGATCTTACTCTATAGGAAAAGGCTTTGCAGGAGCTATGAAAAGGCATAATTTTGCAGGACTTAGAGCTAGTCATGGTGTTTCAATTTCTCATAGAAGTCATGGTTCTACCGGTAACAGTCAAGATCCAGGGCGTGTATGGAAAGGAAAAAAAATGGCAGGAAGGCTAGGAAATAAAAAAATAACTATACAAAGTTTAGAGGTCGTTTCTATTGATGAAGAAAGAAGTCTCATATTAGTTAAGGGCGGAGTACCTGGTTCCGTAGGCTCATGGGTAGAAATTTATGATGCTAAGAAAAAAAGTTTGCCAGCAAATATACCATATCCAGCTGGTGTTCTGAGGTCTGTAAATGATGAAAAAAAAGATGATATAAAAGAAAAAAAATCGAAGACAGAGGAAGAAAATAAAAATGAAGTCTTAGACACAGCTAAAGGTGAATCTAAAAATGACAATGATACTAATAAAAAAATAAATAATAAGAACATAGAAAACGTAAAAGAAGATAACACTGAAAATAATAAGGAAAATAAAACTACTTGATTATGGTTAAATCATTAAAAATAAAAGTATATGATCTAAATAATAAGGAAAAGGAAGAAATTACTTTGCCAACTTTCATATTTTCTGCAGATATTAAAGAAGACATTGTAGCTAAAGTAGTAAATTGGCAATTATCAAAAAAAAGACAAGGCAGTCATAAAGTAAAAGAGAGAAATGAAGTAGTAGGATCTACAGCTAAAATTTACAGACAGAAAGGGACTGGAAGAGCAAGACATGGATCGAAAAAGGTTGTGCAATTCAAAGGGGGTGGAGTAGTCCATGGACCAAAAGTAAGGTCTCACGATAAAAAAATCCCATCTAAACTAAAAAAGCAAGCTATACGAATCCTTCTATCATCTAAACTAAAAGAAGGTAAACTAAAAATTATAGAAAAGCTAGAAATGAAAACTATTAAAACAAAAACAATGATTGAAAAATTAAGTAAATTAGGGATCAGTTCTGCTACTTTGGTTGAAGAAGGTGAAGTTAATAAAAATTTCATGTTATCTACTAGAAATATTAAGGAAATAGATCTGCTAAATATAAAAGGTTTAAATGCATATCAAATTATTAAAAGAGATAGCTTGGTAGTTTCTTTGTCAGCTATTAAAAAAGTTTTGGAGCAATATGGTGAATAATATTTTTAATACTATTCTTTCTCCAGTAATTACAGAGAAAGCTACTAAAATTTCTGAATATAACCAATATGTTTTTAAAGTTTCGATTAACAGTAACAAAACTAGCATAAAAGAAGCTATTGAAAAGCTTTTTAAGGTTAAAGTGAAAAGCATTAACACTACTAAAGTTAAAGGAAAAACAAAAACTTTTAAAGGCACTAAAGGTAAAAGGTCAGATTACAAAAAGGCTATAGTTACATTGAATAAAGGTCAGAATCTAGATTATAGTGGAGGAGTTAGCTAAATGTCTCTTAAGAATTTTAATCCTACAACTCCATCTAGAAGAGCATTAGTTCTTGTAGATAAGTCTGATATTCACAAAGGAAAACCTGTTAAGAAACTTACTAAAGGTTTGTCAAAAAAAGGTGGTAGAAATAATAAGGGAAGAATTACGGTTTGGTGGAAAGGAGGAGGACATAAAAGAAGCTATAGAATTATAGATTTTAAGAGACAAAAAGATGATGTCGCTGCTGAGGTAATTAGAATAGAATATGATCCAAACAGATCTTGTCATATTGCTTTAATTAAATACAAAGATGGAGAGTTAAGCTACATATTGGCACCACAGAAATTGAAACTGCAAAGTAGCATTATTTCTGGAAAAAATGTGGATATTAAAGTTGGAAATTGTTTGCCGTTAAGAAATATTCCAACAGGTACTTTGGTGCATAATGTTGAAATGAAGCCATTAAAGGGAGGTCAAATTGCTAGGTCTGCAGGAACTTCCGTTCAATTGGTGGGAAAAGACAAAGATTATGCAATGTTAAAATTAGTTTCTGGAGAACAAAGACTAGTTCCTTTAAATTGCAGGGCAACTATAGGAGTTGTATCAAATTCTGATCACCAAAATTGTAACTCGGGTAAGGCAGGAAGAAGTAGATGGTTAGGAAAAAGGCCACATGTAAGGGGAGTTGTTATGAACCCGGTCGACCATCCACATGGTGGCGGAGAAGGAAGAACTTCAGGAGGAAGAAATCCAGTTACTCCATGGGGTGTCCCAACTAAAGGTAAAAGAACTAGGAATAATAAAAGAACAGACAAATTAATTTTAAAAAGAAGGAACAGTAGGTAGTTATGGCAAGGTCTATATGGAAAGGCCCCTTTGTAGATGGACACTTAATAAAAAAAGTGCAAGATCATCTTAAAGAGAGTAAAAATAAACCAATAAAAACATGGTCTAGAAGGTCAACTATATTACCTCAATTTGTTGGTATAACATTTAATGTTTATAACGGAAAAAAGTTTATACCAGTTTTAGTATCAGAAGAAATGGTTGGACAAAAACTTGGTGAGTATGCTCCTACCAGAACCTATTATGGACATACAGCAGATAAGAAGGCAAAAAAATAATGGTAGTAAAAAAAGATAATGTAAAAAGAGCAATTGCTAAGGCAAAAAGTCTTAGAACTAGTGGTCAAAAGTTAAACCTAGTTGCAAAATCTATAAGAGGACAAAATATTAAAGTGGCTATTGATCAATTAGCATTTTCTAGAAAAAGAATTTCTAGAGAGGTTTTAAAAGTACTAAACACAGCAATAGCTAATGCTGAAAATAACTTTGGACTTGATATTGATAGATTAATTGTGGAAGAAGCTTTTGTAGGTAAGTCAATAGTTATGAAAAGAATGAGACCAAGGGCTAGAGGTAGAGCAGCAAAAATATTAAAACCTTTTAGCAAACTTACTATAGTTTTGAAGGAAAATGAGGAAGGTAAATAATGGGTCAAAAAGTAAATCCAATAGTTATGAGATTGAGTGTAAATAAAGACTGGAGTTCCAAATGGTATGCAAAAGGTAGTGAATACGCTAAACTTTTGCATGAAGACTTAAAAATAAGAAATTATATTACTAAAGAATTAAAAAGTGCTGCTATTAGTAAGGTAGTAGTAGAAAGGCCAGCTAAAAAAGCTATCATTACAATCCACACTGCAAGGCCTGGTGTAGTCATAGGAAAAAAGGGAACAGATATTGAAAAAATAAAATCTAAGGTTGCGTCTATTACGACAGGAGAAGTGCAATTAAATATAGTAGAGGTTAGAAAGCCTGAAATAGATGCTCAACTTATAGCAGATAATATAGCAGAACAATTAGAAAGAAGAGCTTCATTTAGAAGAACAATGAAGAGGGCTATCCAATCTGCTTTAAGATTAGGAGCTCAAGGAATAAAAATAGTATCAGGAGGCAGGCTTGGAGGAGCAGAGATAGCTAGAATAGAGTGGTATAGAGAGGGTAGAGTGCCACTTCATTCACTTAGAGCTAATATTAGCTATGGAGTATCAACTTCACATACAGCATATGGTACAATTGGTATAAAAGTGTGGGTATATACAGGGGAAACTGCTACAGAAGAAGAAAAGACAAACAAGCAGGTAAATAATGATAAAAATAAAAAAAGTTAAGGAAAAAAATGCTATTACCAAAAAGAACAAAATACAGAAAAGCTCATAAAGGAAGAATTCATGGAAATGCAAAAGGAGGTACATTCCTAAACTTTGGAGCTTATGGTTTAAAGGCACTTCAACCAGAAAG
Source organism: Rhodospirillaceae bacterium (assembly GCA_902579545.1). Taxonomy (GTDB): domain Bacteria; phylum Pseudomonadota; class Alphaproteobacteria; order TMED109; family TMED109; genus TMED131. Next base: position 9,202 of record CACHHO010000019.1, on the reverse strand, counting down.
AATTACAGCAAGACAGATAGAGGCAGCAAGAAGAGCTATCACTAGACACATTAAAAGGCAAGGTAGGGTCTGGATAAGAATATTTCCTGATTTACCAGTTTCTCAAAAGCCAACAGAGGTAAGAATGGGTAAAGGAAAAGGAACGCCTGAATATTGGGCATGCAGAGTTAAACCAGGTAGAATTTTATTTGAATTAGATGGTGTGGAAGAAGAATTAGCTAAAAGAGCCTTCGAATTAGGAGCAGCAAAATTACCAATTCAAACTAAGTTTGTAACAAGAGGTATTAAATTATAATGGCCAAATCAGAACTTAAAAATAAAACCGTAGATGAGTTAGAGACCATGCTAAAATCTTTTATGAAAGAAAGAATGAATTTAAGGTTTCAAAAGTCTATGGGGCAAATTGAAAAACCTTCTAGAATAAAAATAGTGAGAAAAGAAATTGCTAGAATTAAAACGTTACTAAACATGAAAAAGGAAAAAGTGGATGCCTAAAAGAGTACTAAGTGGTGTTGTATGTAGCTCTAACAACAAAAATACAGTGGTGGTGAAAGTTGAGAGAACCTTCAAGCATCCTATTTATAAAAAATTTATTAAAAGATCTAAGAAGTATCATGCTCAAGATGATAGTGATGCTTTAAAAGTGGGAGATAAAGTTTTTATTGAGGAAACCAAGCCAATTTCAAAATTAAAAACTTGGATAGTAGTTAATCAAGAGAAGAAAAATGATACATAATGAAACAAATTTAGAGGTTGCAGATAATTCGGGAGCCAGAAGAGTGCAATGCATTAAAGTGATAGGCGGTTCAAAAAGAAAGTTTGCTAGTGTAGGTGATATAATTATAGTTTCAGTAAAGGAAGCAATACCCAGGGGAAAAGTTGCTAAAGGAGATATACATCATGCGGTTATAGTTAGAACTGCAAAAGAAATAAGAAGAAATGATGGTAGTGCTATTAGATTTGATAAAAATGCTGCAGTCTTAATAAATAAGCAACAGGAGCCAATAGGCACAAGAATATTTGGACCTGTTACAAGAGAATTAAGAGCAAAAAAATTTATGAAAATTATTTCTTTAGCACCTGAGGTGCTGTAATGAATAGTAAACTTAAACTTAGAAAAGGAGACAAGGTTATAGTAACTAATGGTAAGAGTAAAGGTGTAATAGGGGAAATATTAAAAGTTTTGCCTAAGGAAAACAGAGCTCTTGTTAGAGGCGCTAATATAGTTAAAAAGCATACTAAACCTACACAAAATTCAGCTGGTGGAATTGTGGAAAAAGAAAATTATATAAATATTTCTAATATTGCTTTTTATGACGAAAAAGAAAAAAAGGCCACTAAAATTGGCTATAAAATTTTAGAAGATGGTAGAAAACTTAGATTTAGTAGACTAACTGGAGAGGTTTTAGATAAATAATGGCTAGGTTAAAAGATTTATATAATAAAGAAATAAAGAGCTCTTTAAAGAAAAAACTAGGGGCTAAAAACGACATGGCTATACCTAAGTTAGAAAAAATTTCTATTAATATGGGAGTTGGAGACGCGGCTCAAGATAAAGGCAAAATAGAAGGAGCCATTAATGATTTAAAATTAATAAGTGGTCAGCAGCCTGTAATTACTAAAGCAAGAAAATCTGTTGCAGGTTTTAAATTAAGAGAAGGAGTAAGTATTGGAGCTAAGGTAACTCTCAGAAAGGAAAAGATGTATGAATTTTTAGACAGACTAGTGAACATTGCATTACCAAGAGTTAGGGACTTTAGAGGTTTATCAAAAAAAAGCTTTGATGGTAGTGGTAACTTTTCTCTTGGGCTAAAAGAACAAATAGTTTTTCCTGAGATAGATTATGATAACCTAGACTCGTTAAGAGGAATGGATATTACAATAGTAACTTCTGCTAAGAATGATAACGAAGGGTTAGAGCTATTAAAAAGTTTTAATATGCCAATTAATAATTAATAAAGGAGATAACTTTGGCTAAAAAGAGTGCAATAGAGAAAAATAAACATAGGATAAAAAAAACAGAGCGTTTTAAAGAGAAAAGAGATACTTTAAAAAAAATTATCATGAATAAAAAGACTACTCAAGAAGATAGATTTGATGCCGTAATTAAATTAGCGGCTATGCCAAGAAATGGATGTGCTTCACGAATAAGAAATAGATGTGAGTTATCGGGTAGACCAAGAGGTTTCTACAGAAGAGTAAAGCTTTCAAGAATTGCTTTAAGAGAATTAGCTTCCTCTGGTCAAATACCTGGTATGACAAAGGCTAGTTGGTAGGTGATATTATGACTATGACTGATCCAATAAGTGATTTATTGACTAGAATTAGAAATGGACAACAGGTAAGAAAAGGAAAGGTTTCTTGCCCTTTATCTAATTTAAAAATATCTATTTTAAAAGTGTTAAAAGAAGAGGGATATATTAGAGGTTACGAGATTATTGAAGATGAAAAAGGAAAACAAATAGAAATATCGCTAAAATATTTTGATGGAAAACCGGCAATTAAGGAAATTTCCAGAATTTCTAAACCAGGAATGAGGGTATATTCTTCAGTTAAGACAATGCCAAACTACAAAAATAATATGGGCATATCAATTCTATCAACTTCAAAGGGAGTTATGACTAATTTCTCAGCTAAAAATGCCAACATAGGTGGCGAAGTTTTGTGTAGGGTTTATTGATATGTCTAGAGTTGGAAAGCAACCAGTTATTCTACCTTCAGGTGTAATAGCAGAAATTAAAGATAACACTGTATTTATTAAAGGTAAAAGGGGAGAGCTTAAAAACAAATATCCAGTTTCTGTAATTGTATCCAAAGAAGAAGGAAAAATTATAGTTAAGCCAGTAGACGAAACGAAATTAGCAAAGTCTTCATGGGGACTTATAAGAACTGTAATAAGCAATATGATACAAGGAGTAGAAGAGGGTTTTACAAAAAACTTAGAAGTGAACGGAGTAGGATATAGAGCTTCAGTTGGTGATGGTATATTAACTTTACAATTGGGCTTTAGTCATGATATAAAACTAGCTATTCCAGATGATTTAGATGTTAAGTGTACTAAACCTACAGAAATTTCAATATCAGGAATTGATAAACAAAAAGTAGGACAGTTTGCATCAGAAATTAGGTCATTCAGAAAACCAGAGCCTTACAAAGGTAAAGGTATTAAATATAGTGATGAAATTATTAGAAGAAAAGAAGGAAAAAAGAAATAAATGAGTAATAAAAGTAAATATTTGTTTAGTAAAAGAAAAGCTAGAAATAGATTTAGACTAAAGTCTAATTGCAAAAGCAATATTAGACTATCTGTATTTAGAAGTAGTGCAAACATCTATGCTCAGATAATAGATGATGATAAGCACAATACTTTATTATCTTTTTCAAGTTTAGATAAGGCAATTAAAAAAAGTTCAAAAAATAATGGTGGTAATATTAAAGTTGCCGAAATAGTTGGTTCAGGTATAGCAAAAAAAGCGCTAGAAAAAGGGATAAAGGAAGTTTACTTTGATAGAGGTGGATATCTTTATCATGGAAGAGTCAAAGCGCTGGCAGAAGCTGCAAGAAAAGAAGGGTTAAAGTTTTAGGGGTTATATGGTTAAAGATACAAAAAGCAATGAAACAGCTGAGTTAAACGATAAGTTAGTTAGTATTAACAGAGTGGCAAAAGTTGTTAAAGGAGGTAGAAGATTTGGATTTGCTGCCTTAGTTGTTGTTGGAGATGCTAAGGGTAGAGTAGGTTTCGGTACTGGTAAGGCAAGAGAGGTTCCTGAAGCTATTAAAAAAGCAACAGATCAAGCTAAGAATAAAATGGTAAGGATCCCCTTAAAAGAAGGTAGAACAATACATCATGATGTGAAAGGAAGACATGGAGCATCTAAAGTTATATTAAGAAGTGCACCGCCAGGCACAGGAATAATTGCGGGTGGACCGATGCGAGCAGTTTTTGAAACACTAGGCATACAGGATGTTGTGTCAAAGTCAATAGGAAGTTCTAGTCCTTATAACATGGTAAGAGCTACTTTTAATGGTTTAGAAAATATTCAATCTCCTAGAAATATAGCCTCTAGAAGAGGTTTAAAAGTTAGTAGTATTTTTGGGAAAAAAAAATCAAATGATAATGAGGAAAAAATAAAAGATGGCAAGGAAAAAAATAATTAAAGTGACTCAGGTGTCAAGCCCTATTGGGAGAAAAGGATATCAAAAAAAATGCTTAATAGGCTTGGGCCTTAATAAAATCAATAGAACTAGAGATCTACCTTATAATGAAAGTATATTAGGAATGATTGATAAGGTTAAACATTTAGTAAAATATGAAGTAAAAGAGGCATAATGAAACTTAATACTATTAAAGATACAGCATCATTAAAAAAACCCAAAAGAGTAGGAAGAGGAATAGGTTCAGGTACAGGGAAAACTTCTGGAGCAGGTCATAAAGGTCAGAAATCTAGATCAGGTGTTGCAATAAAAGGTTTTGAAGGAGGGCAAATGCCTTTGCATAGAAGGTTGCCTAAAAGAGGTTTCAAGAATCCTTTTAGAACTAATTACTCAATTGTAAATATTGGTGATATAGAAAAAGCAGCGACCGAAAAAAAAATAGATATTAAGAAAGAAATTACAAAAGAAGACTTTTTTAAAGCTGGCCTAATTAGAAAAAAGAGTGATCTTGTGAAGGTTTTAGCAAATGGAAAATTAACTCAAACCATTATGCTTAAAGTAGAAAAAGCTTCTAAAAAAGCGATTAAAATGGTAAGTGAAAAAAAGGGTAATATTACTTTTTATAAGAAAGTAGATAAAAATACTGAAAAAATAAAAAAAGTAAAAGAAAAAAATATGGAGTAAAAATATGCCTTCTGCTGCAGAACAGTTAGCATCATCAGTGAACTTTGGAGCCATAGCAAAGGCAACCGAATTAAAACAAAGAATTTTATTTACGCTTTTTGCTTTAATAGTGTACAGAATAGGAACTTATATTCCAATCCCAGGAATAAATCCAGGAGCATTAGACGATATTTTTAGTCAAAATACAGGTGGTATACTTGGTATGTTTGATATGTTTGCTGGAGGAGCACTTAGCAGAATGTCTATTTTTGCATTGAATATAATGCCATATATATCAGCTTCTATAATAATACAATTATTAGGTTCTGCTTCTAAACATATCGCACAACTTAAGAAAGATGGCGACAGTGGCAGACAAAAAATTATTCAATATACTAGATATGGAACAGTTTTTCTAGCAGCAGTTCAAGCATTGGGTATTGCTACTGGATTGGAAGGTATGACAAACTCACAAGGTCCTGCAGTTGATAACCCAGGATTGTTCTTTAAAATATCAACAATTATTACTTTGACAGGAGCTACTGTTTTTCTTATGTGGCTTGGTGAACAAATTACAGCAAGAGGAATAGGTAATGGCATATCTCTAATAATTATGGCTGGAATAGTAGCAGAATTACCAGCAGCACTAATTTCAACACTTGAACTAGGAAAAACAGGAGCTCTTTCTGGTATTTTAATATTATTTTTTCTTTTTCTTGCTGCTTTAGTTATTACCTTTATTGTTTTTATGGAAAGGGCTCAAAGAAGAATTACTATTCAATATCCCAAAAGACAAGTTGGAATGAAAATTATGGGAGGTCAATCTAGCCATTTACCATTAAAAATTAATACCGCTGGCGTTATTCCTCCGATATTTGCGTCATCAATATTACTTTTACCAGTTACTGCATTAAGTATTAATGCAGGTTCAGGACCTAATTGGCTTATGGATATTACGTCTTTACTAGGTAGGGGGCAACCTCTATATATGTTATTATACGTGTCTGCGATAGTATTTTTTGCCTTTTTTTATACTAGTGTAGTATTTAATGCTCAGGATACAGCAGACAATTTAAAAAATAATGGTGGTTTTGTACCTGGAATTAGGCCAGGAGAGTCTACAGCAAATTATATTGACTATGTGCTAACAAGACTTACTGTTATTGGCTCTGCCTATTTAAGTGCCGTGTGCTTGCTACCTGAACTTTTAATATCTCAATATTCAGTGCCTTTCTATTTAGGCGGAACCAGTCTACTTATTGTAGTTACTGTTACAATGGATACAGTTGCCCAAGTTCATTCGCACTTGATAGCTCATCAGTACGAGGGACTAATTAAAAAAGCTAAATTAAGAGGTAGGTTTTAAATTGCAAATTATACTATTTGGACCTCCTGGATGTGGAAAAGGTACTCAAGCTACCTTTATCTCACAGTCTTTATCAATACCTCATCTTTCTACAGGAGATATGTTAAGGAGTGCTGTTACTTCAAAGTCTGAAATAGGTTTAAAAGCAAAAGAAATAATGGAAAAGGGAGGGCTAGTATCTGACGAAATAGTCCTTTCTATTGTTAAAGACCGAGTATTAAGTATTGATTGTCAAAAAGGGTTTATTTTAGATGGATTTCCGAGAACTGTTAACCAAGCTGAAAAATTAGAGTTTTTTTTGAATAATGGTCAAAGTATTGATTTTGTTTTAAGAATTAAAGTAAATGAAGAGGATATTCTAAAAAGATTAATTGATAGAGGCCGAGATGATGATAAACCGGAAATTATCAAAAATAGGTTTAAGACGTATAATTCAGAGACTGAACCGCTAATTCCCTTTTATGAAGAGAGAGGCATATTGTTTAATATAAATGGTATGCAAGAAATTGAAAAAGTATCTGAAGAAATAAAAAAAGTTTTAGGTGTATTTTGAATATTGACTTGCATGAAACCTTGACTATAATATTCTTCTTCACGTTTAAAAACCTTCTATTTGGAGTATAAAATTGGCTAGAATTTCAGGAGTAAATATACCTAGTGGAAAAAGGATAGAAATAGCCTTAACCTATATCTATGGTATAGGTATTACAAGAGCAAAAAAGATTTGTGAGGAGGCAAAATTAGATGCCTCCAAGAGAGTTAATAGTCTCACAGAAGATGAATTAACTATTATAAGAGATTTAATTGATAAAAACTATGTCGTAGAAGGAGATCTTAGAAGGGAAAATGCGGTAAGTTTAAAAAGACTAGTAGATCTTGGTTGTTATAGAGGGCTAAGACATAGAAAAGGTCTACCTGTCAGAGGACAAAGAACTCATACAAATGCCAGAACACGAAAAGGTAAAGCAAGACCAGTTGCAGGAAAAAAGAAAGCTTAAAGAGGATAATTATGGCAACAGAAACAAAGAAAAAAAAGATAAAAAAAAATATTCCCATAGGTGTAGCACATGTTAATGCTACTTTTAATAATACAATAATTACAATTACAGACACTAAGGGAAATACAATTGCATGGTCTTCGGCAGGAGCCGAAGGTTTTAAAGGATCAAGAAAATCTACACCTTTTGCTGCTCAGTTAGCAGCAGAAAGCGCAGGTAAAAGAGCTAAAGATAATGGAGTTAAAACACTAGAAATTGAAGTGAGGGGACCTGGTGCCGGAAGAGAGTCAGCATTAAGAGCTCTACAATCTACAGGTTTTATTATTACGGCAATAAAAGATGTCACTCCTATACCCCATAACGGTTGTAGACCCCCTAAAAGAAGAAGAGTATAAATTGTTTTTAAAATTTTGAACCATATTATTAAGAGGATATATTGTGCTACAAAAAAATTGGCAAGAGCTTATTAAACCATCAAGAATAGAATTTCTTCCAGGAAATAAAAAAGATAAGGAAGCTACTTTAATAGTTGAGCCTCTTGAAAGAGGTTTTGGATTAACATTAGGTAATGCTTTAAGAAGAGTATTGCTTTCTTCTATAAGAGGAGCGGCTGTTACTGCGGTAAAATTTGATCAAGTATTACATGAATTCTCCTCAGTTCCGGGTGTTGCAGAAGATGTTGTAGAAATTACATTGAACATAAAACAGTTAGCTGTGAAAATACTTGAGCCTGGTGAAAAAAAATTAGTTTTAGCAGTACAAGGGCCATGTGAAGTCACTGCCTCCATGATAGAAGATACTGCTAACGTTGAAATCTTAAATCCTGATTTGGTAATATGTAATATTAATAAAGATGTTAACTTTAAAATGACTTTAACTGTATCTGAAGGAAAAGGTTATGTTCCGTCTTCTCAAAATAGACAACAAGATAACCCTATAGGATTAATTCCTGTTGACTCAATTTTTAGTCCTATAAAAAATGTAGCTTATAAGGTAGAAAACACTAGAGTTGGACAAGACACTGATTATGATAAACTTACTATGAACATAGAAACTAACGGAACTTTACTTCCTGAAGATGCAGTTGCTATAGCAGGTAGAATTATTTCAGATCAAGCATCATTATTTGTAAACTTTCAAGAAGAAGAGGAAGTTAAAGAAAGTGAACAAGACAGTGAACCAAAATTAAATCCTAATTTATTAAGAAAGGTAGATGAATTAGAATTATCTGTAAGATCTGCAAATTGTCTTAAAAACGACAATATAATATATATAGGAGATTTAGTTCTTAAATCAGAAAATGAAATGTTAAGAACACCTAATTTTGGGAGAAAATCTTTAAATGAAATTAGAGAGGTTTTATCTCACATGGGACTTGGCTTAGGTATGAGTATTGAAAATTGGCCTCCCGAAAATATTGAAACTTTAGCAAAACAAATAGAAGATCCGTATTAATTTATTTGGAGTATAAAATGAGGCATAGAATAAAAGGTAGAAAACTTAATAGAACTAGTGCTCACAGAAAAGCCATGTTCAAAAATTTGGCTGCTTCATTAATAAAATATGAGCAAATAACTACTACATTACCTAAAGCAAAAGATTTGAGGCCAATAATAGAAAAAATGATTACGTTGGGAAAAAAAGGTACATTACATTCTAGAAGAATATTACTATCAAGATTACCTAAAGATGCTAAAATTACAAAACTATTTAATGACTTTCCGGACAGATATAAAAATAGGTCTGGAGGATATACTCGTATTTTAAAAAAAGGTTTTAGATATGGAGACTCTGCCCCAATGGCAATTATAGAATTTGTAGATAGAGATAAGCAGGCTAAGTTACAAGATGTTCCGGAAAAAGAAAATAAAACTTCAGAAGATAAAAATAAAAGAGTAGAAGCTGTTTCTAATTAGTTTTTTAATTTTAAATTTTAATTTATTTTTGTATTTTCTAATTTGTTTATTTACAATATATTCCTTAGATAATGAAAGAAAATAAAAAATTATCTACTTACAAA
>CACHHO010000018.1 GCA_902579545.1 Rhodospirillaceae bacterium | reverse complement strand
AGTAAATTATTAATTTTTTCATGGTACGTCGTAATACTATTTTCTTTATTTAAATTTTTAATATCTATTAAGTCTGCACCTGAACAAAAAGGACCCTTATTTGCTCCGCTAATTACTATGCATTTAAGTTTTTTAATTATTATCTTGTTATTTAATACATTAATTAATTGATCTAACATTTTTAAGCTCAAAGCATTACTTTTTCTTTCGTTATAAAGTTCTATTTTTAATAAGGTATTATTATTTAATACTTGAATATTTATAGTATCAGACATAACTATATTAAATATTAAAAAAAATATGTGTCTATATAAATTTTAATTGACACCAACTATACGAAGGTGTAATAGTTAAGTTTCGCCAATTTGCATTGGCGTGTTGTTTGAAAATTGAATAATAAAAAGGGATTTATAGGCGACGGTCACAAATAGCGACCGATGCATATAAATCTTTAAGCTAATAAGCTTTGTTAGTGATATGTGTCGGGTCAGCGATAAATTTTTTAAGATCAAACTTAAGAGTTTGATCCTGGCTCAGAGCGAACGCTGGCGGCAGGCTTAACACATGCAAGTCGAACGAGAAACTAGACTTCGGTTTAGTGGACAGTGGCAGACGGGTGAGTAACGCGTGGGAATCTACCTTAGAGTGGGGAATAACAATTAGAAATGATTGCTAATACCGCATATACCCTCCGGGGGAAAGGCTTCGGCCGCTCTTAGATGAGCCCGCGTACGATTAGTTTGTTGGTGAGGTAAAGGCTCACCAAGACTACGATCGTTAGCTGGTTTGAGAGGATGATCAGCCACACTGGGACTGAGACACGGCCCAGACTCCTACGGGAGGCAGCAGTGGGGAATATTGGACAATGGGCGAAAGCCTGATCCAGCCATGCCGCGTGAGTGAAGAAGGCCTTAGGGTTGTAAAACTCTTTCGGCAGGGAAGATAATGACGGTACCTGCAGAAGAAGCTCCGGCTAACTCCGTGCCAGCAGCCGCGGTAATACGGAGGGGGCAAGCGTTGCTCGGAATTACTGGGCGTAAAGCGAGCGTAGGCGGTTAATCAAGTTGGTGGTGAAAGCCCGGAGCTCAACTCCGGAACTGCCATCAAAACTGATTTACTTGAGATTGGTAGAGGAAAATGGAATTCCTAGTGTAGAGGTGAAATTCGTAGATATTGGGAAGAACATCGGTGGCGAAGGCGATTTTCTGGGCCAAATCTGACGCTGAGGTTCGAAAGCGTGGGTAGCAAACAGGATTAGATACCCTGGTAGTCCACGCCGTAAACGATGAGTGCTAGACGTTGGGAATTTATTTTTCAGTGTCGTAGTTAACGCATTAAGCACTCCGCCTGGGGAGTACGGTCGCAAGATTAAAACTCAAAGGAATTGACGGGGGCCCGCACAAGCGGTGGAGCATGTGGTTTAATTCGACGCAACGCGAAGAACCTTACCAGCTCTTGACATTGCTAAGTCGCGAGTTTTAGAGATAAAACTCTTCAGTTAGGCTGGACTTAGTACAGGTGCTGCATGGCTGTCGTCAGCTCGTGTCGTGAGATGTTGGGTTAAGTCCCGCAACGAGCGCAACCCTTGTCCTTAGTTGCCAGCGATTTGGTCGGGCACTCTAGGGAGACTGCCGGTGATAAACCGGAGGAAGGCGGGGATGACGTCAAGTCCTCATGGCCCTTACGGGCTGGGCTACACACGTGCTACAATGGCGTCTACAACGGGTCGCGATAGGGCAACCTAGAGCTAATCCCCAAAAGACGTCTCAGTTCGGATTGTACTCTGCAACTCGAGTACATGAAGTTGGAATCGCTAGTAATCGCGGATCAGAACGCCGCGGTGAATACGTTCCCGGGCCTTGTACACACCGCCCGTCACACCATGGGAGTTGGTTTTACCTGAAGGCGATGTGCTAACTTCGGAGGCAGTCGACCACGGTAAGGTCAGCGACTGGGGTGAAGTCGTAACAAGGTAGCCGTAGGGGAACCTGTGGCTGGATCACCTCCTTTCTAAGGATAATTTAATTTCAGTAATGTATTAAATTATTGATAGACAATAGATCGTCGTCTATAAATCCCTTTTTAGAGTTATTAGGAGCCCTAAATAAAAATGGTTATTCTAGGGGCCCGTAGCTCAGGCGGTTAGAGCGCACGCCTGATAAGCGTGAGGTCGGTAGTTCGAGTCTACCCGGGCCCACCACAATGGCATGTTTTTTGCTGTTTATTATTAAGGGGGTGTAGCTCAGTTGGGAGAGCGCCTGCTTTGCAAGCAGGAGGTCATCGGTTCGATCCCGTTCACCTCCACCAACCTAGTAACATATTCAATAATGTTTGATATAGTTTAATAAACCATCACACAGAGAATTCTTATCAAGAATAGAAGATTTATTTCTGTACATATGATAATTCAAGCGATGAAAGTGCATTTAGTGGATGCCTTGGCATCAAGAGGCGATGAAGGACGTGATACACTGCGATAAGCCCTGGGGAGTTGTGAATAAACTTTGATCCGGGGATTTCCGAATGGGGAAACCCGCCGTTTACGGCATTTTATATTGAATAAATAGATATAAAAAGCAAACCTGGCGAACTGAAACATCTAAGTAGCCAGAGGAAAGGATATCAACCGAAACTCCGTTAGTAGTGGCGAGCGAAAGCGGACTAGGCCAGTTGCTTGTTAGGTAAAACCAGAAATGTTTGGGAAAGCATGCTATAAAAAGTGAAAGCCTTGTATGGGTAAAGTGCCTAATAAGTACTCGAGTAAGACGAGACACGTGAAATCTTGTTTGAACATGGGGGGACCACCCTCCAAGCCTAAGTACTCCTTGATGACCGATAGTGAACTAGTACCGTGAGGGAAAGGTTAAAAGTACCCCTGTTAGGGGAGTGAAATAGTACCTGAAACTGGATGCATACAAGCAGTCGGAGCCATTTTATATGGTGACGGCGTACCTTTTGTATAATGGGTCAGCGAGTTACTCTATGTAGCAAGCTTAAGCTGTTAAGTGTAGGCGAAGCGAAAGCGAGTCTTAATAGGGCGATTTAGTTACATGGAGTAGACCCGAAACCGGGTGATCTAGCTATGAGCAGGTTGAAGGTGTGGTAACACACACTGGAGGACCGAACCCACGTCTGTTGAAAAAGACGGGGATGACTTGTGGCTAGGGGTGAAAGGCCAATCAAACCCGGAGATAGCTGGTTCTCCGCGAAAACTATTTAGGTAGTGCGTTACGTATTACCAACGGGGGTAGAGCACTGGATGGGCTAGGGGGGAGCTAATCCTTACCAAACCTTACCAAACTCCGAATACCGTTGAGTAGAGCGTAGCAGACAGACATTGGGTGCTAAGGTCCAATGTCGAGAGGGAAAGAGCCCAGACCGCCAGTTAAGGTCCCAAAATAATGACTAAGTGGAAAAGGATGTGAAGTAACCAAAACAACCAGGAGGTTGGCTTAGAAGCAGCCACCCTTTAAAGATAGCGTAACAGCTCACTGGTCTAACAGTTGTTTTGCGCCGAAGATGTAACGGGGCTAAAGTCATTTACCGAAACTGCGGGTGCATATTTATATGCGCGGTAGCGGAGCGTTCCGTAAGCTGATGAAGAGTATTTGTGAGAATACTTGGAGGTATCGGAAGTGAGAATGCTGACACGAGTAGCGACAAACAGTGTGAGAGACACTGTCGCCGAAAATCTAAGGTTTCCTGCGTAAAGCTAATCTGCGCAGGGTTAGTCGGCCCCTAAGACGAGGGCGAAAGCCGTAGTCGATGGGAATCAGGTTAATATTCCTGAACCTGCTAGAAGTGACGAATACTGTAAATTGTTTAATCTTATTGGATTGATTAGGCAATGAAGGTGTTCCAGGAAATAACTCTAGCATATAGACCGTACCCTAAACCAACACAGGTGGATTGGTAGAGAATACCTAGGCGCTTGAGAGAACGATGATGAAGGAACTCGGCAAATTACCCTCGTAACTTCGGGAGAAGAGGGCCCTTTTCTTGGGCAACCAGGATTAGGGGACACAAACCAGGGGGTGGCGACTGTTTACTAAAAACACAGGGCTCTGCAAACTCGTAAGAGGAAGTATAGGGTCTGACGCCTGCCCGGTGCCGGAAGGTTAAGAGGAGGAGTGCAAGCTTCGAATTGAAGCCCCGGTAAACGGCGGCCGTAACTATAACGGTCCTAAGGTAGCGAAATTCCTTGTCGGGTAAGTTCCGACCCGCACGAATGGCGTAACGACTTCCCCACTGTCTCCATCATCGACTCAGCGAAACTGAATTCTCCGTGAAGATGCGGAGTACGCGTGGTCAGACGGAAAGACCCCGTGCACCTTTACTACAACTTTGCAGTGATATTAGAGATTAAATGTGTAGGATAGGCGGGAGCCTTTGAAGTGTTAGCGCCAGCTAGCATGGAGGCAACCTTGAAATACCGCCCTTTTGATCTTTGATATCTAACCGAGGTCCGTTATCCGGATCCGAGACCCTGCATGGTGGGTAGTTTGACTGGGGCGGTCGCCTCCCAAAGAGTAACGGAGGCGCGCGAAGGTGGGCTCAAGCTGGTCGGAAATCAGCTGTTGAGTGCAATGGCATAAGCCTGCCTGACTGCGAGAGTGACAATTCGAGCAGAGACGAAAGTCGGTCATAGTGATCCGGTGGTTCCATGTGGAAGGGCCATCGCTCAACGGATAAAAGGTACGCCGGGGATAACAGGCTGATACTACCCAAGAGTCCTTATCGACGGTAGTGTTTGGCACCTCGATGTCGGCTCATCACATCCTGGGGCTGGAGCAGGTCCCAAGGGTTCGGCTGTTCGCCGATTAAAGTGGTACGTGAGCTGGGTTTAGAACGTCGTGAGACAGTTCGGTCCCTATCTGCCATGCGTGTAGGATACTTGAGAGGATCTGTCCTTAGTACGAGAGGACCGGGATGGACATACCTCTGGTGTACCTGTTGTCACGCCAGTGGCATCGCAGGGTAGCTAAGTATGGAAAGGATAACCGCTGAAAGCATCTAAGCGGGAAACCTGCCTCAAAACTAGGTATCCCTTGAGAGTCGTGGAAGACTACCACGTTGATAGGCCAGATGTTGAAGCATAGTAATATGTGTAGCTAACTGGTACTAATAACTCGATCGGCTTGAAATATCTTGTACAGTAATAAGTCTTTTTTGTGATGGTTTAATAAACTTTATGGTATTTAGATAACCTGGTGGTTATTGCGAAGATTCCGTACCCGATACCATTCCGAACTCGGAAGTAAAAGTCTTCAGCGCCGATGGTACTTCGTCTTAAGGCGTGGGAGAGTAGGTCGCTGCCAGGTTTTCTAAATACCACAAAATGAGCTAAATATAATAACAATAATAATTATACAGCGCGGGGTGGAGCAGCCCGGTAGCTCGTCAGGCTCATAACCTGAAGGTCGTAGGTTCAAATCCTACCCCCGCAACCAAAATTAAACTTTAAATATTAGAAAGCTATATTTCTTAAAAACAATGTATTTAATTTTCTTACATGTGCTATAGATAAAATATGGAATCATTTCTTCCTTTAAAAGAACTTAAAGTTATAGACTTAACTAATATTATAATGGGTCCTTTTACGACACAGCTTTTAGGAGATTTAGGAGCCGATATAATTAAAGTGGAGGAACCTAATGGAGATTTGACCAGAGAAATAGGACTGCAGCATTCTCCAAAGATGTCATCTATGTATTTGGGAGTAAATAGAAATAAAAGAAGTATTGTATTAGATTTAAAAAAGAGAAAACCTAAAGAGGTGTTGTGGAAACTAATAGATACATCTGATTTTTTTATCCATAATATGAGACCTAAAAAACTAATATCCCTTGGATTTGATCCAAAAAAAATATTAAAGAGAAACAAAAAAATTATTTTTGTAGGACTTTATGGTTACGGTAATGATGGTTATTATTCAGGACAACCTGCTTTCGATGATATTATTCAAGGTCAATCTGGGTTAGCAGGGTTAGAGCTACTTAAAGGAAAAAAACCCTCATTTGTATCTTCGGTGATTGCAGATAAAAGTATTGGTTTATTAGCAAGTACTGCTCTTTTAGCTGCTTACATAAAAATGCTTAGAACTGGAAAGGGTAGTTGTGTAGAGATTTCTATGTTTGAAGGTATGGCATCATATGTACTTTTAGAGCATCAACACGGAGAAATATTTTATCCATCTATAGGAAAAACAGGATATCCAAGATTATTATCAAAGAACAGAAAACCGTATAAAACAGCTGATGGATATATTTGTGTATTACCTTATACAAATAAACAGTGGTTTAAATTTTTTGACATTATAGGAATGAAAGAATTGAAGACGGATAAGAGATTTTCTAATGTAAAAAATAGATCTAAAGATATAACATTACTTTATAAGTTAGTAGAAAAAAGTGTTATTAGTAAAACTAATGATCAATTATGTAAGCTATTAAAACAGAATGATATCCCTCATGGTGTTGTTAATACTATTAGTGATCTAAAACATGATAAGCACCTAAAAAAAGTAAGATTTTTTAGAAAAATTGAACACCCAACAGAAGGAAAAATGATAATAGCAGATACAGGTATTAAAATTAATAAAAAGTCTTTACCCATAAGAATGCCCCAACCTAATTTAGGAGAGCATACTAAAGAGATATTGAATGAGCTAGGTTATAATATTAAAGAAATAGAAAAAATTATTGATATTAATAATAATAGCTGATTTTATTTTAAAATTATCTTAGTCTAACTTATGCATTATAAAAATTTAGGAAATTCTGAATTAAAAGTTTCTTCTTATTGTTTAGGAACAATGACTTTTGGAGAAACTACTGAAGAAGATGATGCTCATTTGCAAATTAGTGAGTCTTTAGCCAAAGGAATAAACTTTATTGATACTGCAGAGATGTATCCTACTTGTCCTATAAGAAAAGAAACTAGTGGAAGAACAGAAAAAATAATTGGTCGCTGGTTATATAAAAATAAAGAAAAAAGAAGTAACTTAATACTTGCTACAAAAGTTGTTGGAAATGGGTTTAAATTTATTAGAGATGGTGGACCTATAAACGGAGCAATTATCAAAGAAGCTTTACATGGAAGTTTAAAAAGATTGAAGACTGATTATGTGGATTTGTATCAATTGCATTGGCCAAATAGAGGATCATATCATTTTAGAGCTTATTGGAATTATAGACCAGAAAAACAAGACAGTGTTAGAAGTAAGAATGAGTTTTTAGAGATAATAAGCGCACTAGCTGACCTTAAAAAAGAAGGTTTAATTAGGGCTGTTGGAGTATCAAATGAAACTTGTTGGGGAGTGATGAAACTTAATGAAGTTATAAAGAAAGAAGAAAGTATATGCATAGCATCTATACAAAACGAGTATAGTCTAATGTGTAGACTTTTTGATTATGACTTTAACGAATTAGCTATAAACGAGAATATACCACTTTTAGCGTACTCTCCATTAGCTAGAGGTATGCTAACTGGAAAATATATGGAAAATAAAATTCCTGAAGGATCAAGGTTGTCTAGAGATGATAAAATTAGAAAGATAGTTAATGATAGATCAAATTTAGCAGTTAAGGCATATTATGCTTTAGCTCTTAAATATGAGATTGATCCTATTCATATGGCGCTAGCTTTTTGTAATGAAAGGCCGTTTATGGGGTCTGTTATTTTTGGAGCCACAGATGTTACCCAGCTTAGGAGAATATTAAAAGGCATAGATATCAAATTAAATTCAGAAATAAATGAACAAATTAAGAGAATTCATAAGGATTTTCCGTTAACTTTTTAAAGTTTTAACTGGATTATTTCGCTTTGGAAAACAACTCTTACAAATATAACATTTTGTCCCATCACATCCTCTAGCAGTGCAAAACTCTCTACCATAAAAAATTATTTGTAAATGAAGTTTATTCCATTTATTTTGAGGAAAAATTTTTTTTAGATCTTGTTCAGTTTTCTTTACACTTTTACCAGAAGTTAACCCCCATCTTTGTGCAAGTCTGTGAATATGTGTATCAATAGGAAATGCAGGCATGCCAAAACCTTGTGATATAACCACACTAGCTGTTTTATGTCCTACTCCAGGTAACTCTTCTAAATCTTTTAAATTAGAAGGTATGTTCCCTTTATATTTATCCAAAATAATTTTAGATAAATTATATATTGCTTTAGATTTTTTTGGTGCAAGTCCACAAGGACGTATAATTTTATATATTTCATTAATTTCAAGCTTAATCATTTTTTTTGGACTATTAGCTTTTGCAAATAAAAGTGGAGTAATTTTATTTACTCTTTCATCAGTACATTGTGCACTCAGCAATACAGCTATAAGTAGTTCATAATGATTTTTATGCTTTAAAGGTACTGGTGTTTTTGGGTATAGTTTTTCAAGTTCTTTTAAAATAAAAACTGCTCTATCAGCTTTTTTCATATATAATCAACCATCTGATATAAAGTATCGTATAATAAATATGTTGTTAATAATATATAGTATTTTAATAAGTTATATGCTTTTTTTTACTACTTGCATAGCTCCTGTGGTAAACACTTCATTAGATCAAAATAACAGTTCAAGGCTATTAAGAAAAATATTTCCTAAAAACTTTCTATTTGGCTTAACTTTTTCTGTTTTTGCTCTTTTTCTATCAATTCTTCAAAAGAATTATATTATTTTTTTGCTATCAGTTACTTTAGTAGTTTTGTTTTTATTTAATTTAAAATATTTAATGCCAAAAATAAATTCAGTAGCAGATTTAGATAAGAAAAATAAAAAATATTCTAAAAAATTTAAAAGATTGCATTTGTTTTCCGTGATTTTATATTTGCTTAAAATGCTTATTTCAATATTAGGAATAATATTATTGTATTAACTAATGATTGTGTTCTTTATTATTTTGACCTATTAGAACTTTAAACTTTATTGGTAATATTATATTATTACTAAAAATTAAGTTTGCTGATAATAAAGCATCTTTTTCAGGAGTATTCTTTATATTAAAAAACATAAAGTGATAAGATTTAGGTTTAAATTCAATTTCTTTATTGGCTTCAATTATTAGCCCTTTTTTAATAGGGCGCATTTTGTAGACGCCATCTTGTAAAATAACCTCATGAATCTCTTGAGAAAATGCAATCTTTGATTCTATACCCATTAATTTGATATTTTTTCCAGTATTGTTTATAATTCTCATATAACCTGCACCTACTTTTGAATTTTCATTAACCACTTTCAAGGTGGGATGATATATTTGTATACCGTTGAGGCTATAATCATGACTATATAAGCTAGCCATAAATATGTATATTAAAAAAAATAAATAATGCATAATATATTTATATATGTTTCTAAAAAAAATAACCAATTTTATTTTAATTTTGATTATGACTTTGGTAATAAAAAAAAATAATTCAGATGAAATTTTATTTGATAACTTTAGTAATATAACTGAAGAAAAATGGGAATTTATATCAGATCAAGTTATGGGAGGAGTATCCTTTGGAGAGCATCAAATAGTTTCTGAAGAAGGCATGAACTTTATAAGGTTAACAGGGTTTGTAAGTTTAGAAAATAATGGTGGTTTTATTCAGGTCAGAAAAAAATTATCTAATGATACAAATAATAAGTTTAAAGGCATAAAGTTTAAGTGTAGGGGAAATAATAAAGAATATTTTATTCATCTTAGAACTAAATTTACTCTTTTACCTTGGCAATACTATCAAAGTAAGTTTTTTGCGTCTGAAAATTGGTCGGAATATAAATTAGATATTACTAGTTTTGTGCGTTCAGGTGCTTTTTTGCCAAGAAATATAAATTCTAAGCATATAAAATCTTTAGCAATAGTAGCTTTCGGTAAAAAACACAGAGTAAACCTTGAAATAAGCAAAATTACTTTTTACTAATTGAATTATGAAAAAAACTGATTTTTATTATAAGTATACTTTTAGAGTTAGATATGCAGAGGTAGATGCACAGGGTATTGTTTTTAATGCACACTACTTAACTTACTTTGACTGTGCTATTACGGAATACTACAGAAAACTTAAATATAACTATGCATCGGAAGTAAAAAAAAATAATAAGGACTTTCATGTAATAAAAACCATTATTGATTATAAGAAACCCATCTTATTCGACCAACTTATTGATGCTTGTATTAGAACTTCAAAAATTGGATTTTCTAGTATAACTTTTAATATAGGTTTATATGAAAATGATAAAAAAAAATTATTAGCTTTAGGTACTATAATACAAGTATATACTGATCAAAAGACTATGATTTCTACAAAGTTACCAATAAACTTTGTAAACAAAATTAAAAAGTTTGAAAAAATCTAAAATTTAATAATAATAATTCTTTAAATTTAACTAAAAAATAAATGATACGTAATATTGCAATAATTGCTCATGTTGATCACGGTAAAACTACGCTTATAGATTCAATGATGAAGCAAAGTGGTATATTCAGAGAAAATCAAATAATATCTGAAAGAATTATGGATACAGGTGATCTTGAAAAAGAAAGAGGTATTACTATTTTGGCAAAACCTACCTCAGTAAAATGGAAAGATATAAGAATAAATATCATAGATACACCAGGACATTCAGATTTTGGTGGAGAAGTTGAAAGAGTTTTAGGTATGACAAATGGAGTAATTTTATTAGTAGATGCTGCTGAAGGGCCCATGCCTCAGACAAAGTTTGTTTTAGGAAAGGCACTTACTCAAGGTTTAATGCCAATAGTGGTAATTAATAAAATTGATAGACTAGATAGTAGAAGTGAAGAGGTTGTAAATGAAATTTTTGATTTATTTATTGATTTAAACGCTAATGAAGAACAGTTAGATTTTCCAGTTTTATATTCTTCCGGAAGAGATGGTTGGTGTGTTAATAATTTATATGAAGAGAGAAAAGATTTGTCTCCTTTATTTAATTTAATAACATCACACGTCAAGGAACCTGGGTTGGATAGCAACAAACCATTTGCAATGTTGGCTACCCTACTTGCGTCGGATACATATTTAGGAAGGTGCTTAATTGGAAGAGTGGAACAAGGAACCGCTAGTATTAATACTAATGTAAAAACTATAAGTTTAGATGGTTACGAAGTAGAAAAAGGCAGGTTAACTAAATTATTTATATATGAAGGTACAGAAAAAGTATCAGTAGAAAGCGTAAAAGCTGGAGATATTATTTGTATTGCAGGATTAAATAAAACTTCTGTAGCTGACACTATATGTGAGTACACAGTAAATAGTCCTATTAATGCTACTGCCATAGACCCTCCCACAATGGCAGTCACTATCACTGTAAATAGTTCACCATTTGCAGGTATTGAAGGAAAACAAGTTACATCTACTAAAATTAGAGAAAGACTTTTAACAGAGGCTGAAACAAATGTTGCAATAACATTTAATGAAAATGAAAAAAAGGATGCTTTTGAAATAGGTGGTAGAGGAGAGTTACAAATAGGTATTCTTGTTGAAACAATGAGAAGGGAAGGTTTTGAATTAAGTGTATCTAGTCCAAGAGTAATATTTAAAAATGATGAAAAAGGACAGAAACTTGAACCAATAGAAGAACTTACAATAGATTTAGATGAGCAATTTTCTAGCACCGTAGTTGACTCAATTAATAGAAGGAAAGGAGAGATGTTGGAAATGAAATCTATGGATAAATCTAAAACTAGACTCATTTTTAGAGTTCCTTCAAGGGGACTAATTGGCTATCACGGCCAATTCTTAACTGAGACAAGGGGGACAGGAGTTTTAAATAGAGTATTCCATTCTTATGATTTTTTTAAAGGAAATATAATAAGCAGAAGAAATGGAGTATTAGTGGCTACAGAAAAAGGTAGTGCTATCGCCTATGCATTATTTAATATACAAGAGAGAGGCAAGCTTTTTATTGGACCGCAAATAAAAGTATATCAGGGTATGATTATTGGAGAGAATAGTAGAGAAAATGACCTTGATGTAAATGTATTAAAAGGAAAAAAACTAACAAATGTAAGAGCTTCTGGATCAGATGAGGCCGTTAAACTGATTCCTCCTAAGAGAATGTCTTTAGAAGAAATGATGTCATACATAAAGGAAGATGAATTATTAGAAGTTACCCCTAAAAATTTGAGATTAAGAAAAAAGTATTTAGATATTAATGAAAGAAAAAAAAAATTAAAACTTAGCTGATTATTTTTAGTATAAAAGAATAGTCAAAAGCTATTTCTTCTATTCCTGCATCTCTTCCAGTCCTTCCACCATGACCTCCCTCCATTTCAGTTTTAAGTAATAAAATATTATTGTCTTTTTTATATGATCTTAGTTTTGCTACATATTTAGTTGGTTCATCAAATAACACTCTGTTATCGAATAGGCTAGTAGTAACTAGTATATGAGGGTATTTTTGTCTTTTTATATTATTATAAGGAGCATATGATTTTATATATTGAAAATGCTTTTTATACTTTTTTGCATTTCCAAACTCTTTAAATTCTCCGACTGTTAAAGGTAATGCATGATTTAGATTAGTAGTTAATGAGTCTACAAAAGGTACAGCCATTATAACTCCAGAAAATAGTTGAGGTCTAATATTTAATACTGCCCCCATTAATAAACCACCAGCACTTCCTCCCATGCCTATAACACTTCCTTTTGAGGTATACTTATTTTTAATCAAGTGTTCAGCACAACAAATATAATCATTAAAAGTATTTTTTTTATTTAACATTTTTCCATGCTTCCACCATCTCATACCACATTCCATGCCACCTCTTATATGAGCATTTGCCCATATAATGCCTCTATCAATCAAACTATATTTTGCTGAAGAAAATCCATTACCTATAGATGAACCATAAGAACCATAGCCATAAAGTAGCAATTTGCTGCTTCCATCAATTTTTGTTTTCTTATGTCTAATTATAGTGATAGGCACTTCAACTTTGTCTTGTGTCTTAGCATAAATTCTTTCCGTTATATAATTATCCTCATTAAAACCTGAAGGTATAATTTGTTTTTTAACTATTCTTTTTTTCTCAGTTTTTAGGTTAAATAAAAAAGTTTTTCTAGGACTTTTAGGAGATGAATAACTAACATATATTAAATCACTATTCTTATTTCTTTCATAAGTCGATAAAGACACTGACTTTATTTTGTCATTAAAAAAATTTATTTCTTTTACTTGTTTATTATTTAGATTTTTTGCAAAAATTTTTTGATTTGCATTATTTGTTTCAGACCAAATAAACCAGTTTTTTCTAATTAAAAAACTTCCAATAATAGTATTTTTCTTTTGTTTTATATAAATCAAACTTTTATTTTTAGCATTGTGCTTTGCCCGTTCTATTTTAAAATCTAATGCATTTTCATTTGTATGATTATAAAAATAACCATTCCATGAATCCAAGCTGTAGGTAATATTTTCTTTATAATTTTTAAATAATTTTAGCTTTAGCAATTTAAGTTTGGAATCTAAGTAATAACATTTATTAGTTGAATGGTCACCTGAGGAAATAATAAAGTATTTTTCATCAGTAGTTAAATAAACACTTACTGAAAATCTTTTTTCTTCCTCTTTATAAATTAACTTGTCAAGACTTTGCTTAGTTCCTATTTTATGTAAATATATTGATTTAGGCCGATGGAACTTATCTAATTTAGAATAAATTATATATTTATCATCCAAAGAGAATAAAATGCTTCCACTAGTATGAGTTAAAATATCTTTTAAATTTTTTTTATTATCAATTTTTCTTAAATAAATATTATAATATTCTGAACCTTTCAAATCTAGCGAATATGCTAATAATTTATCATTATGACTTACAGTTAAATCTCCTAAACCAAAGTAAGAAGACTTATTTTTTTTGCTCTCAATATTTCCATCCCATATTACTTCCGTTTTTTTAGTCTTAAGAGATTTTCTTAATTTTATAGAATAATTACCTTTCTTTGTTGTTTTGCTCCAGTAGGAAAAGTTTTTATCAATAAAAGGCAGACCTTTGTCAGCAAGTTTTATTTTACCTTTTATCTCTTTAAAAAGAACTTTTTGCAATTTTTTTTGTTTTTTTAGTATGTAATTAGTATATTTATTTTCTTCTTCAAGGTATTTTTTAACTTCCTTGTTCAACAAAGTGGGATCAGTTAATACATCTAAAATATTATCTTGGTGTACCCAACTGTAATAATCTGTCATTTTTTCATTGTGTATACTTTTAGTATTCTTTATCTTTTTTAATACGGGTGGTTTCATTAAACTTAACTCCTGATTTCTTTTTAAACTAATTTTGATACTTAACGTAAATAATAGTAATTAATAAAATACAAACAATGAGTAACAATAAACTATTTCTAATTTTAGGCAATCAACTTTTTAATCCTAAATTGTATTTTGAAAATATTTTAGAATATGATTTTTTTATGTGTGAAGATTATGAGTTATGTAATTACGTTAAACATCACAAACTAAAGATACTACATGTGCTTTCAGCTATGCGTTCTTACAAAGATGAATTAACTCAATTGGGACTAAAAGTTCACTATCACGAAATAGAGAAAAAGAATTTTAAAGAGGATTTTTTAGTGAAGCTAAAAAGATGTGTAACTCAAAATAATTATAAAAAAGTTTATTTTTTTGAAATAGAAGATAAGTTTTTTGAATCAAAACTTAAAACACTTAGTTCTTCTATTGAAATCGAAATTCTGCCCTCTCCTATGTTTTTATTTACAAGGATTGAGTTTAGTAGATTTTTAGAAAGTAACAAAAAACTACTTATGGCTAACTTTTATAAATTAAGTAGAAAAAAAAACAATATCTTGGTAAAAGATAATAAACCTGTAGCTAACAAGTGGAGTTTCGATGATGAAAACAGAAAAAAGCTACCAAAAGTAATCTCTATACCAAAGTTTGATGTTTTTAAGAAAACTAAACACACTCAAAATTTAAGCAAGATAGTTAATAAGATTTTTTATAAAAATGTTGGAGAAGTTCAAAACTTTTGGCTCCCTACAGATAGGGACTCATGCTTGAATATGTTAAATGAATTTTTTAAAAAAAAGTTTAATTTATTTGGTGACTATGAAGATGCTCTGTCCAGCAAACATGACTTTATTTTTCACAGTGTTCTTAGCCCTATAATAAATATGGGATTACTAACACCTTCAGAAATTATCAATAAAATAAAACCTTACGAGAATAAAATAAAAATTAATTCTTATGAAGGATTTATTAGACAGATTATAGGTTGGAGAGAATTTATTAGAGGAACTTACCAGTCATTTGATAAAGAATTTTCAAAAAGAAATTACTTTCAAAATAACAGAAAGATGAAGAAAAGTTGGTATGAAGGCAAAACAGGCATACCGCCACTAGATAATTCTATTAGGAAAGCTATTAGGATAGGGTGGAACCATCACATAGAAAGACTTATGGTAATTGCTAATATTATGAATTTATCAAGAATTAATCCCAGAGAAGTCTATAAATGGTTTATGGAATATTATGTTGATTCATATGACTGGGTAATGAAGCCTAATGTATATGGAATGGGACTTTTTAGTGATGGAGGTATTTTTTCAACAAAACCATATATTTGTGCATCAAGCTATTTACTAAAAATGTCGGATTATAAAAAAGGAAAATGGACCGATATAGTTGATGGTTTATATTGGAAGTTTGTTGATGATCATAGGGAAAAATTAAAAGGAAACCCCAGAATAGGTATTATGACAAAAATTATTGATAATATGAACAAGGATAGGAGAAACAAAATTTTCTTAGCTGCTGATAATTTTTTAGATGAACATACATTATTAGAATAAATATGAAGTTTAATTTACCACAAAAAAAATGTATAGTTTGTAAAAGACCTTTTAAATGGCGAAAAAAATGGAGGCTAAATTGGGAAAAAGTGATTTATTGTTCCAAGAAATGTCAGTCAAATAAAAATATCCCTACTAAAATATGACACAAATTATAAAAAAAAACCTTAAAAGTATTATTTTTATATGCTTGTTAGTTATTTTTATAACTTCTATGTATTGTATTTACAGATATTTTGAATATTTATCCATCGCTTATATGATAGAGCACTTTCATGCTTTTAAGGAAAAAGTATCTAAAAGTTATTTTTTTTACTATCTTGCTTTTTTTTCATTGTATTTTTTTATTTCAGTATTTGCTTTACCCGTAGCTGCTTTGTTATGTCTACTTATTGGTGCACTATTTGGTTTTTTTCCTGGAATTTTACTGGCATCATTTGCATCTTCACTTGGAGCATTGTCATGTTTTTTTATTGCTCGTTTTTTATTTAGAGATTTTATAGAAAAAAAATTCAAAAAATCTTTAAAAGTTATAAATCAAGGAATCTCAAAGGATGGTATTTTTTATTTGTTTTTTGTTAGAATGACCCCAATTTTTCCTTTTTTTTTAATAAACGTTTTATTCTCAGTAACAAAAATTAAGCCAAAAAGCTTTTATTTTGTTTCTCAATTAGGAATGCTTTTGGGCACTTCATTATTTATTAACGCAGGTACACAGCTATCAAAAATTAATACTATAAATGATGTGTTAAATAAATACATTATTATATCCTTAGTTTTAATAGCCATTATACCTTTGTTAATAAAAAAATTTTTAGATTTTTTAAAAAGGAAAAAAATATATATGACAAACAAACTTTATAAAAAAAAACTTTTTGCTAAAAAAAAAATTATAAATGGCTGGATACATATTGACTCTATTTCATCCACTAAAATAATTACTAGTAAAAGCTTTAATTCTTTAACAGTTGATTTACAACATGGAATGTTAAACTTTGAAACTTGTAAAGATATTATTCAAATAATAGCTATGCACAGTATATTTCCTATAGTAAGAGTACCTAGTAATGAAATAGGGATTATAAATAAGTGTCTTGATGCAGGAGCTATGGGAATAATCTGCCCCTTAATTAACAATAAACAGGATAGTATTAAATTTACAAACTCTTGTTACTACCCTTTAAAGGGTATTAGAAGTTTTGGTCCTACTATAGCGAGTATAGGAGACAAAAAGTATTTTGAGAAAAGTAATTCAGAGATTTTTACAGGTGCTATGATAGAAACAAAAGAATCAGTAGTTAACCTTAATGAAATTCTTGAAAACAAAAATTTAGACTTAGTATACATAGGGCCATATGACCTTTCTATAAGTTATGGGGTTAATCCAAATAAAGTTTTTGATACAAAAGAAATGATTAATCTATATTTGCATATTTTAAAATTAGCCAAATTGAAAAAAAAGAAAGTTGCTATCCACTGCTCTGGTGCAGATACAGCTAGTTTTTTTTTAAAAAAAGGGTTCGACATGGTAACTGTTTCTACAGACCTCAATTTATTGAGTAAAGCAATTACAGAAGAATTAGAGAAATTAAAACTATAATATTAAAAATACTAATGACTAATATAACTAAATCTTATAAATATACATTGACATACTTTATTCTACTCATATATAAATAATACACTTTAATAATAAATTTGATAATTTTGGGAGAAAATATGAAAAAATTAGTTACTTTACTTACTGGTTTATTTTTCACTCTAAGTATTTTCACTTTAGTACAAGCTAAAAATGATGAGGATGTGATTAATAAATTAAGTAGTTTTAAAGCTTCTGGTGCAGATTATAGCTGGGATAGAGTACCTCAGAATACTAAGTATGCTGATAACGTTAAAAAAAATATTATTTCTAAGCTTAAGCTACCTGCTAATTTTAAAGTAGAGTTGTTTGCCGTAGTTCCTGATGCAAGAAATATGGCAATAAGTAGGAACAAAGGAGCAGTTTGGATTGGAACCAGAAAGGATAGAGTATGGCAGGCGACTGACAGAGATATGGACAATGTTGCAGATACTGTTGAGAGATTTGCACCAAACATTAAGTTTGATATTCCAAATGGTCCTTGTTACAGTGCAGATGGTCATCTTTACATTGCAGAAAGAAACAGAGTGTTATGGTTTCCTGCAGCAGAATATTTTATGGAAAGTCCAGATACTGTAGCTATTCCTATTATTAACCAAGGTGAATTAATTCCTGAAGCAGAAGAATCTTATAATCACACTGGCAGGGTTTGTGCAATTGGTCCTGATAATAAATTATATGTAAGTATGGGGCAGCCTTTTAATGTATCACCTCCAGACAAGCAAAAGCTTTATAATGAAGTAGGAATTGGTGGAATGATTAGTTTTAATAGATTTCCTGGTGATTTAGATAGGAAGACAGTTGCAACAGGTATCAGAAACTCAGGTGGACATGCATTTAATCCAAAGGATGGAACTTTATGGTTCACTGACAACCAAGTTGATGGTATGGGTGATGAAACACCTCCAGGTGAACTTAATAAAATGCCTAAAATGGGTATGTGGTATGGACATCCTTATTATGGTGGCGGAAATGTAAGAACTGATGATTATAAAAATGATAAAATACCTCAGGATCTTGCTTCTAGATATGTTAAGCCACAAGTTGAGATGAAAGCTCATGCTGCTGATTTAGGTATGATGTTTTATAATGGAGATATGTTTCCAAAAAAATATGATAATGCTATTTTTAGTGCGCAACATGGATCATGGAATGCTGTGGTTCCTAGAGGAGCGCAAGTAATGGTTACTTATCTTGACGATAAAGGAAATGCAAAAAAGACTGAGCCCTTTATGACTGGATGTATGACTGAAAGAGGTACATACATATGTAGACCTGTTGATGTTCAACAATACATTGACGGTTCAATCTTAGTCTCAGATGATAAAGCTGGCGTAGTATATAGAATTACTTATGCCTCAGCTGATTAATATATAAGATCAGTTTAAGTGAGCTAGAATAAATAGACTAGCTCACTTTTTTTTTATCAAGATGAAAAAAAACCTAACCTTTCTTAGTTTTTATTTTATAATATTGATGGCGAATACATCGGCGGGAGAACTTAATTCTAAAGGAAGAGAGATAGCAGAAAACATTTGTGCAGTTTGTCACGGAGTTAATGGTCAGGCCAATACTGGTGGAAACTCTGTTTTAGTGCCTCATTTGACTGCTCAAAATGAATTTTATCTAATAGAAAAACTTAAAGATTATAAAAGTAAAAAATTAGAGCATCATCAAATGTCTTTAATTGCAGACATGTTATCAAAAGAAGATATAGAAAATGTTTCTAAATGGTATTCTAGTATTAAAATAGAAATAGAAGAATTAGAGTAAATGAGCAGTGAAATAATTAAAAGCAATTTACTTTACCAAGTAAGAGTTGATTTAGATGAGAAAGAAGCTTTTAATATAAGAGAAAATAAAAAAACTCAAGAAAATATTAAGTTCTTTTCGATACTTAAGAAATATAACGCTAAACTAGTCTGTCAATTTGATGCATTTAATAACTTTGTAAAGGAATGTGAAAATTCTGGAGAAATCAATAATCCTTTATACAAATGGACTAAAGATACAGTACAAAATGAAGTAAAAAAAAATAAATATTTAAAATCTTTTACCGTATACGTACATGATGCTCAGCTATATAGAAAAAATATAGCAGATGAAATAGAGAAAGAATTTAAGAACTTAAAAAGCAAAAATATCACTAAAATAAATAAGTTTAACTCAGACCCAAAAAGTAATCCACAACCG
Organism: Rhodospirillaceae bacterium; assembly: GCA_902579545.1. GTDB lineage: Bacteria > Pseudomonadota > Alphaproteobacteria > TMED109 > TMED109 > TMED131. The sequence continues at coordinate 877 of CACHHO010000018.1, read as the reverse complement.
CCTAAAAAATATTTTTAATTTTTATTTAATTTATAAAAATAGTCCCTAAAAAACTTAACTTTATCCATTCTGGCTTGAATGTATGGACTATGCTTTTTATTTTCTCTTTTACTTGCGATAAGTAAGTTTTTCTTATTTGCTATAATAAGATGTTTGTTCAAATTCTTGTTTTCTAATATTTCTATTTTATGATTTTTCTGGCTGTTTTCTTTTGCTAATTTTATAAATCTATACTTATTTTTTTCTTTAATATCTAACAATGTTTTAAATACTTTAGCTGAATATTTTTTTCTTATGGGATTCCTATATGAGTGATAATAGCCTACGGCCTCTTTCCAGGTACCAAATTTTTTATATAAATTATTTAGCATTTGAGCTGCCCATGCTACATTTTTATCAGGATCAAAAGCTTCTTCAAAAGTATTAAATGCATTTGGATGGTACATATAATTAACCTGCATGCAACCTAAATCAATATTTCTTTTACCATTTTTAGTATAATTTTTAGTAAACTCTACTGCATCTTTTTTTGTTTTAAAAAACTTACCCTTACCCTTTATATTTATGGTCCAAGGCCATGAAATAAATTCACCATCTTTAATTTTTTTTCCTGACTCAGTTAAAGCTACTGATAATAGAAGGTCTTTAGGTATTTTATAAATTTCTTCATATTTTTTGCTAGCAATTATACAGTCGTATTTACCTGCAAAAGAACTAAAAGAAATAAAGAAAATCAAAAATAAAAGAACTTTAGTTTTCATTTACTTTGTTTGCAATCTATATGCCAGATAGTTGTTTGACTAAACTTATTTTTGTACATACTATGTAATTATGAAAGGTCTAATGTCAAATCAGCAACTCTTGATTTCTTCATTAA
>CACHHO010000017.1 GCA_902579545.1 Rhodospirillaceae bacterium | reverse complement strand
TATATTGTTTATAAGAAAAGGAATTAATATGGCAGTACCTAAGAAAAAAATTTCTAAATCTAGGAGAGGTAATAGAAGATCTCATGATGCAATAAGTCTAAATACTATTATCGAATGTGAAAATTGTGGAGCAGAAAAACTGCCTCATCATATATGTCCTAGTTGTGGCTTTTACAATAAAAAAAATGTAATTTCACTGAATAAGAGTTTAGACAACAATAAAGAGTAGTCTAAATGAAGACTAATATAAATATAGCTATTGATGTAATGGGTAGTGATAATGGTCCAGAAGCTGTTATTTCAGGTGCTTCTATTAGTAAAACCAGGTTTCCTAATATAAAATATACTTTTTTTGGTAAAGAAGATATCATTAATAAATATCTTAAAAAACACAAAAATTTGTCTGATTGTGTTAATTTAATTCATACAGAAGAACTTGTTTTGCCAGAAGATAAGCCATCGTTAGCCCTTAGAAAAAGAAATGATAGTAGTATGGGTGTATCGTTAAAATATTTAAGTGAAAAAAAAGTAGATGCAGTTGTTTCAGCTGGTAATACAGGTGCTTTAATGGCTATGTCTAAACTTCAATTAAGAATGTTGGATGGGATTCTAAGACCTGCAATAGCTGCTTCTTTTCCTCATCAGAAAGGAGAATTTGTTTTACTAGATTTAGGAGCAAACACTGAATGTAATACGGAAAACCTTATGCAATTTGCAATTATGGGATCTGAATTTGCCAAGATTGTATTAGGTAAAGACAACCCTAAAATTGCTATACTTAATATTGGTACAGAACCAGACAAAGGAAAGTCTTATATAAGCGAAACGGGTAAAGCACTAGAAAATAGTTTTCTTTCAAGAAATTATATAGGATATATTGAAGGTAGTGATATGACAAAAGGAATAGCTGATGTAGTAATAAGTGATGGATTTTCTGGTAATATCGCACTAAAAACAGCCGAAGGAGTAGCTGTATTATGTAGCACCTACATAAAGAAAATTTTTGAAAACTCCCTAGTAGGTAAAATTTCATATCTTTTACTATCTAAAAAATTAAGTACCTTAAAAGAAAAACTTGATCCAAGAAAAAGAAATGGTGCATTATTTTTAGGATTAAATGGAATTGTAGTAAAAAGTCATGGAGGAGCAGATGCTTTTGGTTTTGCCTCTGCTATAGATATTGCCTATGAGTTTGCATTTGAAGAAGTAGCTAAAAAAATTATTGATAATATTTCTAAGGTAAAGTTATGAAGAAAACCTTAACTAAAAGAATTCTAGCAAGTAGAATAAATACAAAATTAGGCTACTCGAAGGAAGAGTCTAAAGAGTTTATAGATGTATTTTTTGACTCAATAAAAAATAATTTGTTAAAGGAAAAACAAATAAAAATTTCTAAGTTAGGTACCTTTAATCTTATTAGAAAAAAACAAAGAATAGGTCGTAATCCAAAAACTGGCGAGGAAGCAATCATTTCAGAAAGAAATGTAGTTAGTTTTAGATTCTCTAGATTAATTAAGGAAATAATTAATAAAAAACAATGAAAAATGTAAAAGCATATAGAACTATAGGAGAAATATCTGAATTGTTTAAAATTCAACCTCATATATTAAGATTTTGGGAAAAAAGTTTTAATCAAATTAAACCTATTAAACGTAAAGGTGGAAGAAGATTATATTCAGAGGAAGATATAAAAATTATAAGAACTATAAAAAAACTAATTAATGAAGAGGGCTATACAGTAAAAGGAGTAAAAAAATATTTATCAAAAAATAAATTAGACAAAATTAAAAATGATGGTGTAATTAAAATATCCGAAGATTTAGATATAAAATTAAATCAAATTAATGAATACTTAATAAAGGCAAGAAATGTATTAAAATAGGAATGAAATCAAATTCAAAATATAGAATCCTTAGTATTTTTATTTCTTTATTGTTGATTGTTTTTGTTTTTTTTTCCTACCAAGGAAAAAAAACTAAAACCTTTAAACTAGATAGTTCAATAGATAAATTTAAACTTTTAACTCATACTGGACAAAAATTTAATAGCCAATTATTTTCTAAATCACCTTCGCTTTTATTTTTTGGATTCACCAACTGCCCAGATATATGCCCCATGACTTTAGATACTATTTCAAACTTAATTGAAAAATTAGATACTAATGCTAATAGACTAAACTATTATTTTATTACTGTTGATCCAGAAAAGGATAATATAGAGACTTTAAATGATTATCTTGAAAATTTTAATAAAAAAATTATTGGAGTAACTGGTAGTGTTTCGGATATGCAAAATTTTTTAACACATATGTATATATATAGTAAAAAAATATACTTAGATAATGACATATATACAGTTGACCATAGTTCACAAATTTTTATTTTTGATATTAATGGTAATTTTTTTGGAACAATATCTTCAGGTGAAAATGATGAAACAATTTTTGGTAAAATAAATAAAGTTATTTCGGTGCGTAGCGCAGCCTGGTAGCGCACTAGTCTGGGGGACTAGGGGTCGTAGGTTCAAATCCTGCCGCACCGACCAACCTATTTAAAAGGCTTACAAATATGAAACATAATGATCTAAACAAAGAGGCTCTTTCTGTAATTAATGATATTGAAGAAGCTGAACGTCTAGGGAGAAGAATCCCTCTTCATAAAATGAATGTTCTAGAAGCACGAAAGTCATTTTATGAGATGAGAAACGCTTTATCGCCAAACCCACCTGAAGTAGAGGCATTCTTTGATTTTAAAATTCCAGTTACTAACGGATTAATTAAGGCTAGATACTATAGAGGAAAAAATAAAGATAGAAGTAATATTTTACCAGTTACTATTTTTTTTCATGGAGGAGGGTGGGTTATAGGTGACCTAGATACTCATGATGTAGTTTGTAGACAAATATCAAATGCAGGTAACTTTGATGTAGTTTCAGTAAATTATCGTAAAGCTCCAGAATATAAATTTCCTTTTGCTATAAATGACTCTATTGAGGCAATAAATTTTGTAGTTAAAAACAGTATAAATTTGCCTATTGACACAAATAAAATAGCATTATGTGGAGATAGTGCAGGAGGAAATATAGCTACAGTATGTTGTATTAATGCAAAAATAAATTGTTTCCCTAAAATTAATTTCCAAGCTTTAATTTATCCTTCCACTCACCTAGGATCAAATTATAATTCTAGAAAAAAATATGACGGCCTTATCTTATCTGATCCTCTTATGAAATGGTTTGAAAGCAAATATTTAGAAAAAGAAAAAATTAATGACTGGCGAGTAGCGCCAATTCTTTTCAAGGATCTTTCTAACCTTGCTCCTTCTTTAATAATTGTTGCAGGGTGTGACCCATTAAAAGACGAAGGTATAGCTTATGGAGAAGCACTAAAGAAAGCAGGAAATATTACAGAAACAAAAATATTTCATGGTCAAATACATGGTTTTTTGACTATGGGAGCTAGAATTAATGATGCAAATAAACTTATTAAGTTAGTATGTAAGAAAATAGATGAGTCTTTTTATAGTAATTTTTAAAATTATCTAAGAGACTATTTTATTTCTTTAAATTTCTTTCAAACAAATCTAATAGTTTTATCCAATGTTTATTGGCTGCACCTTTGTCATAGGTGTTTCTATTAGGAAAAGCAAACCCATGATTAGTTCCTTTATAAATATCTATAATTACTTTATTATTAATTTTACTAAAATAATCTTTTATTTTTTTTAAAACCTCACTAGGAACCCATACGTCCTTTTCAGCAAATGCTAAGTAAACTTCACCTTTTATTTTATTAGCAATTAAATGAGGAGAGTCCATTTTATCTGTAAATATATCCACTCCGTAAAAAGAAGCAATAGCAGAGATTTTATTTGCATATGCTGCGCCACAAGATACTACAAATCTCCCACTCATACAATAACCTACAATACCAATTTTTTTATTATTAAGATTATTTGATATGTATTCTAAAATATATTTAGTATCATTTATAATCATTGAATTAGTAGTATTATTCATTGTGGCAATCATTTTATCTAATTCTTTTTTAGAACTTTTGTATGTATTTTGATTAAAAGGGTAATGATTCTCTGTTCCAACTCTATAAAATAAATTTGGTAATATTACGTGATAACCTTTTTTAGAAATTGTTCTACACATCTGTCTAAGTTCTTCTCTAATTGCCGGGGCATCCATATAGAATATAATTGGTGGAACACTATTATTACCATTTAAAAAAATTTTACAATCTAAATTGCCATCTTCTGTTTTTATTATTATATTTTTCTCATGCATAATAAAATTTTATATCAAAAATTCATTTTTTTTGTAATGTTATTTTTTAAAATAGTTTTTTTTACAAAAGACATTATTGCTGAAGAATGTCAAAATTTTAAAGATAAGGTGGATGAAGCAAAAGAATACTTTCCTTTGCATGATGAAATAGAGTTAAATTACTCTTTAAGAAATTCGTTTATAAGGAATTATAATAAATTTTCAAAGGATGATGACTTTCTAGAAGCTGATAAAGTAATCTTATTAACTTTATTAGATAGAAATGAGTGGTATGTTTTTGCTGCTATGGAGAGTTGTTTAGTTTTTTGGATAAACCTAGAGCCTGATAGATTTATAGAGCTAATAGATGGGGGATCATTAGGAAAAGATCAAGGTCTATGGAGAAAGGACTAGCTCATTTAATTGCCATATCTAGATCATTTATAATATCTTCTACATTTTCTATTCCGATAGAAAGTCTTACAACATCAGGATCTGCTCCTGCTTTTACTTTTTCTTTATCTGAGAGTTGACTATGAGTGGTAGATGCAGGATGAATAATTAAACTTCTTGTGTCTCCAACATTAGCAACATGGGATAATAATTTTACATTCTCAACTAGAGATATACAGGCTTTATAGCCTTTTTTGAGTTTAATTGTGAATATAGCCCCACAGCCATTTGGAAAATACTTTTTTCCTAGCTTATAATATTTGTTACTTTTTAGTCCTGCATAAGAAACATTACTTACTTTAGGGTTTTGGTTAAGATATTGAGCAACTTTTAATGCATTTTTAGTATGCTGTTGCATTCTCAAGCTCAATGTTTCTACCCCATTAAGAATATAAAAAGCATTTTGCGGAGATAACGTACAACCCAAATCTCTCAAAGTATCAGCTTTTACTTTCATGGCAAAACCAAAGTCACCAAATGTTTCTGCAAATTTAATATTATTATATGAAGCATCAGGTTCACTAAGACTAGGATACTTGTTGTCTTTTAAGAAATTAAAGTTACCACAATCAACAACTATTCCCCCCATACTTGTTCCATTTCCACAAATGAACTTTGTTAAAGAGTGTGTAATTATGTTAGCGCCCCAATCTTTTGGGTTGTGAAGAAAAGGAGTGGCTAAGGTGTTGTCTACAATGAGAGGAATGTGATATTTTTTTGCTATATGAGCTACTGCCTCTATATCAACAATTGCTCCATCGGGATTAGATAATGTTTCAATAAATATTAATTTAGTATTTTTTCTTATAGCATTCTCAAACTCTTTAATATTATCTGGGTTTACAAAAGTGCATTCCCAACCATAATTCTTAAAGGTTTTAGTGAATTGATTAATTGAGCCACCATATAGCTTGTTAGAAGCAATAAAGTGGTCATTCTTAGTTAAAAGAGCAGTAAATGCAAGTTGTTGAGCAGCATGTCCTGAAGAACAAGCTACTGCTGCAGTGCTTTTTTCTAAATTAGAAATTCTTTCTTCTAATACAGAAACAGTTGGATTAGTAAGTCTAGAGTAAATGAAACCAAAGTCCTGAAGTCTAAATAATCTCTCTGCATGCTCAGTATTCTCAAAAACATATGAAGTAGTTTGAAATATAGGTGTGTTTCTAGCTCCAGTTACATATTCAGGTGCTGCTCCTGAATGGATAGCTCTTGTAGAAAATCCTAAAGAAAATTTTTTTTTCATTTTTTCAATAATATTTTTTTATTTGAAATTACTTTTGAATTAATTCCTGCCCATCCTAGTTCACCTGACAGTCTAGCAAATTCAATCTTTGGACATCTATTCATAATAAAGTTTATGCCTTTCTTTTTAGCTTTTTTTTCACCATCTTTGTCATATAAACCTAATTGTAACCAGATAGTTTTAGGGTTTATATTAAGTGCTTCATTTACTAAACTTTTAATATTATCTTGACTTACGAAAAGATCTATCATGTCTGGCGTTTCATCTAAGTCATATAAATAATTATACACTTTTTCACCCAGAATTCTTTTTTTTTTTGTAATAGGATTAACAGGAATAATTTTATAACCCTTATTTTGTAAATACTTAGCGGCAAAGAAGCTAGGCCTATTCTCTTTTTCACTTAATCCTACTATAGCTATGGTATCTGTGTTTACCAGAATATCCTTTAAAAAATTATCTTCATAAAATATTTTATTAACTTTCAAATTATTTATTCCATTTTGGTTTTCTTTTTTCTATAAATGCGTTAATTCCTTCTTTAGCATCTTTAAAACTCATATTTTTAGTCATAATTTTTGAAGTATATTCATAAGCTTTTTCAATATCCATTTCAAGTTGTCTATAAAATGCTTCTTTTCCAATTAGGATTGATTGGTGAGATTTGAGTGTAAGTTTTTTTGCAATTTTAAAAACTTCTGTGTTCAGTCTTTTTTTAGGAACATGTTTGTTAATTAAACCAATTGACTCTGCTTTACTTGCAGTAATCTGATCTCCTGATAATAGCATGTACATCATATCTTTTGGTAAAATTTTTCTAGAAATTGCTACCATTGGGGTAGAACAAAATAATCCAATATTTACACCGGGCGTTTGAAAGGATGAAGAACTTGACGCTATTGCTAAATCACAACTTGCGACCAGTTGACATCCAGCAGCAGCAGCTACCCCATTTACACTAGCAATAACTGGTTGTGGCAAGTATCTTATGGATAGCATCATTTTGCTACACTTGTTAAAAAGATTTAAAAGCTTATTTTTTGAGGATGCTGCTTCTTTTACTTCCTTTAAGTCATGTCCTGATGAAAAAGATATCCCTGTTGATTGTATAATTACAACCTTAATGTTTTTATTTTTTTTTAATTTATCAAACTCTAATTGTAATAATTTTATTAATTTTAAAGATAGAGGATTTCTTTTATCTGGATTATTCAGAGTAATTACATAAATATTATTATTTTTACATTCAGTAGTGAGGATTAGTTTTTTTTTCATTGCAAATTTATTAAAAAAAAATATTATAAACTATTGATTATTTTTAATAAAGTGTATATCTATATTATTTTGTAAAAAATTATGTTAACAACTTGGGTAAATAAAAAAACCATAGATAAAAAATGGTATTTAATAGATGCAAGTGATCTTGTGTTGGGAAGATTAGCTGCTTTTTTGGCTTCAAGACTAAGAGGTAAACATAAGAGTAATTTTTGTCCAAATATAGATTGCGGTGATTATTTTATAGTTATTAATGCACAAAATATTAAAATGACAGGGAAAAAACTTGAACAAAAAACTTTTTATAAGCATACAGGATATCCAGGAGGACTTAAAGAAACATCATATGAAGATATATTAAGAAGCAAAACTCCTGAAAAGCTTATTCAATTAAGTGTAAAAAGAATGCTACCTAAAGGGGTTTTAGGAAGAGAACAATTTAAGAAACTATATGTTTATTCTTCAGATAGTCATCCCCATAATTCGCAAAAGCCAGAAAAAATAGATTTTAAATCTTTTAATAGAAAAAACATTATTGGAAATACTTATGCAAATAGATAAAATTGATGATATTAAAAAAGAAAAGAAGGTTGATGACTTAGGAAGAGCTTACTCAACAGGTAGAAGAAAATCTTCAGTGGCTAGAGTTTGGATAAAAAGAGGTTCAGGATCTGTTAAAATTAACGGAAAAGACGAAAAGGAATACTTTCCTTCTAAGTCGCATAGGCTCTTACTAAACCAACCGCTAGTTACAGTTGAAAGAAAATCTGAATTGGACATTAGTTGTACGGTTTTTGGTGGTGGACTATCTGGACAAGCTGGCGCAATTAGGCATGGAATATCTAGGGCCTTAATAAATTTTGAACCATCGCTAAGAAAAAATCTTAAAACTAAGGGTTTTTTAACTAGAGATTCAAGAGAAGTTGAAAGAAAAAAGTACGGAAAAGCTAAAGCAAGAAGAAGTTATCAATTTAGTAAAAGATAATCTCCTCAAATGAAATCTGTAGAAAATTATAGAGCTGACCTAAAGGCTTCAGCCAATGTTTGTATATTAGGTCCATCAGGTTATACAGGACATGAATTAATAAGAATTCTTTTAAATCATACTAAAGTTAACATTAAGCTGTTAATAGGAGATAAGAGTAGTGGTAAAAATATAAGTGATATTTTCTCTGCATTTTCTAATCTTGATTTGCCAAGAATTAAATCATTTGAACATGCAGAATTTAAGGGTATTGATATAATATTTTCATGTATGCCAAGTGGAAAACTAGCTTCTATAATTCACTTACTTCCAAAAGATGCTACTATCATAGATTTATCTGCAGACTTTAGAATAAAAGATATAAAACTTTATGAAAAATATTATGGCAAACATCAGAATATCAAATTTATTAACAAATTTACTTATGGACTAACTGAAATCTATGGTAAAGAAATAAAAAAATCAAAATATATATCTTGTCCAGGCTGTTACCCAACATCAGTTCTTTTGCCTATATTACCTCTAATAAAAAATAATATAATTTTAATGAAGGATGTAATTGTTGACTCTAAGTCTGGAATATCTGGTGCTGGAAGAAGTTTTAAAAAAGATTTATTATTCAGCGAAAATAATAATTCTTTTACCGCATATGGAAAAGGAGATCACAGGCATATTCCTGAAATGGAGCATCATATTTTAAATATTACTAGTAAGAAAATTAACATAATTTTTACTCCACACTTAATACCAATAAATAGAGGTATTTTCACAACTATTTATTTAAAAGGGAATATTGATACAATATTAAGTACTTTAAATAAGAACTACAGAAAAGATAAGTTTATTATTGTCAATAAATTAGGAAATATACCTAAATTATCTGATGTTTTGGGAAGCAACAACTGTAAAATTGGTATATTAAAACATAAAAGAAAAGATTATATTATTTTAACATCTGTTATAGATAACCTTTTAAAGGGAGCTTCTGGTCAAGCTGTTCAAAACATGAATTTGATTTTTAATTTTCCATTAGAGTTAGGGCTTGATCAACTTCCTTTATGGCCTTAATATATATTGATGAAAATAAAAATTAAAACTTTTATTATTTTCCTACTATTCATTTCCATTTCGGGCTGTTCGTATGTTTCTGAAAAGTTAGATATCGCAACTATGATAGATAAAACAGAAAGTTGGTTATTTGATGAGGAAAAGGATGAACAAAAAAATCAACAATCTTCTGAAGAAAACCAAGAAGGTAACGACGACTTTGCTAGTGATACTGAAGAATTTTTTCCCGATATTAATGAAATTCCAGAGGAAAGACCAACTTTTGAAGAGATAGATGAAGATTTTTTCTCTGAGGAAACTGAAGAGAGTGAATTATCCGATATTAGCCCTTCTGATGATGAAAAAGGTAATAATAAATTATCTGGTCAAATTAATAAGCAAGAGAGTAGTATTAAAAGAGAAAATATTTTATCAGTAATTAAAATAAGAGAAAATATAAGATTTCGATTAAGAGAGCTTTTAATTAACTCCGATCCTCCAGTTGATACAAGTAAGGATGTAATTAAAAAAGAAAATGAATTTTCAGAAAGCAATCTTACCAAAGTTGCTATTATACAATTTCCAAATAACTCAATTATTCCCGATGAAAGTTCTGTAGAAGTTATAGAAGAGCTGACAAAATTTTATAACTCTAAACGAATTAGACTTATTGGGCATGCTTCAAGAACAGGAAGTGAAACTACAGAAGGAAAAAGAAAAAATATGGAAATTTCTATTGCTAGAGCTGAGACAATAAAAAATATGTTAATAAATAAAGGTTTTTCTGCTGATAGAATTGATGCATTAGGCAAGGGTGATATTGAGCCCTTAAAAGATGAAACTAAAGAATATGGTGAAGCAGTTAATAGAAGGGTAGAAATTTTTTTTATTTCTGAATAGTTTTTATTTATGAAAACAAAATTTGAAAGGGTAGCCTTATTACCTCCTTATGTTTTTGCAGAAATTAATGATTTAAAAGCTAAGGAGAGGCTTAGGGGAAGAGATATAATAGACTTGGGCATGGGTAATCCTGATAATAGTACTCCTCGACATATTGTAGATAAATTAGTCCAAACAGTAAAAAATGGAAAAACACACAGGTACTCTGTTTCAAAGGGAATATTAGGACTTAGAAAAGCTCAAAGCAATTATTATAAAAGAAGGTTTGGAGTAAAACTAAACTTTAATGAAGAAATTGTTGTAACATTAGGTTCAAAAGAAGGCTTAGCTAATCTAGCTTCGGCAATTACCTCAAAAGGCGATATTATTTTAGTTCCTAACCCAAGTTATCCTATTCATCCATATGGTTTTCTAATTGCTGGAGCTATAGTAAAAAGAATTAATATGTCAGAAGAAGATGTATTTTTAAAAAACTTAGTAAAAAATATAAGAAAATACAAAGGTAGAATAAAAGCCGTTGTTATTAATTACCCAAACAATCCTACTGCCAAAGTAGTAGATCTTTGTTTTTATGAGGAATTAGTAAAAATATGCAAAAATAACAATATTTGGATATTATCTGATTTAGCTTATGCTGAAATTTATTTTAATAATTTGCCTCCACCTTCAATTTTACAAGTAAAAGATGCAAAAAAAATAGCTGTAGAATTTTCCTCTATGAGTAAAACTTTTAATATGCCTGGTTGGAGAATTGGATTTGCAAGTGGAAATAGTGTTTTAATTTCTGCTCTTGCAAGAATTAAATCTTACTTAGATTACGGAGCATTTACACCTATACAAGTTGCAGCTACTGCTGCTTTAAATGGGCCTCAGAGTTTTATAGATGATATTAGAGAGGTATATAAAAAAAGAAGGGATGTTTTAATTGAGACAATGAAAAGAAGTGGTTGGGATATACCTGTTCCAGAGGCTACAATGTTTGCATGGGCACCGATCCCTAAAAAATATCAATCAAAAGGAAGTATTTATTTTACTAAAATATTACTTAAAAAAGCTGCTTTAGCTGTTTCTCCAGGTATAGGGTTTGGGTCAAATGGAGATAAACATGTACGAATAAGTTTAGTAGAAAATGAACAAAGAATTAGACAAGCAGCAAGAAACATAAAAAATAATTTGAGTTTTTAATATTCAATTATGCATATAAATATTGGAATAATAGGATTAGGAACAGTAGGTAGTGGTGTTGTAGAAGCAATAGAAAAAAACAATTTACGTTTCATAAAAAAGTATAACATTAAAATAAATATTTGTGGTATTTCAGCAAAAGATAAAAATAAAAAAAGATCTTTCGATAAAACCAAGTATAAATGGTATAAAAACCCTTTAGAACTTATTAATGATAGCGAAATTGACTTGATAGTGGAGTTAATAGGAGGTGAATCAGGATTAGCACTAGATATTGCAAATAAAACTTTAAAAAATAAAAAACACTTGGTAACTGCTAATAAAGCCATGCTTGCTTTACATGGAAGTAAGCTAAGTACTCTAGCTCATAAATTTAATGTTAATTTAAATTTTGAAGCATCTGTAGCTGGTGGTATACCTATTATTAATATTATACAAAGTAGTCTGCTATCTGATAATATAGTAAATTTATATGGCATTCTTAATGGGACGTGTAATTATATATTATCACAAATGTTAGAAAAAAAAATTTCATTTGATAAGGCTCTAAAAGATGCACAGGAAAAGGGCTTTGCGGAGTTAGACCCTTACGATGATATTAGTGGTACTGATACTGCATACAAATTACTGATATTATCTAATCTAGTATTTGGAACTAAAGAAAAAATCACTTCCGTTTATAAAGAAGGTATAGAAGGCATTGAAAGTATAGATTTAGAAATGGCCGAGAAGTTAGGATATTCAGTAACATTATTAGGTATAACTAATATTAAGAAAAAGTTTATTCAATTTCGAGTTCATCCATGTTTGGTTCCTAAAAATAGTATAATAGCAAAAGTTAAAAATGAACTAAATACTGTAATAATTGAAGCAGACATGTCTGATAAAACTGTAATTATAGGAAAAGGAGCTGGAAAAAAACCTACAGCATCTGCAGTAGTTTCAGATATATTAAACATTAATAAACCTAAATATAGAGTTCTAAATAATCGAGTGAAATTTGACAGTTTTAAAAAAATTAATATGAAAGAAAGAAAAGGAAAATTTTATATTAGAATGGAAGTTTTAGATAGTCCTGGAGTTTTAGCTGATATAACTGCTTATTTTAAAAAAGAAAAAATATCTATTAGTTCGATGTTTCAACTAGAAAGGGATAAATCTGATTATGTTCAATTAATTTTTGTTACTCATAATGTTATAGAAAGGCAACTAATTTTAGTGGTTAAAAAAATTGAAAAAATTGATAAGGTAAAAACTAAAGCTAAATTTATAAGAATTGAGAATAATTTATAATGAAAAAAATATTAAAAATTGAAGAAAGGAATCTAGCATTAGAAGCGGTGAGAGTAACCGAGGCTGCAGCCCTTTCAGCTAGCAGTTGGATTGGTCTTGGGAATGAAAAACAAGCTGATGCAGCCGCTGTTAAAGCTATGCGTGACTCATTAAATAATCTTGATATATCTGGCGAAGTTGTAATAGGTGAAGGTGAAAGAGACAAAGCACCAATGCTTTATATTGGAGAAAAAGTTGGATCAGGAAATGGGCCGAATGTGGATATAGCTTTAGATCCTCTAGAAGGGACTACAATCTGTGCCACAGGTGGTAATAATGCCCTTACAGTAATAGCATTTTCTGAAAAAGGAGGCTTTTTAAATGCTCCCGATGTTTATATGGATAAAATAGCTGTTGGAGGAAATTTACCTAAAGATATTATAGATTTAGATAATAAACCAGAAGAAAATTTAAAAAATTTAGCTAAAGCAAAAAAAAAAGATATAAATGATTTAGTTGTATGTATACTCGACAGACCTAGACACAAGGAAATTATTGCAAAATGTAGAGAAGTTGGAGCAAGAATTACATTAATTTCGGATGGAGATGTTTCAGGTATCATTGCTACATCTGATCCTAATTCTGGTGTTGATATTTATTTAGGCACAGGAGGAGCTCCAGAGGGAGTGTTGGCAGCAGCAGCATTAAGATGTATAGGAGGCCAAATGCAGGCTAGGTTAAAGTTCAACGAAGAAGATGAAATAAAAAGAGCTGGCAAATTAGGTATAATAGATCTAAATAAAAAATATTTATTAAATGAGTTAGCTTCAAAAGACTCTATGTTTGCTGCGACTGGTGTAACAGATGGGTCTATGTTAAAGGGTGTTAAAATTATAGGAGATAAAGCATATACTGAATCGATAATAATGAGATCAGTAACAGGAACAGTTAGGACTATAAAGGCTTCTCATAATTTAAAATTAAAAAAGCATTAAATGATTACAGAAGATTGTAAAATTTATAATAATAAATCTTTGAAGGGGTATTATTGGGTTTACAATAGACCTTCAAGTAAACAAATAAAGAAATTTAAAACACAATATAGTTTATCAGAAATTACTGCTACTATTCTAGCTAAAAGATTTCAAGAAAATATGGATCTGAATTTATTTCTTTATCCTACATTAAAAAGAAATTTACCAGAGCCTTTTAAACTTAAAAATATGAGGGAAACTGTTGAATTAGTGGTAAAAAAAATACTAGAAAAAAAAAATATAGGACTATTAGGAGATTACGATGTTGATGGTGCTACTTCTACAGCAACTTTTTACAGGTATCTTAAATATATAGAATATGAGCCAGAAGTGTATATACCTGATCGAATAGCTGATGGGTATGGAATAAGCAAAAATAGTATTGATTATTTTTTTAAAAAAAACGTTAAATTCGTAATAGCATTAGATTGTGGCACAAATGATTATGAAAATATTAGTTATGCAAAAAAAAAAGGTATAGATATAATTGTAATAGATCATCATGAAGTTAAAAACCTTGGGCAACCGCTAAACATTATCAATCCAAAACTGGAATATGATGATAGCGGTCTTGACTCATTGTGTACCGTGGGATTAACTTTCTTATTTATAATTGCTTTGAACAGGGCTTTAAGAGAAATTAAATTTTTTAAAGATAAGAACGAACCTGATTTAAAATACTTTTTAGATTTAGTTGCGTTAGGTACAATATGTGATTTAGTCCCACTAGAGAATGTAAATAGACTTTTAGTAAAAAAAGGACTTGATATATTAAATCAGAATTCAAACTTGGGATTAAAAATATTAATAAACAAACTTGAATTAAGGGGCAAAGTTAAAGCATCTGACTTAGCCTTTTATATAGGCCCATGCATAAATGCAGCAGGAAGAATTGGCAATTCAAGACTAGGCTTTAATTTATTAATTAATGACAATATAAATGAAATAGAAAAAATCTCAGAAAAACTAATTAGAAATAATAAAGAAAGAAAAACCCTTGAAAGAATGACTTTTAATGATGCAAAAAAGTTGTTAAAAAATGTTAATGAAGATAACTTTATTTTTGTACATAGTAAAAATTGGCATCCTGGAATAGTAGGTATTATAGCTAGTAAATTAGTAGAAGAATACAAAAAACCAGCATTTGTAGTAAGTGTCGATAAAGAAAATGCCATAGGATCTGTAAGGTCTATTAAAAATATTGATATCAGTAAAATTTTGAACAGACTAAGAGAGTCAGGACATATAGAATCAGGTGGTGGACATGCAATGGCAGGAGGACTAAAACTAAAAACTAAAAACTTAGAAAAACTAAAGACTTTTTTGTTAGAAAATAGTTTAGGGTTAGAGAGAAATGAAAAAAATAAACTTGAGATAGATTTGGTAACAGACATAGAAAGTTTGAATCTAAAAACAATTGAAGACTTAGATGAACTTGAACCTTTTGGAATGGAGAATAAGGAACCAATAATAGTAATTCAAAATGTAAGTGCAATATTTCTTAAAAAGATAGGAAAAGAAAAAGAACATATTATGTGTACCTTAGAAGATATTTATGGAAATAAACTTAAGGCGATAGCATTTAATGACTTTGATAAAGAGATTGCTGATGTATTAGAAAACAAAAAGCAGTTTCATGTATTAGGTAAAATTACTATTAATGAATATTTAAATAGAAAACATCCGCAACTTTTAATTAAGGATATTAATTTAATATAAATAAAATGAGCAAAATAAATACAGCAGTCATCCCAATAGCAGGATTAGGAACAAGGTTTTTACCAATAACTAAGGTTGTATCAAAAGAAATGCTAAGTATTTTAAATAGACCACTTATAGACTATGCAGTTCAAGAAGCTTTAAGTGCAGGAATAAAAAAATTTATTTTTATTACAAATGGCAGGAATAAGAGTGTTTTGAAGTATTATGGTGAAGATCTATTATTAGAAAAATATTTGAAAAGAAATAAAAAGACAGAAATATTTAAAAGCATTAAAAAAATTACTATGAGTAAATCTAAGATAAAAATAATAGTTCAAAAAAAACCAGAAGGATTAGGTAATGCTATATTAAAATCAGAAAAATATCTAAGAGGTGAGGATTTTTGTGTGATTTTACCTGATGATTTAATTAAAGAAAATAATTGTACTAAAGAGCTTATAAGTGTCTACAATAAAAAAAATGCTTGTGTATTAGGTCTCATGAAAGTATCAAAAGAAGAAGTGGATAAATATGGAATTATAGAACCTAGTCTAATATCAGGTAGAAATATTAAAATAAAAAAGTTAATTGAAAAACCAAATAAAAATATTGCTCCCTCAAATTTAGCAATAGTAGGAAGATATATTCTTAAAAATAAAATTTTCAAATATTTAAAGCTTACAAATAAAGGAAGTGGAGGAGAATACCAGCTTACCGATGCTATATCTTTATATAATAAAGATTTAGAAACTTGGGGTTATAGGTTTAGAGGAAAAAGATATGATTGTGGCAGTAAATTTGGTTTTTTTCATGCGCAATTAGACGCAGCATTAGTTGATAAAGACATAAAGGTTAAAGTAAAAAAATTATTAAAAAATAAAGGAGAAATAAAATGAAAATAGCAGTTATTGGAGCAGGATATGTAGGCCTTGTTACAGCTGCTTGTTTTTCAGAATTTGGTTTTCAGGTAAAATGTATTGATAGAGATAAAGGAAAAATTAAAAGTCTTAAAAAAAATATAATACCTATATATGAACCTGGCCTTATAGATTTAGTAAAAAAAAATAATGACTCTAATTATCTTTCATTTTCAGCAAATATAAGTGATGTCACAGATGCTAAAGTTATCTTTATAGCTGTAGGCACTCCCACTGCTAGAAGAGGAAATGGTGAAGCAGATCTGAAATATGTATATAAAGTTTGTAAAGAATTATCAGTTTTATTAAAAAAAGGTAAGCCGAAATTAATAATCACTAAATCAACAGTTCCTGTGGGGACAGGTAAAAAAATAAAAGAAAAGTTTGAACAATACAGAAATGATTTAATTTTTAATAAAGATTATTATATTGCATCTAACCCTGAGTTTTTAAGAGAAGGATCAGCTATAGAGGACTTCATGAGACCGAATAGGGTAATATGTGGTGTAAGTAACGAAACATCTATAGAAATTTTGAGAGAATTATATAGGCCATTAAATTTGAGAGAGACCCCCTTAGTATTTACTGACTTAGAAAGCGCTGAATTAATAAAATATGCATCTAATGCATTTTTAGCAATGAAAATTTCTTTTATTAATGAGATGGCAGATTTATGCGAGAAAACAGGAGGAAATGTACAAATGGTTGCAAAAGGAATGGGATTGGACAATAGAATTGGATCTAAGTTTTTACATCCAGGTCCAGGTTTTGGTGGAAGTTGTTTTCCAAAAGATACTAGAGCGCTATATAATTCTTTCAAGAAATTTAAGGTTAAAAATAGCTTAGTGAAGTCTACTATAGAATTTAATGAAAGAAGAAAATTACAAATGGTTTCTAAAATAAAAAAAATATTAGGTAAAAATATTAAAATAAAAAGAATTGCATTTTTAGGAGTAACCTTTAAACCTAATACAGATGATTTAAGGGAGTCCCCAAGTCTAGTTATAATTCCAGAATTAATTAAATTAGGTGCTATTGTACATGCTCATGATCCTGCTTATACAAAAAGTTTTCCAAAATTAAAAGAGTTTAAAAAAGTTAAATGGTTTAAAAATGTATTTGGTGCTATAAAAACTTCAGATTTGCTATTAATTCATACAGAATGGAATGAGTATAGAGGTTTAGACATGAATAAAGTAAAAAAAGTTTTACGACAGCCTATAATATTTGATTTAAGAAATATTTTTAATAAAAATGATATTCAAAAATTCGGATTAAAATACTATGGTATAGGGTTTAAGTAAGAGTTATATTATGCACAAATTTGATAAAAGCATATTTAGGGAATATGATATAAGGGGCATAGTATCTGATACACTTAATTTAAAAGATGCTTATTATATTGGCTATAATTTTGGAAAACAAATAAAAGATAAATTTAGTTCAAATACTATTGTCATAGGATTTGATGGTAGATTGTCTTCTCCTATTATTGAAAAAAATTTGATAGAAGGTCTTTTTGATGCAGGAGCAAATATTATAAGAGTTGGGCTGTGTTCTTCTCCTATGCTATATTTTTCTCAAATAAAGCTAAAAGCAGATGGTGCTATTATGATAACTGGCTCTCATAACCCTTCTAATTATAATGGCTTTAAAATTTTATCTAAAGAGGAAAGCTATTATGGAAAAAAAATTATTAGCTTGTCTAAAATAAAAAGAATTAAAAAATTAAAAGGACAAATCAATAATTATAATATTAAAAATACCTATATCCGTGAGTTAGTGAACGCTATTAAAGATATAAAAGAAAATTTAAAGGTTGTATGGGATGCAGGTAATGGTTCAACTGGAGAATTGTTAACAAAGCTAGTCAAACATATTCCAGGCAAGCATGTATTAATAAATTCTGAAATTGATGGTACGTTTCCAGCACATCATCCCGATCCTACAGAAGAAAAAAACTTAAAACAAATTAAAAATAAAATAGCAGAAGAAAATGCAGACTTAGGAATAGCTTTTGATGGAGATGGAGATAGAATCGGAGTTGTAGACAGCAAAGGAAACTTAATTTCTGGAGATAAATTACTATTATTGTATGCAACAGATTTACTTAGGTCTCAGAAAGGAGCTAGTATTATAGGTGATGTGAAGGCAAGTAATATAATATTTGATGAAATAGATAGTCTTGGCGGAAAGCCAATAATGTGGAAAACAGGACATTCTTTGATTAAAGCAAAGATGAAAGAAACAGGGTCTATATTAGCTGGTGAGATGTCAGGTCATATTTTTTTTGCTGATAAATATTACGGTTTCGATGATGCAATGTATGCAGCTATAAGATTACTAAATATAATTTCTAATAATTTTAATATGATAAAATTTTTAGAGAAATTTAAAGGATTTTTTTCTACTCCAGAAATTAAGGTTTATTGTAATGATAGAGAAAAATTTAAGATAATTAAAAAAATTCATAAAGAAATTACAGCTCAATATGAAGATATTAACCTAATAGATGGCGTTAGAGTAAACTTAAAAAATGGTTGGTGGTTAATTAGAGCATCCAATACTCAACCTGCAATAATATTAAGGTGCGAGTCTAATTCGCAAAAAGGTTTATTAGAAATATTAAATAAAGTTAGTATTTTGTTATCTAACGCTGGATTAGAAGTGAAAGATCTTTTATAATTATTAAATATAGAGATATTTTTTATGGCTAAAGATAAGAATAATTTTGATAATCAAAGAGACATAGGGGTTATTACTAAAGAAAAAGTAAAAGTAAAAAAACCTAGCATGTATGCTGTTGTACTCATAAATGATGATTATACTCCAATGGAATTTGTTATATATGTATTACAAACAATTTTTAAAAAGACTTATGAAGATGCAAAAAAAATAATGCTTTTAGTTCATACTAAGGGAAAAGGTATTTGTGGTGTATATACATTGGATATTGCAGAAACAAAAGCAAGTCAGGTTATAGAATTTTCTAGAATAAACCAACATCCACTAGAGTGTAAGGTGCAAAAACAATAATGATATCAGAACAATTAGAAATAATAATACAGAATGCATTCGATCTTGCCAGAAAGAAAAAGCATGAATTCTTAACCCTTGAACATTTGCTTTATGAACTTTGTAAAGATGAAGAAATTATTACTTTTTTAAAAGAAAAAAAAGTAAACTTAGAACTTGTTAAAAAAGACGTTAGTACATTTATTAATAAAAAAATGGAAAATATAGTAGTCAATGAAAAAATCAAACCAGTTCCATCAGTATCTTTTGAAAGAGTTTTAAAAAGAGCTGCACAGCACGTACAGAGTTCCGGTAAAGGAGAAGTTAAAAGCTTAAATATCTTAGTTGCAATGTTTTCAGAAAATGAAAGCTATGCTGTATACTTTCTTGAGAAACAAAACTTAAGTAGGCTTGATGTAGTTTCATATATAAGTCACGGTAAAGAAAAAAGATATAACAGTGACTCAGAAAAGTTAAGCAATGAAATTAATCAAAGTGACGAAACTAATAATACATTAGAAAAGTATTGCATAAATTTAAATTTGAAAGCAAAAGAAGGAAAGATAGATCCTCTCATAGGAAGGAATGATGAGATAGAAAGAACTATCCAGATTTTATGTAGAAGACTAAAAAATAACCCATTGTTTGTGGGAGATCCTGGTGTAGGAAAAACTGCTTTAGCAGAAGGTTTAGCTAGAAAGATAGTTGAAAAAAAAGTTCCAAAACTATTAGAGAAAGTAACTATTTATACCTTAGAAATGGCCACATTATTAGCAGGAACTAGATATAGGGGTGACTTTGAAGAAAGACTTAAAAATATAATTGATGTGGTAATATCGAATAAAAATAATATTTTGTTTATAGATGAAATACATACTGTTATAGGAGCAGGAGCTACTTCAGGAGGTTCTATAGATGCTTCCAATATTTTAAAGCCAGCTTTGGCAAATGGTAGTCTTAGATGTATTGGTTCTACAACATATTCAGAGTTTAGAAAGTATTTTGAAAAAGACTCTGCGCTAGTAAGGAGGTTTCAAAAAGTTGAAATTAAAGAGCCAAGTGAAAAAGATGCAATTCAAATAATGAAAGGTATAGCAAATAACTTTGAAATTTTCCATAATGTAAAATACAGTGATGAAGTTTTAGTAGAAGCTGTGAAGTTATCAAAAAAATTTATTAATGATAGAAAACTTCCAGATAAAGCAATAGATATTATTGACGAAATAGGAGCTAAATATAACCTCGAAGCTAATAAAAGGAAGATTACAACAAAAGATGTGGAAGATATAGTAGCAAAAATTGCAAGAATTCCTTCAAAAAATATATCTACAAATGATACGAAAGTTCTTTCTAATTTAAAGAGAAATTTAAAACTATCAATATTTGGACAAGATAAAGCTGTAGAAGAACTTACAAGAGTCGTAAAATTATCTAGATCAGGACTTAGAGAAGAAGGAAAAACAATTGGATCATACCTTTTTGTTGGACCTACGGGTGTAGGTAAAACAGAAATTGCCAAGGTTTTATCACATGCATTAAATATAAATTTACTTAGGTTTGATATGTCTGAATATATGGAAAGACATAGTGTGTCTAGACTTATAGGTTCTCCTCCTGGATATGTAGGTTTTGATCAAGGAGGAGCCTTAACTGAGGCAGTAAATAAGAATCCTAATAGTGTGGTATTATTAGATGAAATTGAAAAAGCTCATCCAGATATATTTAATTTATTACTTCAAATTATGGATTATGGAAAATTAACTGATCATAACGCAAGAACAGTAGATTTTAGAAACGTTATACTTATAATGACATCAAACGTAGGTGCAGAGTACCTAGATAAAAATACAATTGGGTTTAACAATGCTTCAAATAAAATGGATAATGATGATCAGATTAAAAGACTATTTACACCAGAGTTTAGAAATAGACTAGATTCAATTATAAAATTTGAATTTTTGTCTAAGAAGGTTATGAAAAACATTGTAGAAAAAGCAATTAATATCTTAGACGGACAATTAATTGAAAAAAAAATAACTATTCAATTAACTAAAAAAGCAATTAATTATTTAATAGACAAAGGTTATGAACCAAAGTATGGGGCTAGACCTCTAGCAAGATTAATTCAAAAAGAAATAAAAGAACCATTAGCAGAAGAGATTTTATTTGGAAAACTTAAAAAAGGAGGCAAAATAAACATTGATTATGCTAAAAGAGAAATTAGTATTAAAATAATTAGTTAACCTTAAATGGTGAATATTTTTGTTCAATGTACTTAACTTCTTCCATAACCATTTTTCTTTCTTCTTCAATAAATTTTTTTATAGCCCCTTTTAAGGTATTATCTAATAGATAATGAGCGCTATAGGTTATTTGTGGTGAGTATCCTCTGGAAATTTTATGTGAACCTTGAGCTCCTGCTTCTACTTTATGACAATTTTGATTAATCGCATATTCTATTGCTTTATAATAACAAACTTCAAAATGCAGATTTTTAATTTGAGATTCTGATCCCCAGTATCTTCCATATAGAGTATTTTTTGACAAAAAGTTTAATGCACCTGCTATAATACTATTATTATATCTAGCTAAAATTAAAACACTTTCTTTTTTAAGGTATTTTGGCAGGTTTAAAAAAAAATCCTTATTAAGATAATCATAGGACCATTTTTTATTTATAGTAGTTATGTAGAAATTATACATTTTTTCACATAGATTATAACTCAAATCCTCTCCTGTAATTATATCTATATCTATGCCAGAATTTTTTATACTTCTTCTTTCTTTTATTATTTTTTTTCTACTTTTATAAGATAATGAATTAAGAAAATCATTAAAACTACTATAATTTTTATTATAAAAATGAAATTGTTCACCATATCTAATTAAAAAATTTTCATTTTTGAAAAAATCTAATTCACTTTCATCAAAAAAATTTATATGAAGCCCAGAAATTTTTTTGTCTAAACACAGTTTTTTTAGATAGTTAATAATTTTTTTTTTTACTAATATATCATTTTTTGATAAAGTTAATATTCTTAGTCCACTCACTGGAGAAAAAGGAGAAGCCACTAATAGCTTTGGATAATAAGAGATACCAAATCTTTGATAAGCATTTGCCCACGCATGATCAAATACAAATTCTCCCTGACTATGATGCTTTAAATAGCATGGGGTTACTGCTATTAGTTTATTATTTTCTTTTACCCCAACATATATAGGCTCCCATCCATATTCTTTTGAAATACATTTACTATGTTCTAAAAGGTATAAGAAATTATAACTAAGAAAAACATTTCCTAGTTCATTACACTTATCCCATTCAGATTTCTTAAAACTTTTAATAGTAGTACTATTAAAAATCTTATATTTAGTTTTCAAGTGCAATCTCAAAAATAGATTCTATTTCTATAGCTGAATTTAAAGGCAAAGAATTTACACTTACTGCAGACCTTGCATGATTGCCCTCAGGATATAAAATTTCTTTTATAAGGTTAGAGGCACCATTAGCAACAATAGGCTGTTCCACAAATGACTTATCGCTATTTACAAAAACGGTAATTTTTATGCATTTCCTCAACAGTTCTAACTTATTATCAAGTGCTAGACTTAGTATCCCAAAAGTATTTAGCATGCATATTCTTGAGGCTTCAATTCCGTTGTGAACTGTCAAGTCATGACCTACTTTTCCAGTAAAAGCAACTTTTCCATCTACTATAGGTACTTGTCCAGATATAAAAACTAAATTACCTGATATAGTAAATGGACTATAGTTTGCTACAGGCTTTGTTGCTTCTGGAATTATAATTTTCTTATTTAAGATATTTTTTTTAATATTTATCATTTAATTTAACAATATATTAACATTAGTTTGCCATTTACTGGAAAAAAAATCCCAGCATATTCTATGATTAATTAATCTTTTTAATTTTAAATTATTTACGAACAAAATAGTATTTATATTCTCATTATAATTCTTAACTGATTTTATTTGATGAGGGCTGTCATCTATAAACCATATATTTTTAGTAATACCATTAGCAAGAAATTCCACAGTTTTTCCTTTTGGTCCTTTATTAGAAAAAAAAGGAAATTTTATATTATGTGAATTTAATGCTTGTTTTCTAGCATTATAAAACTCATGAGGAATATTAGATAATATTATAATAGAGTATTTTTTAGATAATTTCTCCAGACTTTTCTTAGCACCAAAAATTAATGGCATAGAAAGTGTTTTTTCTGAAAAGAAGGCCTTTAATATATTTTTAACCTCTTTATCTTTAATAGCAATTTTATTCTTATTTAGTATATTTCCATTCAAAGCATAACTCTTCCAATTGAAATATAAATTGTTACTTTTTAAAAATATTTCAAAGGTCGACATAAAATCAAAAATTACTTCATCTGCATCACATACAATTAATGGCTTATTATTATTAATTACTAACTTCTTTATGTCCGGATGAGTATTTTTACGTAACAACTTGGAACTTACTTACTATTACTTAATTTTTCCTTCTTTAAATAGAACATGTTTTTTTGCTACAGGATCATACTTACGAATTTGCATTTTTTCAGTCATGGTTTTGTTATTTTTTTTTGTAACGTAAAAAAAACCCGTGTCTGCAGTACTATTTAATCTAATTTTTATAGATGAAGGTTTAGCCATAATTATTAATACAATATATAAATAGTTTTTGTCAAGGGTTAGCTTTTTTTCTTTTTTTTAATTATATCTAAAGCATACTTTATAGAAATATCTTCACTATTTGCAGATTTAGGCACTCCAAAATTAACTCCCTTGTATTTAATATATAAGCCATACCTTCCTTTATAGAGTGATATATTTTCGTTATCATTAGGGTGCTTGCCAAGTTCTTTAAGAGGTTTTGTGGTCCTATTAGAACTCTTTTTAGGTTTTGCCAAAATATCTACAGCTCTATTTATACCAATTGTTAATGGATCTTCATCTTTTGGCATAGAATAAAAAGCACCTTGATATTTTAAATAAGGACCAAACCTACCATTATTTGCTATAATCATTTCTGCAGTTTCAGGGTGCTTGCCTACTTCTCTAGGAAGAGCTAACAGTTTTTTGGCTAACTCTAAGTCTATATCATTGATAATAATATTTTTTGGTATTGACGCTCTTTTTATAACTTTCTTGTCTTCTTTATCTGATCCTAGCTGAACATAAGGCCCATAAGGGCCTTTTTTTAATAAAACTTCAAGATTATTATCTTTTCCTAATATCTTATTTTCTAATAAAGTATCTTCAGAATTCTCATCTGGAAAAACCTCACTCCTTACATAATCACATTCCGGATAATTAGTGCATGCTACAAAAGGTCCAGAACCATTTTTTCTCATTTTTATAGACAAAGTACTTTTTTTACAAATACACTGGTTTCCCTGTTTATGAGGAAAGAGGTAATCTTTCATAGCTTCATTGATATAATCATATACATTAGTATTTGACAGCTTAAGCGTAGTTTCTACACTCTCATTAAAATCTTCCCAAAATTCATGAAGAACAGATTTCCAACCTTTTTCTCCTTGTGATACTAAATCTAATTCGTCTTCTTTTTTTGCTGTAAAATTATAATCAAGATATTTTTGAAAATAATTTTCTAGGAAACACGTAACAATTCTTCCACTAGGTTGAGGAAAAAATCTTTTGGATTTTAATGATACATAACCCCTTAGTTGGTTTTTTTTCATAATGTTTGCGTAGGTAGATGGTCTACCGATACCATATTCTTCAAGCTTCTTTATTAAAGATGCCTCCGTATATCGCGGTGGTGGTTCAGTAAAGTGTTGTTTTTTTTGACTTTTAACTTTCTTAATTAGCGTATTTTTCGATAATTTATCAATCTCTTTATTTGTCTTTATAATATTTTTCTCTTCATCTTGGTATATTTTCTTATAACCATCAAACTCTATTTCTGATGTAGAAGCACTGAGAATAATTTGATTAGAAGTATCTGCTATTTTTATAGAAATAATTTTACTAATTGATTGATTAGCTTGAGTAGATAACGACCTTCTCCAAATTAAATCATATAATTTCTTTAGATCTTGCTCTAAAGAGGTGGGTAAATTATTAGGTCTTATAAAAGGGTCACTAGGCCTAATTGCTTCATGTGCTTCTTGAGAATTTTTAACTTTATTTTTAAAAGTTCTTACACTATCGTATACATAGTTATTTCCAAAATCTTTAGATATAACTTTCTTAGCTTCCTGGATAAATTGATCAGACAGATTCGTGGAGTCAGTTCTCATATACGTTATTAGTCCTTTATTTTCTCCACTTATATTTACTCCTTCATATAGCTTTTGTGCCAAAGACATAGTTTTACTTGGGCTAAAGCCAAGTTTATTGCTAGCATCAAGTTGCAAGGTAGAAGTTATAAAAGGAGGATAAGGATTATTTTTTCTAGTTTTACTATCAATATCAATAATTTTAAAAGACGCATTAGAAATCTTATTTATAATTTCTGTAGCTTTTTTTTCCCTTTCGATGCTAAGTTTTGATATTTTTTTTTTATCTACTTCATATAATTTAGCTTCAATTATTTTATTATTTTCTAAAAGTAATTGAATCTCAATAGACCAATATTCTTGAGGTTTAAATTTTTGTATTTCATTTTCTCTTTCAGTAATTAGCTTTAGGGCTACTGATTGAACTCTACCTGCAGATTTGCA
>CACHHO010000016.1 GCA_902579545.1 Rhodospirillaceae bacterium | reverse complement strand
ATTAAAATGTATTATGGAAAAAAATTTTATTCTAGATGAATTTAGTAACATTGTAACTCTCCATGATGAACCAGATTTTGTAAAAATGAGAGAAGCAGGAAAGCTAGCTTCACAGGTATTAGACTTTATTGAACCTCACATAAAAATTGGGGTTTCCACAAAAGAACTTGATAAAATTTGTCATGATTTTATCATATCAAATAATGCAATACCGGCTCCTTTAAATTATAAAGGGTTTCCAAAATCCATTTGTACTTCTGTTAATCATGTAGTTTGTCATGGTATTCCGAGCGATAAATGTCTGCTAGATGGTGATATTTTAAATATTGATATAACTGTAATATTAAATGGCTGGCATGGTGATACAAGCAGAATGTTTTATGTAGGAAAAAAAAGCGTTAAAGCTCAAAAACTTATCCAAGCAACTTATAGGGCAATGTGGGAAGGTATAAAACAAGTTAAACCGGGAAATACTTTAGGTGATATTGGTTATGCCATACAATCTTTTGCAGAAAATCAAGGCTATTCAATTGTAAGAGACTTCTGTGGTCATGGAATTGGTACTGTTTTTCATTCTTCTCCTAATATTCTTCATTATGGAG
Source organism: Rhodospirillaceae bacterium (assembly GCA_902579545.1). Taxonomy (GTDB): domain Bacteria; phylum Pseudomonadota; class Alphaproteobacteria; order TMED109; family TMED109; genus TMED131. The sequence continues at coordinate 25,957 of CACHHO010000016.1, read as the reverse complement.
AACCAGGCAGAGGAACTAAATTAGAAGAAGGGATGTTTTTTACTATAGAACCAATGATAAATATAGGAAAAAAAGATGTTAGAATATTAGATGATGGATGGACCGCTGTTACTAAAGACAAAAAGTTATCTGCTCAATTTGAACATACATTAGGAGTTACAAAAAATGGTTATGAAGTATTTACTTTATCGCCAAATGAAAAAAATAATAAAAATCTTGTTTATTAATATTTTTTAAATTATTATTGCAGTATGTATTATCATCCTTTAATAGGTATATTTATATTTATTATAGCTTTAATTATATCTTTTTTTATAGGAAAACTTTATTTAAAAAACTCTTTAGACAAGAAAGCTAAGAAAAATATACCTATGCCCAAAGGAGAAATTACATCGCCAGATGCTCCATGGCTTAAAGATGATAAATAAATTAGAAGTATTTATTTACTCGTTTTTACTGGAATTTTAAATTATATATAACTATATTAAAAATATGTTTAAATTATTAACAACTTTATATGTTCTCATACTTTCAATCAGTATAGGGATGGCAAATAGCGACTTTGAAAATGCTCAGGAAACCATTGAGGTAAGAAAAACAGCAATGCAAGCATTGTGGATAAGAGTAAAAAGGCTTGCACCTTATGTTGAGTTAAACGAACAAATTGATTACGGCAAAGATATAGCTGAACAAGATGCAAAAGAAATTCAACTGTTATTGAGAAAAACTAAAAGTATGTGGTCAAACTCTAGCAACCTTTCGGGGAAGGGTTTTACCAACGCTAATCCTTCAATTTGGGCTTTACCCGATTATTTTAAAAAGTTGTATAATGATGCTGAACAATCTGCCAATAGCTTGGTTTATTCTATTGAAAAAGACAATATTGAAAATACTGAATTAGCTATGTGTAATTTAGGAAAAGCTTGTGGTACTTGCCATGCTAATTTTAGAAGACTTTTAACTACACAATTAGCTAATGAAGTTTCGGGTTGGTCTGGACAATATATTAAAAGCTGTAATTAAATTATTGTAAATTAGAATTCTTTAATACGTATTTACCATTTCTTAACCCTTCAAAAACTGAGTTTATCTGTGGATGTGAACAAGGATCAGCATTTTCATCATGAAGTAAATTCTGTTGCGACACATAAGCAATATACGGCCCGTCTTCATTTTCAGCAAATAAGTGATAAAAGGGTTGGTTTCTTTTAGGTCTTATGTCCTCAGGAATTGAATCGTACCATTCTTCACTATTCATAAACTCTGGGTCAACATCAAATATTACTCCTCTAAAAGGATAAAATCTGTGTTTAACTACTTCTCCTATTGTGAATTTAGGGGTATCTAACTCTACGTCTTTATTTATTATATTTACGGTCATTTTAATATTAATATTATAAAATATTAAATTTTTTTTTTCAATCTACTTATAAATTTACTTTAAAGTTTATAAGTAATATATTAATTTATATATATGAAATTTGGAATAGGGCAACCTCTTACTAGAAAAGAAGACAATAAGTTTATAACTGGAAACGGTTCTTATACCGATGATTTAAACTTTGCTAATCAAATTTATATGTATATATTAAGATCACCTTTTGCACATGCTAAAATCAAAGATATTAATTTTTCTGAAGCCTTAAAAGTTAAGGGAGTATTGGAAGTTATAGACTACCAAACTATAAAGAAATTAAATATAAATGCAATGCTACCAGGATTTACCTTAAAAAATAGAGATGGGCATGATATGGTTGTTACCTCTAGAAATATTCTAGCAAATAAAACAGTCAGATATGTAGGGCAACCTATAATAGCTATTTTGGCAAACTCCTTGGAAGTTGCTGAAGAAGTAGCTGATTTAGTTTCAATAGACTACGAGGAATTAAATAGTGTAACTAATGTTAAAGAAGCCCTGAAAAAAGACTCTCCAGTTGTTAGAGAAGAACTTGGTAATAATGTTTGTTTTGATTGGGAGCTAGGAGATATTGATAAAACAGAAAAAGAATTAGAAAACTCACATTACAAGATAAAAATTGACCTGATTAATAATAGACTTATTCCTAATCCTATGGAATGTAGAAATACAATTGGACAATACGATCAATCTACTGGTAAATTTTCATTATATTGCTCAAGCCAAGGTGTTCACAGTTTAAAAAGAAAGCTTGCCGTTGTATTAAATGAAGATGAAAACAATATAGATGTTTTTACTGGAGATGTGGGGGGAGGATTCGGTATGAAAATATTTAATTATCCCGAATATGTTTTAACACTTGCTGCTGCTAAAATATCAAAAAAAACAGTAAAATGGAATGCATCAAGATCTGAAAGCTTTATTTCAGATATACATGGAAGGGATCATTCAACTTCTGCAATCATGGGATTAGATCGTAACTATAAAATTAGAGCTTTGAAAGTTAAAACTTTAGCAAATATGGGTGCTTATATATCTGACTTTGGTGTTTTTATTCCTACATATGCAGGAACAGGAATGTTAACTGGATGTTATAAAATTCCAAGTGCTTACGCAAATGTTTTAGGAGTTTATACTAATACTAACCCTGTTGATGCTTACAGAGGAGCAGGCAGACCAGAAGCAGCGTTTTTGATTGAAAGGCTTATAGATAAATCTGCAAAAATAATAGGTATATCGCCTATAGAAATCAGAAAAATAAATTTAATTGACTCTTCTGATATGCCTTATACTACAGCTTTAGGTCATAAGTATGATAGCGGAGATTTTATAAATAATATGATGAATTGTGCTAAAAGAGCAAAATTTTCTACTTTTGAAAACAGAAAAAAAATTTCTAAAGATAAAGATAAGCTGAGAGGAATTGGTATATCAACATATATAGAAGCTTGCGGAGGAGGAGGCCCAGAAAGTGCTTCTTTACACCTAGGCAAAAATGGCAATATTGAAGTCAAAATAGGCACTCAATCTAATGGACAGGGACATGCAACTTCTTATGCCCAAATAGTATCAGAAATTCTCGATATAGATATAGATCAAATAGAAGTTGTTCAAGGTAACAGCGTAGAGATTCCTTCAGGATCTGGAACTGCTGGATCAAGGTCTACTCCAGTTGGAGGAAGTGCTCTCTATAAAGCTACAGAAGATTTTTTTAGCAAATCAAAAGAGTTATTAGCCAAGTATAAATCACTAGACATTAACTCTTTGTATTATAAAAAAGGTTTTTTCCATCATAAAAATGATGTTTTTTCTCTTTCTGATATTGCAAAGTTTACAAGTAAAGCAGGAAAACCTTTACATACTGAAGCAGCTTGGGCTCCACCTGAAGGAAGTTTTACTTATCCAAACGGCACACACATATGCGAATTAGAAATAGATAAAAAAACAGGTAAAGTAGAAATATTATCTTATACCGTAGTTGATGATTTTGGGAAAGTTATTAATCCATTACTTCTTGAAGGGCAAGTTCATGGTGGTATTGTTCAGGGCATTGGACAAGCACTTTTTGAAGAAGTAGTTTACGACAATCATTCGGGACAGTTACTGACGGGATCATTTATGGACTATGCTATTCCACGTGCTAGTGACGTTCCTAATTTTAATTTTTCATTTATAGAAATTCCCTGTACTACTAACTTATTAGGTGTGAAAGGAGCTGGGGAAGCTGGAGCAATAGGTGCTCCTCCTGCTGTAATAAACGCAATTTGTAATGCTTTAAATATAGAACACTTAGATATGCCAGCAAAACCAGAAAAAATTTGGAATATCATAAATAAAGAATTGGTAGCAGACTAAGATCTAGTGTCTTGATTTAAAGTCACTATTCAAATTTTTATTAAATTAAATTTAGAGACATAATTAAGTAAAAAAAATATTAACTAAATGCTTCTTCCCAAGTTCCTTTTGTAGAGGCTTTTGAATATTCAGTAGCTCTATTTTCGAAAAAATTTGTGTGTTCTACAGCATTTAACATCTCATCTATCCAAGGCAATGGGTTTTCGACTATATTGTATATAGGTTGAAGTTTTAGCTGATTCAACCTAATGTCAGCTATATACCTTATATATTTTTTTACCTCATCCGGCCTAAGTCCTTCAACATTTCCCAACTCAAATGCTCTATCAATAAATGCATCTTCATGTTCAATCATAGTATTGCAGGCAATATATAAATCTCTTTTGAGCTCTACAATATCAATATCTGAATTTTCATTAACAAACGTATTATAAAGCTTAATAATAGACTCTGTATGCAAACTCTCGTCTCTTGCTGACCATGTAACAATTTGTCCCATACCTTTCATTTTATTAAATCTCGGGAAATTTAACAAAATTGCAAAAGTTGCAAACAACTGTAAGCCCTCTGTAAAACCACCAAATATGGCAAGAGTTTTTGCAATATTAATCTTTGTATTGGTATTAAACTGTTGCATATAATCGTACTTATCTCTCATCTCTTTAATTTGTAGAAAAGCTTGGTACTCTACTTCAGGCATACCTATTGTATCTAATAAATGAGAATAAGCTGCAATATGAATAGTTTCCATATTAGAAAAGGCAGCTAACATCATCTGCACCTCCGTAGGCTTAAATACCTGTGAATAGTGTTTCATGTAACAATTGTTAACTTCTATATCAGATTGAGTAAAAAATCTAAATATTTGAGATAGAAGATTTCTTTCTGCTTTAGTTAGCTTTCTATTCCAATCAGAGACATCATCAGCTAATGGTACTTCTTCAGGTATCCAATGTATCCTTTGTTGTTGCAACCAGGCATCGTATGCCCAAGGATATTTAAACGGTTTATAAATTGGTCTTGCATTTAGTAGTGACATTGTAATTTTCCTTTTTAATTATTGACAAGAAAGACATTCATCATAGTTTAATTCGTTTTCAGTGGGGTTTTCACCACTGTTAATTTTCCCCTTAATAGGTATTGATGAACTTTTTTTATTATGAGATACAACTTCTGCTCTTTGAATAGAAAGTGACCTTAAATAATATAAACTTTTCACTCCTTTTTTCCATGCTGTATAATGTATTTTATGTAAATCTCTTTTATGTACGTCAGGTCTTAAAAATATATTTAAAGATTGAGATTGGCAAACAAATGGTGTTCTATCTGCAGCTAATTCTATTACTCTTCTTTGATCAATCTCAAAAGCTGTTTTAAAGGTAGCTTTTTCATTTTCACTTAAGAAGTCTAAATGTTGAACTGAACCCTTATTAATTGTAATAGATGACCATACTTCTTCTGTATCTTTTCCTTTTTTCATTAATAATTCTTTAAGATTACGATTTTTAACATTAAAAGAACCAGAAAGAGTTTTTTGTGTGAAACTATTTGCTGCGATTGGTTCTATGCCTGGTGACGCCCCACCGCAAATTATTGATATAGAAGCAGTTGGAGCAACAGCTATTTTATTAGAAAACCTTTCTTTCACTCCGTATTCTTTTGCATCTGGACAAGCTCCTTTTTCTTCAGCTAACTTTATAGATGCTGAGTCTGCCTGTTCTTTTATGCTAGAGAAAATTCTTTTATTCCATGCATTGGCCATAACTGACTCAAATGGAACTCCTTTTTTCTGCAAAAATGAGTGAAAGCCCATTACTCCTAAACCAACACTTCTTTCTCTTTTTGCCGAGTATCTCGCACTTGCCATTGTATCAGGAGCTCTAATAATAAAGTCTTCTAGGACATTGTCTAAAAACCTCATAATATCCTCAATAAATTTTTCATCGCCTACCCATTCATCATATTTTTCTATATTTACAGAAGATAGACAACATACTGCTGTTCTTTTCATTCCATCTTTATCTATGCCAGTAGGGAGTGTTATTTCACTGCACAAATTAGACATTTTTACTTGCAGGCCTGATAATTTTTGATGATTAGGAATTGCTTCATTCACCTTATCAATAAATAGTAGATAAGGTTCGCCTGTTTCTATTCTTGTTGTTAATAGCTTAATCCATAAAGCTCTTGCTTTTACTGTTTTTTGAATTGAACCGTCTTTTGGACTTTTTAAGAACCAGTCATTGTCACCTTCTACCGCTCTCATAAAGTCGTCAGTTATCACTATTCCATGATGTAAGTTTAAGGCTTTTCTATTAGGGTCTCCCCCTGTAGGTCTTCTTAAATCAATAAACTCTTCTACTTCAGGATGCCATATAGGTAGATAACATGCTGCAGACCCACGTCTTAAACTGCCTTGACTAATTGCCAGCGTCAAAGAGTCCATAACTCTAATAAAAGGCACAACTCCGGATGTTTTTCCAGCTTGGCCTACTTTTTCTCCAATTCCTCTCAGGTTTCCCCAATATGAACCAATCCCGCCTCCTCTAGAAGCAAGCCACACATTTTCGTTCCAAAGCTCAACAATTCCTTGTAGGCTATCATTTGCTTCGTTTAAAAAACATGAAATAGGTAAACCTCTATTAGTTCCTCCATTTGATAAAATTGGAGTTGAAGGCATAAACCAATGTTGTGACATATAGTTGTAGAGTCTTTGCGCATGATCTGCACTATCTGAGAAGTAGCTAGCAACTCTTGCAAACATTCCTTGAAAATCTTCTTCTGGTAAAAGATACCTATCTCTTAAAGTAGCTTTGCCAAAGTCAGTCAATAATGAATTTCTAGATTCTTCAGTTTTAACTTTAATTCCTGGTTTTATCTGAACAACATTCAAAATATCTGAATTATTATCCTTAGTCTTAACTTTAGCTTTAATATTTTGTTTATTATTTTTATGTAAATTTTCTAACATATTTTCAACTTTTAAGTTATCCACAACTGTTGATAATAAATTGGGGATAAATTACTACATATTGTGGTTTTAATTTTATTATATCTAAATATTGCGTATATAGAAATTATAGTCAATACAAAAAAAATAAAAAAATTAATATATACTTTAATTACTATAGAACATATATAGAACAATTTAAATCAATTTCTAATTTTTTTTATTTACCTAACTTTCAAATTTAGTTTAATATTATTTATGGTTAAATTAGATAAAATTTATACTAAAGGAGGTGATAAAGGTAAAACCTCTTTAGTAGGTGGAAAAAGAGTTAGCAAAAACCATGAAAGAATTGTTGCCATAGGTTCTGTGGACGAACTTAATGCTCTCTTAGGACTTACATTATGCTATTTAAAAAATCCTCATTATAAACTAATTAGATTAATTCAAAATGACTTATTTGATCTAGGAGCTGACCTAGCAACTCCAATCAGAAGGAAAAAAAATGTATTAAGAATTAATAGTAATTATACAAATAATATAGAAAAAGAAATTGATAAAATTAATTCTTCTCTTTCCTCATTAACTTCATTTATTCTTCCAGGAGGAAACAAAGCTTCATCTCTTTTACATTTGGCCAGAACTATATGTAGAAGATGCGAAATAAATATTGTAAAACTCAAAAAAAAAAATAATATTAATATAGAAATTTTAAAATATATTAACCGTCTTTCTGATCTTTTTTTCGTACTAGCAAGGCGTTTAAACAAAAAAGAAATTTTATGGCAACCTCGAAAAGGACATACTAGTAAATAAGGAGTAAAAGAATGCCAATTAAAAATAGAATCTCTGATTTTCAAGATGAAATGATAGAATGGAGACATCATTTTCACGCAAATCCTGAAATAGCTTATAAAGAAAAAAATACAGCAAAAAAAATAGTAGAATTACTAAAGAAATTTAATGTTGATAGTATAGAAACAGGCTTTGGTAAGACTGGAGTGGTAGCAACAATTAAAAACGGTAAAGGAAAAAATATTGGTTTAAGAGCTGACATGGATGCATTGCCAATTACGGAAGAGAATATTCATGCTAAACACTGCTCAAAAGAAAAAGGAAAAATGCATGCATGCGGTCATGATGGCCATACAACAATGTTACTTGGAGCAGCTAAATATCTGGCAGAAACAAAAAACTTTAATGGACAAGTAACTTTAATATTTCAACCTGCTGAAGAAGGTTTTGCTGGAGCAAAAGCAATGATCGATGATGGGCTTCTAGAAAAATATCCTATTGATGAAATCTATGGAATGCATAATATGCCTAATTTAGATGAGGGAATTCTAGCTGTAGAGGAAGGAGCAAGATTAGCTGCAGCAGATAATTTTGAAATAATAATTAATGGTAAAGGCTCTCACGCTGCAATGCCTGCAAAATCTATAGATCCAATAGTATGTGGAGCAGCTCTAATACAAAATTTGCAATCTATTGTATCTAGAAACACTAACCCAAAGGAAACCCTAGTGTTTACTGTCGCTACATTTAATGCTGGAATAGCCAACAATGTCATTCCAGACAATGCTATATTATCTGGAACTATACGCTATTACAATAGAGATATTGGAAACTTAGCAAAAAAACAATTGTTTAATATTACAGAAAATACCTGTAAAACATTTGGAGCAAAACCAACAATTAATTTTAAAGCTGGATACCCCCCAACCGTTAACCATAAAACAAATAGTAAATTTGCATACGAAGTAGCAAAAAAAGTAGTTGGAGAAAAAGCTAGTCCTCATCAAAGCCCAATGATGGGATCAGAAGATTTTTCTTATTTCTTAGAAAAAGTACCAGGTGCTTTTGCTTGGATAGGTAATGGGGCTTCTGCAGCATTACACAATCCCAAGTATGACTTTAATGATAATATCTTATCTATAGGATCTAGTTTTTTAGCTAGCTTAGCTGAAGAAAAACTAATTAAATAGATTTAAAGTTCTTCTTATTTAATTTAAACTTTAAAAAACTTACTATAATAAGTTTTTATTTTTTTATTAGTTATTACCTTTTCTTTTATTGCTTCTTTTTTTAAATAGTCCATAAAAGGCATTAAATGTTCTGACTTTATTTTTAATTTAACTTCTTTAAGTTTTTTTTCTAGTGCTACCTTACCCGATAATTTACCTATAGTTATGTTGCCTCCCTCAAAACCAAATTTTTTTGCTTCCAAAATTTCAAATGTTTTTTTATTTTTGATAACGGCTTTCTGATGCATACCTGATGCATGTGTATAAACATTTTTTCCTAAAATAGGTTTATTTGAATGCATTTTGAGTTTTGTGATTTTTTCTATTAGTATATTAGTTTTTTTAATTAAGCTTAAATCTATCTTTTTTGAAAGCCAATTTTGATGTTTTAACTCCAATATTGCAAGAATCTCTTCTAAAGGTGTGTTCCCTGCTCTTTCACCAAGTCCTCCAAAGGTGCACTCTACTTGATCGGCTCCTTTATATATAGCAGATAAGGTATTAGAAGTAGCTAACCCCAAATCATTATGACAATGTGCGGCTATTTTGATTTTTTTTTTGTATTTAAAAATTTTTTTTACATAGGCTATCAATAACCCGTATTCTTCTGGCGTTGCATATCCTGTTGTGTCAGGCAAGCACAATGTGCTAGCTCCGTACTCAGCAGCAGTAATTAATATTTTTTTAAGAAAGTTCTTATTGGACCTAGTAGAGTCTTGTGCTGTAAATTGTATATCAGAAAAATATTTTTTAGAAAAAATAATTATTTCTTTAACCTCATTCAACAATTTTTTTTTGTCAAAGCTAGTAGAGTGTTTTATCTGAAGGTCTGAAGTTGGAACAACAATTTGCAGTCTAGCATATTTAAAATTTTTTGAACATTCGAACGCATCCATTACATCAGACTTTAATGCCCTGGCAAATAAACATAACTTTACTTTTTTACTTTGTAAATTTTTAAATAACTTTTTTATAATAAGTTTCTCTGTTTTAGAAGAGGCAGGAAAACCAAGTTCTATGCTATCAACACCCAAAGCACACAATGCATTAGCAATTTTAAGCTTTTCACTATAGCTAAATGCTACTCCATTAGATTGTTCTCCATCTCTTAGAGTAGTATCCTGAAACATTATCTTATTCATAAATAAATCTTCGTATATATTAAATTTTACTATTATCAGTCTAGATTACTCTTATGTAAAACTTATGTAAAGAACAGTAATTTAGTCATCTTGAGATTTTTAAATAACTAAACAGTCAGTAACCGGAAAAACTTTCCTATCTTTTTTAGAAAAAATGTTACTTGAAAATTTATTAATATTTTTTAAATCTAACAAATCTTTATATATAGGAAAACCGCAAGCTATTGAAGCAGCTACACTTCCACTTGGTCTTGGATTGATTTCGCAAATAATAAACTCTCCGTTTTTATTTGTCATAATATCTATATCAAAAAGATAAGTTAAGTTAAGTTCTTTTGTAACTTTTTCAGCAATATGTATCAATTTTTCATTTTTTCTGATGATGTTACCTTTAAAAGGTACACCAGCAGGGTTTATCCTTTCTCTTGGAATTGCATGTATAACTTTGCCTTTTCTTGCTAAAACATCTATATCAAATGCTGGTTCATAAAGCTTTTCTGTAATAAGTTTTGGAAACTTTCCTAGTTCTCTATTAAAAATTTTTTTTTGGAAGTTTTCTATATTAGTATGCACTTCTCTAGATGAATTAAAATGACTCTCTTTTTCATTTTTAACATCTACAACATATATCCCTCTATTTCCTCTAGCCTTAGTTTCTTTTAATACAAATGAAGAGAAATTTTTATAATATTGCATAGCTTTTATTTTAAGGTCTTCATAATCATAAACTTCATTAAAAAAAGGAACTTCAATTTTCTTGCTTTTTAAAAACTCATAGGTTTTTAATTTATCAGATATTACCTCTATGGAACTTTCGTCAACGCATAATAGTTCTGCTCCCATATTATTTATTTTGTTTTTTTGCTTAGCTAAGCTAATTGCTTCTTCATCAGAACAAGGTAATATAAAATTAATTTTTTCTTTTTCTATTATATTTATAATTTCACTGACATATTCTTTTTTTTCTCCAGGTGAAACTTTAAAAAATTTGTCGCATACCTTCGATCCCATGCAGGTTTCATCTGCATCTACTCCTACTACATATATTTCTCCTGGTTTAGCTTTTTTTAAATTTTCTATATTCTTTACACCTAAAAAACCACCTATAGCAGTTATCAATACTCTATAATTTTTCAAATACTTCTCCTGGTACATATGTTTTATTTAGTATTTTCATATATTACATAATCAAATCTGTAGAAATTAACTCATCTTTCTTTACATCTTTTTTAATTTTTTTATTGATTATTAAGTGATACTGTTCAGGCAAAACCCCTCTTGTATTATTATTTACCCTTTTTATAGCTATATTGTTTTTATTCAATTTAAGTCCTTTTTTTATATCTTTATTGGCAACAACAACCCTTAAAAATTTAGTTCTATTTTTATTAATTAAATTATTTAACTTTTTATCATCATTTTTCATTATTTTTTCTACTTTTCTAATTTTTCTTACAAAATTTTGCATTTGGTTAAAGTTTAAAGAAATTTTATGATCATACCCATTCCTTTTATTATCTAAAGAAAAATGTTTTTCTATCACCTCTGCTCCGTTGGCTACAGCTAAAGAAGAAGCAAAACTTCCTATCGAATGATCAGAATAACCAACTTTAACTTTAAACTTCTTTTTATATTCAGTTATTTTATGTAAATTTAGTTCAGTTAATTTAGACGGATAAATTGACGTACAATGTAAAAGAGAATAGTTTATTTTATTATTTTTTTTTAGAACTTTTATAACTTTAATAATTTCCTTATCTATGGCTAGCCCTGTAGAAATAAACAAAGGTTCTTTGTTTTTTGCTAAAAATTCAATTAAAGGTATATGTGTAAGTAGACTTGATGAAACTTTCCATGCACTAGGTTTAAGTTTTTTTACCCACTTAGCTGTTGGAATATCCCCTACTGTGGTAAAGACATCTAAGCCTATTTCTTTGCTAAATTTAAAAACTTTAGCTGTATTTTCGATTGATAGTGTTGATGACTTAAATATTTTATAACTAGGCGTGTCGACGGAGTAATTTAAGTCAGCATCAATTGTTTGAAGCTTTACTGCATTTACACCAGAAAGTTTTGCTTTTTTAATCAATTCTAGACATTTATCCACATTTCCTTCATGATTAATGCCTATTTCAGCTATAATATATGTTTTTGCAACCAAAGTTTATCTTTTAAAATTAAGTTTATTAAAATATATTCCAATTAGTAAAAAAAGCAAATTAGTACTAAAGTGAAATTATTTAAATTTTTAATTTCTTTAAATTTTTTTATAAAAATTAGTCTTTGTGCTGTATTATTTTATATATAAAAAATTTAAGGTTTATAATATATAGATAAGTATTTATCGTTTGCTTTATGACAAATAAACTATGAAAACAGTATGTATAATTCAGGCCAGGATGGGCTCCTCTAGATTACCTGGAAAAACTCTTAAAAATATAGCCGGTATTCCGTGTATTTATAGAGTAATTAAAAGAGTAAAAAAAGCTAAACTCATTAATGAGATTTGGATTGCTACTACTAGAAAAGATGAAGATATTATCTTAGAAAAAATAGCTAAAGAATTAAAAGTATTTATATTCAAAGGGAGTATAAACAATGTATTATCACGATTTTATAAAATTGCTACTTTATCAAAAGGGACTACTTTTGTAAGAATTACTGCTGATTGCCCTTTAATTGATAAAGATATTATAGATAAGGCTATTAGTGTCTGTATTAAAAAAAAATTTGATTATGTTTCTAATACAATAGAAAGAACTTTTCCAGATGGGTTAGATGTAGAAGTTTTTTCTAGAGAAGCTTTATTTAAAGCTCAAAAAAATGCTAACCATCCTTTTTTAAAAGAACATGTTACACCTTACATACATGGCCAAGTGCCCAAAGCTATAAAGTCAGGTAATTTTAAAAAATATCAAATTAAAAATAGGAATAATTATAGTAATTTTAGGTGGACACTTGACATGAAAGAAGATTTAACTTTTCTAAATAAACTCTGTAAAAAAACTAACTTATATTCTAATTGGACTACTATCAAATCAGTTATTTTGAAAAATCCTTATTTACTTGATATAAATAATAAAATAAAAACAAATGAAGCATCGAAAAAAAGTCTTCAGCAATATTTAAAGAAAATGAAAAATAAAGATTTCACCAATTCAAAAAGACTATTTAATAGAGCCCTAAATACCATACCTATGGCATCGCAAACATTCTCTAAATCTTACCTTCAATGGCCTGTAAATATTAGTCCTCTTTTTTTAAAAAAAGGTAAAGGGTGTTTAATAACAGATGTAGATAATAACGAATATATAGATTACTTATTAACCTTATTGCCAATTGTAACAGGCTATGCAGATAGAGACATTGATAAAAATGTAAAAAAACAAATTGATAAAGGAGTAATTTTATCCCTTTCCCACCCTTTAGAAATAGAACTTTCTGAAATGCTTGCAAAAGTTATTCCTTATGCAGAAATGGTTAAATTTGGAAAAAATGGATCTGATGCATTATCTGCTGCTGTTAGAGTAGCAAGAGCTACAACAAAAAAAAATATGATAGCTGTATGCGGGTATCATGGCTGGCATGATTGGTTTATTGGCACTACAAATAGGAATTTAGGAATTCCTTCAGAAGTTAAAAATTTAACAAAAACCTTTTCATTTAATAACATTCAATCTTTTATAAGCTTAATTAAAAAGTATAAAAATTCATTTGCAGCAGTAATAGTTGAACCAGAAACAATTATAAAAACAGACAAAAAATTCTTAAAGTATTTGAGAGATTATTGTAATAAAAATAATAGTCTATTAGTTTTTGATGAAGTTATATGTGGATTTAGGTGTCAAATGGGTGGTGCTTCAAAAAAACATAATATTCAAGCAGACCTTGGATGTTTTGGAAAATCCATGGCAAATGGTTATCCATTATCAGCTTTAGTAGGCAAAAAAAAATATATGAAAATTATGGAAGATATATTTGTTTCAGGTACTTTTTCAGGTGATATATTATCCATCGCTGCTGCCATAGCAACTATCAAGAAACTCCAGAGGTTTGATGTTATAAAAAAAATAAATAAGCATGGCATTAAATTAACCACTATGCTGAATAACATAATAGATGAAAATAATTTAATTGATCAAGTGTGTTTTGAAGGAAATGATTGGTGGCCCAGACTAAATATTAAAACTAAAAAAATAGATAATAATTTATTTTTAACACTTTTAAGACAAGAACTTATTTCTAATAACTTATTTTTAGGTTCTAGTCTAAATTTGTGCTTAGCTCATTGTAACGAAAAAATATATAATCAAACAATTTCAAGGTTTAGTAAAACAATAAAAAATTTTAGCAAATACATTTCAGTTCATAATCCCGAAAGTTATTTAAAAGGTAGTTTAGTAAGTTCCGTATTTAAAATTAGATAAATAAATATGAAGAGAGTCATCTTTGTATGCTTGTAAAGCATGCTGGTAGTGGCTCTTAGGGTTCTGAGGTGCCCAGGGGTGGGATTGAACCACCGACACTGCGATTTTCAGTCGCATGCTCTACCAACTGAGCTACCTAGGCACAATAAACAGAATAATAAATAAAGTATCATTGTCTATATGTTTTTAAAATAATTCTTTATTTTTATCTACCCAATCAAAAATTGATCCCTCATATAATCTAGAATTTTTATTTTTCATTAATTCGCTAGAGACAAACCAGTTTAAAGAGCTCTCTAAGCCAGAATAGCAAAAAAATATTAAATTGCTTTTATTGCTAACTTTAGCTATTTCAAAAATATTTTCTATTACATCTAATTTATTAAATTTCAAGCCTCTTGCCTCTAAAAACCATTTAGATGGTATATTAATAGATTTATTTATAGTTCCATAACCCTTAAAGTTTTTTAATTTATTTATTCCCAAAAAAAAGTCTGTTTCTCTTGCATCAACTATAAAAAAATCATTTTCCTGATTAAATAATATATTTTTGTAATCTGCTTTAATATTTTTGTTTATTTTAAAATTATAAATACTTCGCTTTTTAGATAGATTTTCGCCCTCTTCTATTAATAAAGAAAAGTTTTTTTTAAATTCTGGATAACCTCCATTAAGTATTGAAACTTTTTTATGCCCTAGATATTTTAATGTAAAATATATAGCTGTTGTTTCAGCCACGCTATATGTAGTATTTTTCTTTGCATATAATACTACATGATCATTTCTTTCTATATTTAAGTTTTCTAAAATTTTTGAAATGTTTTGTGCAGAAGGTAAAACCATATTTATGCCTTTTTTATTGATTCGCCAACCATCTTTGTAAAAATTAGTAAATCTAGCGCATTGTATGTGTTCAACCATATAGGAATTGTAGGAAAGGCCTACCTCTATAATTTTAAAATTATCTTTACAAATTTTACTTTCTAACCATTCATCTTCTACTAAAGGCTGAGAAAACAAGCATTTTATAAGCAAAAACACTATTATAAATATAAAAACCTTCATAAGTTTCCTTACTATTTATGAAATATTATTATAAAATACTTTATAAGTTTTTATAATAATATTTATAGGTAGTAATATTGTAAATTAAATTTAATATTATATTATTATTAACTATTAAGGGAGAACATTATGTGGAAAAGACCTGAAATTCGCGAAGTAGCGGTTGGTTTAGAAATTAACTGTTATGCATGCGCAGAGCTTTAAGTTCTGAGTAAATAATACACCATGTTTGTTGTCTCCTACATATTATAATATTTAAATGTTTATTAGAGTATTAGGAGCAGCAGCAGGTGGAGGTTTCCCTCAGTGGAACTGTAACCATCCAAACAGTAGGTTAGCTAGGGCAAAGAATCCCAATGCAAAACCTAGAACTCAATCATCATTAGCAGTCAGTTTAGATAAGAAAAAATGGTTCATATTCAACGCCTCTCCTGATCTTAGGCAACAATTATGGCAAAACCCAGAATTAATGCCGGTTAAAAGTGACCCTTTAAGATACAGTCCTATTATGGGTGTTTTTCTAACTAATGCTGATGTAGACCACACTGCTGGGCTTATAAATTTAAGAGAATCACAAGCTTTCAATTTGTACGCTACGCAAAGAGTAATAGACGTTATTAATAAAAATAGTATATTTAATGTACTTAATCCAAAATTTGTTAAAAAAATACCAGTAAAACTTGATACCTATTTAGAACTTTTAAACTCTGACAGCAGTAAAAGTGGAATAAAAGTTAAGGCATTTGCAGTACCTGGCAAGGTTGCTTTATGGTTAGAGGATGTCAATAAAGGTCCCAATTTTGGATCCGTAGAAGAGGATACGATTGCTTTAGAAGTTTATAATCAAGAAACAGGTTCAAGTTTTTATTATATACCGGCATGTGCAAATGTTCCGGATTGGTTAAAAAACAAAATAGATAATGCTGATTTAGTTTTTTTTGATGGGACACTTTGGAAAGACGATGAAATGATTGAACAAAAAGTTGGAATTAAAACAGGAAAGAGGATGGGACATATTAGTATGTCAGGTGCTGAAGGATCTTTAAAAGCTTTTGAAGAACTTCAAATTAAAAGAAAAATATTCATACATATTAATACTACTAATCCTGCCTTAATAGATAATTCAGAAGAAAGAAAAAAATTAGATAAGGCTGGATGGGAAGTGGCCTATGATACAATGGAGATTGCCATATGATCATGCCTGCACCATTTTATCCAGGGCAATCCAAAGAATTTGAAAGAGATGTCCCTTTGAGTAGACAACAATTCATAGATGCGTTAGTAGATTTAGGTAAACAGAGGTATCATAGTTTACACCCTTTTCATAAACTTCTTCATAATGGCAAACTGTCTTTTTCTCAAGTACAAGCATGGGCATTAAATAGATTTTATTATCAATGGTCTATTCCTAGGAAAGATCTCACACTTATGGCAAGAATTAATGACGTAAAACTTAGATTAGAGTGGAGATCAAGAGTAATTGATCACGAGGGGGATATAGATGGAAGTGGTGGCATATCCAGGTACTTACAACTATGTGAAAGGTTAGATTTAGATATAGAATATGTAAAATCATGTAAAGGTCTTCTTCCTGCTACCAAATTTGCGGTTGATGCCTATGTGAATTTTGTTGAAAATAAATCGCTCCTGGAAGGTATAGCATCTTCTTTAACCGAGATCTATGCTCCTGCCATTCATCAAGAAAGAATTGCTGGCCTCTCCAAGCACTATTCATGGGCAGATGATTATGCTCTTGCTTATTTTAAAAAAAGAATTAATCAAGCAAGAAGGGATGTCGAGTTTGGTAGGGAATGGGTAATAGATAATGCTAAAACTAGAAGTGACCAAGAAGCTGTATTAAATGCTGTAAAATTTAAAACAGAGGTTTTGTGGGCTCAATTAGACGCATTATATCACTCATATGTAGATCCTGGAAATATTCCACCAGGTTGCTTTGTTCCTGAAAATTATAAATTAAAAGATGTTTTAAAATGACAAAGCTACTTAATTTAAATGAGAATGATATACCTAAGCTACCTAGACATGCTAAATTAAGATACGATGAAGCTAGAAAAAAATGGATCATTAATGCTCCAGAAAGAGTCTTTGAATTAGATGAAATTGCTGCAGAAGTAATGCAATTGGTAGATGGTAAATCTTCAATCATAGGGATAGTAGAAATATTGATTAAAAAATTTGAAGGAGCTCCTAAAGATGTTGTTAAAAAAGATGTCTTGTCCATGCTTCAACCTTTAGCTGAGAAGGGATTTATTGTAATATGAGCGATATCAAAATTAAAAATTGCGAACAATCCAAAAGCTTTTCCACACCTGAAAAAAAAAGTAAACTTTTAATTCCTTATGCTGTTCTTTGTGAATTAACCCATAGGTGTCCTTTAGCATGCCCCTACTGTTCTAACCCTGTAGAATTAGAGCTAAAATCAAATGAAATAGATACTGATACTTGGAAAAAAGCTTTATCTGAAGCTATTAAAATAGGTATTTTACAGGCACACTTTTCCGGTGGAGAACCTACAGCAAGAAAAGATTTGGAGGAACTAATTCAACACGCGTCTTCAAATGGTTTATACACAAACTTGATAACTTCAGGTGTTTTAGTAACAGAGGAAAGGCTAAAAAAATTATATGATGCCGGACTAGATCATGTACAAATATCCATTCAAGACACTGATCCGGAAAACTCTGAAAAAATTGCAGGATTTAAGGGGCATCAAAAAAAAATAAATACATGTGCACTTGTTAGAAAAACTGGAATTCCTCTTACTATTAATTCAGTAATGCATAGACAAAACCTTCACAATCTAAAATCAATGATTGAATTAGCAATTGAATTAGATGCAGAAAGGTTAGAAGTTGCTCAAGTTCAATACTATGGTTGGGCATTGAAAAATCAAACTGCCTTTCTTCCAACTAGAGAACAATTAGATGAAGCCACCAAAATAGTTGAAGAGGCTAGAGTTAAGTACAAAGGAATTCTTGCCATAGATTATGTTGTACCTGATTACTATGCTAAAAAGCCTAAATCATGTATGGGAGGATGGGGAAGACAGTTTCTTAATATCACCCCAGCAGGAAAGGTACTACCTTGTCATGCAGCAGAGTCATTAGATTTTTTAAACTTTGATAATATTAAGGATAAGCCACTATCTTGGATATGGGAACATTCTGAGTCTTTTAACAGATTCAGAGGAACTGATTGGATGCCTGAACCCTGTAGATCATGTGATAGGAAGGAAATTGATTGGGGTGGATGTAGATGCCAAGCCTTTGCTCTAACAGGAAATGCTGATG
Organism: Rhodospirillaceae bacterium; assembly: GCA_902579545.1. GTDB lineage: Bacteria > Pseudomonadota > Alphaproteobacteria > TMED109 > TMED109 > TMED131. The sequence goes on along the minus strand of CACHHO010000016.1, from coordinate 7,266 downwards.
CTACAGACCCTACCTGTGAATTTTCTCCATACAGAAATGTTCTTGAGGAGCCCTTATCTAAAGCTGGAAGCAAAACTCCTGATTTTATTTATAGAAAATTTGCTAAACAAGTTTCTATCAAATAAAACTATATCAGATATATGTTAAATTCAAAACCATATAATATATGCGTTTTTTGTGGTAGTAAAAATGGTAATTCTAAAAAGTATTTAAAAACAGCCTTTAAATTAGGAGAAGAGTTATCTAAGAGAGAGTATAATATAATTTATGGTGGCGGAAGAATTGGGTTAATGGGTGCTCTTGCTGAAGGTGTAGTAGCCAATAATGGTAAACTAATATCTATAGTTCCAAAATATTTTCAAGATAAGAATATTTTATTAGAAAATTCAAATAAAATTATATTTACCAAAGACTTTTATGAAAGAAAAAAAATGATGATTAAGTCTTCTGATATTTTTTTAGTTTTACCAGGAGGATATGGTACATTAGATGAATTATTTGAAGTAATAGCATTAAACCAACTTAATGTTATTAATAAAAAAGTTGTATTGGTAAATATTAATAATTTTTGGAGTTCTTTAAAAATCCTGATAAAAGATTTGAAAAAGAATGGTTTTTTGTATACTAAAGAAAATATAATTTTTAAAAGTTCAGTTTTTGAAACTATTGAATTTATAGAAGACTGCTTATAACAAATAGTAATTTAAGAGGGAATGGTGAATAAAATATCAGTAAAAAATCCTGTTGTAGAGTTAGACGGAGATGAAATGACAAGAATAATCTGGAGTGTAATAAAAGATAAACTTATTCTTCCTTGGCTTGATATAGATCTAAAATATTATGACTTAAGTATTCAAAGTAGGGATGAAACTAATGACCAAATAACTGTAGACGCCGCAAATGCTATAAATAAATATAGAGTAGGTATTAAATGCGCAACTATAACTCCAGATGAAGCAAGAGTAGAGGAATTTAAATTAAAAAAAATGTGGCGGTCTCCTAATGGAACGATTAGAAATATTCTAGGGGGAACAGTATTTAGACAACCCATTATTATTAAAAATATTCCAAGATACGTTCCGACATGGACAAAACCAATTGTAATAGGTAGACACGCTTTTGGAGACCAATATAAGGCTACTGATTTTGTTGTACCTGGCCCAGGAAAATTAAAATTAGTTTTTGAACCTGATAATGGAGAAACCATAACTAAAGATGTATATGAATTTAAGGACAAAGGATGTGCACTTGGTATGTACAACCTGGAAGAGTCAATAGTTGGTTTTGCTAGGGCTTGTTTTAATTACGGGTTAAACCTTGGTTGGCCAGTTTATATGTCTACTAAGAATACAATTCTAAAAGCTTACGATGGATTGTTTAAAGATACCTTTGAAAAAGTTTTTAAAGATGAATTTAAAGAAAAGTTTAACAGCAAAGGCATTATTTATGAACATAGATTAATTGACGATATGGTAGCTTGTGCTATGAAATGGGAAGGTGGTTTTGTTTGGGCTTGTAAGAATTATGATGGAGATGTTCAATCTGATACTATTGCACAAGGATTTGGCTCTTTGGGATTAATGACATCAGTTTTAATGACACCAGATGGTAATGCGATTGAAGCTGAAGCTGCTCATGGAACTGTAACAAGACACTTTAGACAATATCAAAAAGGAGAAGATACTTCTACTAATTCTATTGCTTCAATATTTGCTTGGTCTAGAGGATTGTGGTACAGAGGAAAATTCGATAACAATGAAAAATTAAAAAACTTTGCCTTAAAGCTGGAAAAATCCTGCATTCAAACAGTAGAAGAAGGAAAAATGACTAAGGATTTAGCAATATTAGTAGGAATGAACCAAAGTTGGGTAGAAACTAAAGAATTCATTAATGAGGTTTCTCTTCAATTAAATAGATTAATGAATGGCTCTTAATCCTTTACTCCTTAACTGAAATATTCTTTCCTCTTTTCTTACCCTCATATAATCTTTGGTCAGCTAATTCTAGCAATGAAGAGATATGATCACTTTCATCTACAGATGCTACACCAAGAGTTACAGTTATTTTTCTATCTTCACCTTCCAAGTGTATTTTTGTTTCCTCTATTGCCTTTCTAATTCTTTCCGCCACCAAATATGCTGAATTTTTATCTGAGTTATTTACCAAGGTAAGAAACTCTTCTCCTCCATATCTAGCATAAACGTCTCTATCTCTTATAACTTTTCTAGCTGATATAGCAACAGACTTTAGAACATCATCGCCTGCATTATGACCAAATGTATCATTGAATTTTTTAAAGTTATCTATGTCAGAAATTATAATTGAAAATTTATTAGATTTATTTGTCTTATAGTCTTCAGCTGCTTCCTCAATTTTTGCCATTATATTCCTTCTATTTGGTAAACCAGTTAGCGCATCGGTGTTTGCGGAAATAATACTTCTCCTAAAAGCTTCTACTGCATTAGCAATTTGTCCTACTTCTCCTGTTGCATTGCCTTCAACTTTTCTATCTGTTTTTCCCTTACTTAAGCCATTTAATACATCTATTGCACTGTAAAGAGGTTTAAAGTTTTTATATAGCAAAAGATTAATCAAGCCGGCTGTTATTAATAAAAATAAAATTATTGTAGAGATAATTAAAGTAGAGGTTACAAATTCTTTTTTTCTAATATTAGTAATATCTTTAATTAATCCAATAAATACTTGATCATTTAAGTGTTCTTTTACTTTAATTTGGCTTATTAAAAAATGAAAATTGCCTACTTTCGCTATATCTGGGGAACCCTCTATAGCTATATTTTTTATCTCTTCTATATCTAGCTTATTATCTGTAGAAAAAAGAATTTCTTTTTTACTATCTAATATAATTACTTCATTTTTGGAACTTTCTTTAATTTCTTCTAAAAGTGATTCTATCCATTTACCATAATACACTCTACCTACTATTCTAGCATTTACGTATATAGGGAAATTAACTATGTGCGCTAACTTATTATCTATTTTTAAAAATAGAGAATTAATTTTTTCTTTATATATAGTTTCAGATACTTTTAAAATTTTATTTAAGTTTTTTTCTTCAGTACCTTTATTAAAAATAATCTCATCGACATTAGATATTATTAAAAAATCTAATATCTTAGACTTTTTAAGATTATCAAACATTGGGCCTATTGTCCTATTAAGGGTTCTTTTGTCTTTTGATCTTACTGCTTCTATAGGACTTCTTTTTCCTCTAAGCCTCCAAATTGATGGTTTTCCTGGAATATCATCATAAGCATAAAATGCCATCTTCTCATAAGAATTTAATTCTATTTTATTCCATATTGCTTCACTACCGTTTACCTCACTATCTAGAACTCTATTATTTACATAATTAGAAATAAAAAAACTAGTTGAAAACAATGAGATCCCAATTAGAGCAAGCACAAAAAGAAATATGATATTTAATCTTGTTCTTAAAAGCATATTTTAATATAACATATTTAATTCATAATTAAAAATATAAGAGACTACTTAAAATGATTTTTTACAAACTCATATACTGAAACTGCAGCTATGTTTTCTAATTCTTTCCTGTTAACTTTTACTCCTTCTTTTCTTAGTATTCTATCAATTTTTTTTAAAATATTTTTAACTATACTTATTTTAATTCCTTTCATCTGCGAGTCATATTGTTCTTTTCCATCTACTCTACTCCAGTTAAAGTCATACTCTTTAGTAGCTTTTTTGTAAAATTCTCTATTCCAATCATACGCTCCATTAATTATTAATTCTATAATAACACTATCGAATTGTTGGTTAAAATTTTCAGGATTTTTATTTTTTTTATTTTCACCACCTAAAGCTTTAAAAGCTACCCAAGTGTAAGGATTTTGTAAATCAGCACTTTGTTCTATTTCTTTTCCTTCTAAACTTTCTTTTGTTATATCTCCATGACATTTAGCACATGAATCAGAAGACTTTGAAAAATAAACTTCTTTACCTAAATTAATCATTAAATCATTAGGAATATTATTAAATTTATAATCATCACTGAAAGAAAATGAGCTTAAAAAGAAAAAAAATAAAAATAATATTTTTTTAATTTGAAAAAATTTAAAAGTCATATCAAAATTATTTATTATTTAATAAATTAATTCTAACTACTTAAAAGAGTTCTAATATCATTAGGCCTAATAGGAAGTTTTCTTACTCTTACCCCTATTGCATCATATATAGCATTAGCTACAGCCGGACCAACTGTTGTAGTAGCAGGTTCACCTAGTCCAACAGGTTGTCCTCCTGTTTCTATTAGTTCTATATCAATTTCAGGAGCATTCTTAAGTCTTAACATTTTATATTCATTAAAGTTTTTTTGGGGAAATACACCATTAGTAAACTCAAGTTCTTCATACAAAGCCATACTTAAACCAAACAACGCTGAACCTTCTATTTGAGCTAATGCACCATCTCTATTTATTACTGTTCCACAATCAATTGCATAAGTAAGTTTTTTAACATCTACGATACCCGTATTGGGATCAACAAAAACTTCAGCTACACAAGCATTCCAAGTAGGTGATTTTCTTCTTTCAGCTCCAGCAACAGCTATACCTATTCCATAGTTTTTTTCTTTTTTCTTAATAGCATATTTGGATTTTCCTGCTACAGCTAATAAGACATTTTTTAACCTAAGAGCTCCGCCTTCATCTCTTCTTCTTATAGGCTTTTCTCCTCCTCTAAGTAGTAAATTTTCAGCAGACGGTGGCCAATTGGTAATATTATTATTTTTATTATTAAGCATAGCCAATCTATAGTCTAAGGGATCTTTATTAAGTTTTCTGGCTATTTCATCTATAAAAGATTCTACAGTAAAAATCATATATCCATTTGAAATACTTCTTAATGCCGTAACAGGAGTCGCATTATTTAATTTATCATTTTCGTACAATGTATATTTTCTGTTAGGAATAGAATACCAATGGTCTCCTCCTTCAACAGTCCATGCACCAATTTTAATATCTTTACCTTCTAAGTCTTTTCCAAAAAAATCTGGTGGCATACCCCATTCTGGTCTCTTCATCATACTTCCTGCGCACAACTCAATATGTAAAGAATTTAAAGTACCATCTGCAAGTGTTCCAGCTGATAGTCTTTGATAGGTTGCCGTTCTGGGTTCCGTAGCTTTCATCATAGCTTCTCTTGTATAAATTAATTTAACAGGCTTTCCTATATCAATTGATGCTATTAATGCTAAACGTGTGGGTTCATCTCCTCTAGAACCATAACCACCCCCAGCTAATCTTTGATGCACTTGAAGCTTAACCTCTTCCGGGGCAACATTAGTTTTTGCAGCTATCATTGGTGGCATCCCCCATCCAGTAAATGAGTTTGCTTGAGTTCCTGTAATAACATGCCAGGTTCCTTTAAATTTTCCCACTACAGCATTATACGGTTCTAAGAGACCATGAGCTACAAATGCAGTAGAGTACTCTGACTCATGTTTGAGTTCTGACTCCTGAAAACCTTTATCTATATTCCCTTCGTGATAAGTAACTGCTCCTTTAGTTTTATCACTCATTAAATTCTTTGCTTCGTTAAATAAGTCTTCTGTATTAATTAAGTTTTCTTCTGGGATTTCCCAGTCTACTTTTATAGTATTCGAAGCTTTTATTGCAGATGGGAAAGTCTCAGCAACAACTATTAACCAACCAGATTGTGGGTCATTAATTTCTAACTTAGGATCAATAGTTTTTATATAACCTTTTATACTTTTACAGTCTTCATCATTAAAAGATTTAACTTTAGATCTTTTTCTAGTGGGAGGTGTTACTACTGTAGCATATACCATGCCTGGAAAACTACCATCAATTCCATATTTTGCGCTTCCATTAATTTTTGAATAGTTATCAAGTGCCTTAAGTGGCTTTCCTATCAAATTATAATTTTCAAACTTCTTTAACTTTAAAGATTTTAATTCTTCGTTATCAAATTTTCTTTCAATAGTAGTTTGTGATAAAATATCTGAATACGATATGGAGTTTCCTGTCCACGTATCTATAATCTTACTTTTTCTGGCAATACAATCTTCAATATTTGCATTTAAAAGTTCTGCTCCCGTTTCTAACATTGCAATTCTACCTGCTACCCCAGCTCTAGATAGGTCATCAAAGTGTTCTGATATACTACTGGAGGCTGCAGTAAAATGGACGCCAATTTTTCCAATATTTTCTGGCCACCCTGGGTAATCTATTTTAATATCTTTCCAATCTAATTCTAATTCTTCAGCAATTATTTGAGCAAAAGCCGTTCCTACATGCTGTCCCATTTCACACTTATTAACATGAATGGTAGTTATACCACTTGGCTCCATTGTAAACAAAGCCGTTGGTTCAAAATTAGTTGGTATCATAAGCGGATTACCCGGATCTAATAAATTTTCAACTTCAGCTGAGTTTAATTTATGACCTACAGCTAAACAACTTGAAGTTAAAGCAGAATATACTAAAAAATCTCTTCTATTTAAACTTTTTTTCATACTAGTTGTCTCCATTTTTAACTTTTAATTTACTCAAAATATCATTAGGAGTTATAGGTAAACTTTTAACTCTCACTCCTACAGCATCAAATATTGCATTAGCAACTGCTGGAGCTGTTGCTATCCCTCCAACTTCACCTAGTCCAGTAGGTTGTCCTCCTGTTTCAATTAGTTCAATATCAATTTCTGGAATATCCTTTAATCTTAACATTTTATATTCATCAAAATTTTGTTGACTAAAGCTACCATTTTCTAATTTTAAATCTTCATATAGTGCTATGCTTAAAGCAAATAAACCTGCTCCTTCCACCTGAGCAAGCGCACCATCTCTGTTAATTACTGTTCCACAGTCAATTGCGTAAGTTAGCTTTTTAACTTTAACTTTTCCCGTATTAGGATCAACTTTAACTTCCGCAACACAAGCATTAAAGCTGGGAGACTTTCTGGCATATTGAGCTGCTACAGCAACACCGACACCTTCATTTTTTTCTTTCTTTTTAAGAGAGTAACCTGCCTTTCCAGTAACAGCTAATAAAACATTTTTTAACCTTAAAGCTCCTCCCTCATCTCTTTTTCTTTTAGTAGGCTGTCCTCCTCTAAGAATAATATTATCTATGTCTATCCAAGGCGTACTAATATTATTATTGCCATTATTTAATAAACTTAGTCTAAATTCTAGTGGATCTTGTTTAAGATTATAAGCTAATTCATCTATAAAAGACTCTAAAGTGAATGCTACATATCCATTT
>CACHHO010000015.1 GCA_902579545.1 Rhodospirillaceae bacterium | reverse complement strand
GCACAGCATTCAAGTTTTTGATAGACTAAAAAATATTATTGATATAAAAAGCACAGATGCTGGACAAAAGTTTGTTCAATTATTAGAAAATAATATTAAATTAAATAATAATAAATTTGAAATTCAACTAAGGCCTGAAAATTTAGGAAGGTTACAAATAAGTTTGGAAATTATTGGTGAAAATGTTGATATAACGATAAATTCAGATAATATAAATACAGCTCAAAGTTTAGTAGAAAACAATAGCAACTTAAGTAAAATGTTACAAAACCACGGAATGAATTTAAATAACTTTAATTTTAATGGTAATAATAGTAAAAATAAGGATAAAGGTAATAATATAGAAAAGAAAATTGAAGAAAATAAAGGCATAACTAATAATAAAGAAGAAGATATAAAATTGGAAAATAAAAATAAATCTGAAAAGCTAGTTTACGTTAAAGCTTAATAGATAAATGGAGTAATTATATGGCTGATAATAAAGATGATAATGATAAAAAGGGCGGAATAGTAAAAATAGCAATTTTTGTGGCTGCAGGTTTAGTATTATTAGGAATAGGTCTTGGTATAGGAGCATTGATTTTCGGAGGAGGTGAAGAACCTGATCCTTCAGCAGAAATATCAGAGATAATAGATGGAAATAAAGAAAAACCTGATGCCAAAGAGGAAGAAAATGATGAAGAAGCAGAATTAGAAGATGAAGTTGAAATGGAATGTACTGAAAATGCTGATGGAGAAGAAGAATGCGTTCCAAAGAAAAAAGTAAAAAAAGTAAATGTTGAAGAAAAGTTTCTTACAACTTACTATGAGTTTCCTGGTAACTTTACAACTAATTTAAGAAGTTCTAAGAAGTTTTTACAAATTACAGTGGGAGTTTCTACTCAGTATGATGAAGAGGTCATGGTAAATGTTGAAAGCCATCAACTTGCATTAAGAGGGATTATTTTAGGTGTAATGAGTGAATTTTCTGAGGAAGATGTAGCAGGAAGAGATGGCAAACAGTCTTTAGCTGATGCAATAAAAGAGGCTCTTAATGTATTTCTTGAGGATAAAGAAGGCTTCGGAGGAGTAGAAGGAATTCATTTTACATCATTTGTTTTACAATAAATTTAGAAAGAGAATATGGCAGAAAATTCAAGAAAACTTACTACTGATGAAGTAAATGCATTAATGGATGGATTATCGTCGGGTGATCTAAGTGGCCCTTCTGGTGTTGGTACGGATTTAGAGGTATCTCCATTTAGTTTTGGTACAGATGATCTTTCTTTAATGGGAGATTATTATGCCTTAAGGTTAATAAATGAAAGGTTTGCTAGGTTTGCGAGAACAGTTTTTCAACCTATGTTAAGAGTGCAACCTAGAATTAGCTCTTTTCCTCCTGAAGTAAAAACTTTTGATGAATATTCTTCTTCTTTAGATAGTTTCATGAGTTTATCGACCTATAGAATTGAAGAATTAAGAGGATCATTGTTGGTAGTATTTTCTCCAACTTTTATTAGTATTTTAACAAATGCATATTATGGTGGAAACATAGAAGTATTAAAAACAACTAGACAGGAATTTACAGCTACAGAAGAAAGAATTATTGAGATGGTAAATGTAGATCTTATGAAGCAACTTAAATTAAGTTGGAAAGATTTAACGCCTATAAATTTTACTAAATTAGGAAGAGAAATGAATCCCCAGTTTACTAATTTTGTAGATGCTAGTGATTTAGTTATTATCTGTTCGTTTGTAGTTCAGCTTCCTGGAGTTGATGCAGCTAATTTTGATGTACTTTATCCACTACAAACTTTAAAGCCTATAGCATCCTTATTAAGATCCAGAGTACAGTCCGATATCATTGAAGATGATGTATCATGGAAAGATAAATTAGAAAATGCTATATTAGAAATACCATTAGATTTAAAGGCAACATTAAGTCAGCCTATAGTAAATATGTCCAGGTTATTAAGAATGAAGGTTGGTGAGACTTTACAAATTCCTATTTCAGATAAGATAGATGTTTTTGTGGAAGATATTAAAATGTTTAATGGTGATCTAGGAGAGTATAAAGGAAACTCAGCTGTTAATATAAAAAAAAGATTATAGTTTAAAAAAATAGAGAGGTTAATATGGCAGAAGAACAAAATACAGAAAAAGTAGAAGAACAAAAAGGAGAGGAACAAGAGCAAAATGATGTTCAAAGTCAACAAAATGATGATAAATCAGAAAGAAGTGGTTTAGAAAACTTAAGAGTTCTTGAAAATATTGATGTCAAGCTCACTGTAGAAGTAGGAGGAGCTGAAATTAAGCTAAGAGAACTATTAAGAATAAATGAGGGATCTGTAATTGAATTGGAAAGACTTGCGGGTGATCCACTTGATATTTTAGCTAATGGTACTATCATAGCAAAAGGAGAAGTAGTAATGATAGGAGAAAGGTTTGGTATAAGATTTACTGAAGTTGTCGACCCAAAAGAAAGAGTACAAAACCTATAAAGTCAAATCGTTGACTATTAACTTCCTTAATTCCAATTAAAAAGACCCAAAAAATAGGTAATATTTTGGCAAGCCTCTTGCATCTATCTCTAAAAGGAGAAAAAGATGCAGGAAACTTTTGATTTTTATACAATTATTATAATAATAACTTTTTTAGGTGCTTTGTTATTACTAGCATTCTTAATAAATAAAAAAAAAGACATTCTTAAGGCGCATTTAAATAAAAATAAAACTATAGGAGTTTCTAATTCAGTAGTAATAGGTGGAGGAAATAGGGCAATTTTATTTGAAGTAGAAAACGAAAAATTTTTAGTTGTTTCAAATAAAAATAGTATTTCCAATATTTTACCTTTAATGAAAAAGAAATAGTGAAAGAAATTGACTAATGAAAAATTTAATTAGTAAAAATATTTTAAAATTATTTGCCTTTACAATAATTGCAATTCTTTTAACTCAAGAAGTATACGCTATTGAAACTTTAGGTGGTTTACCAGCATTAAATGTAGAAGCAAACGATAATGGTGGGACAACCTATTCTTTATCTTTACAAATATTATTGCTGATGTCAGCTCTTACTATACTTCCATCCTTATTGTTAGGAATGACATCTTTTACTAGAATTGTAATTGTTATGTCAATTTTGAGACAAGCACTTGGCACCCAACAAACACCACCTAATCAAGTTCTAATAGCATTAGCACTATTTTTGACATTTTTTATTATGGCACCAACGTTTACTAATATATATGAATTGGTCGCTGTACCTTATATGAATGGTGAAATACAAACTACAGCAGCTCTAAATCAGGCTTCTAGAGAAATTAAAGGTTTTATGGTAGTAAATACAAGAGAAACAGACATATCTATGTTTGCTGAAATAGCAGGAGCAAAAGACTTTTATAGCAAAGAGGATATTCCTTTTAGTATTGCTTTACCTGCATTTATTACCTCAGAATTAAAAACTGCTTTTCAAATAGGCTTTTTACTATTTCTTCCTTTTCTAGTAATAGACATGGTAGTAGCATCAGTCTTAATGTCATTAGGTATGATGATGTTATCTCCAATGTTAATAGCTTTACCATTTAAGATTCTTTTATTTGTATTAGTAGATGGTTGGAGCATGACAGTTGGTTCTCTAGTAAGTACTTATATAACACAATAGGATATAAAAATGGGATATGAAAGTAATATTGAAATGTTAAGCTTAGCATTCTGGCAAGTTTTAAAATTAGCAGGACCAGTTTTGTTAGTGGCTTTAATGATAGGATTAGTTATAGGAATAATACAGGCTGCAACTTCTATTAATGAAATGACATTAAGTTTTGTTCCAAAAGTAGTTCTAGTTATATTAACTATTGCTATATTTTCCAATTATTTAATATTAGGTTTAACAGACTATTTCATGTTTATATTTGAAAGAGTGGCTACTCTTAATTAATGGAAGCTTTAGCAAATAATTTCAGTCAAACTTTACCAGGATTAGAACTTTCAGGTTTAGTTGCCATAATAGGAGCATTAGCACTTGCTTCGTTAAGAGTAGGTAGCTTTTTTATAGCATCTCCTCTATTTGGATATAGAATAATACCACTTCAAGCAAGAATTATTGTAGCTTTTGCTATAAGTTTTCTAATTTACAATAAAATTAGTATGCCTAATATAGAACTTTTAGCAGGCCCCAAATTAATACTTATTATTTTTGTAGAATTAGTGATAGGAATATCAAGTGGACTAATATTAAAGATAATGTTCGAGGCTGCATCATTAGCTGGTGAGAAAATTGCAGCAAGTACAGGGTTAAGTTTTGCAGGATTAATTGATCCAGAGTCAGGTGCACAGACTCCTGTATTAAGTCAAATATTATCATTATTTATGATTGTTACTTTTTTATCTCTTGATGGTCACCTAATAGCCATTTCTACAATACTACAAAGTTATCAGGTTCTTCCAATAGGAGAGACTAATATGAATTTAAGCGTAATAAAATTAGGTATAGATGCTGGTGGATTAATGTTTAAGTTTGGGGCATTAATCATGTTACCAGTAGTACTTGGTATAATATTATTAAATGTAGTAATAGGCGTAGTAACAAGGTCTGCTCCTACTTTAAATCTATTTTCTTTTGGTTTTCCTATAACTATGATTTTTGCATTTTTTCTATTATATATATGCACTATTACTATTGGAGGTAACTTATCTAACTTAACTAATGTATCAATTGATTTTATAAATAGACTAATTGAAGGGTTATTATAATGGCTGATAATGAACAAAATAGTGCACAAGAAAAAACCGAACAACCTACACAGAGAAGACTAGATAAAGCTAGAGAAGAAGGAAAAACTGTAACTTCAAAAGAAATGTACGTATGTGCTTCTATAATAATGATGCTTATTTATATGTACTTTATTGCTTTTAATTATAAAGAAATTATGGCTAGTTGGAAAAGTATATTTTACTTAATAGAAGGAGTAAAATATGGCGCTTCTCCTTTAATAGCTTTAGGAAATGTAATTAAGAAAATTATTATTTTTACTTTAATAATAGGGGTACCAGCTTTTATTTTAACAATATTTACCCAAATGTTAGTAGGCGGAATAACATTTAGTTTTAAGACAATAGAATGGAAAAATAATAGATTAAGTCCCATTTCATGGTTTAAAAGAGTTTTTAGTATGAAAGGACTAGTAGAATTAGGGAAAAGTATTTTAAAAGTAATATTATTGTTCGGAGCAGGTTTTTACGTAATTTATAAAGATACTACTAAAATTAGACAAGTCTCTACTGAAACATTTGAAAATGCTTTAGTAACTTCATCTTCTTTTTTTCCTAATTTACTGATTACCTTAATAATTATTCTTTTACTTATTGCAATTTTAGATTGGTCTTGGCAAAGATACAGTTTTTTAAAAGAATTAAGGATGAATAGACAAGATCTAAAAGACGAATCAAAAGAAACAGAAGGTTCTCCGGAAGTAAAGGCCAAAATTAGGAAATTACAGTATGAAACAGTAAGAAAAGCAGTTAAACAAGCAGAGTCTATACAGGATGTAAAGGATGCTTCGGCTATTATAGTTAATCCAACTCATTTTGCAATAGCCTTAAAATATGATGTTGGATCTCTAGGAGCTCCTAAAGTGTTAGCTATGGGCAGAGGTAAAATTGCTGAAAAAATAATTGAAAAAGGTAAAGATGAAAAAATTTATATCTTTAGACATAAACTATTAGCTAGAGCATTATTTTACACATCAGAATTAGGACAAGAGATTTCTGATAAATTATATACTGCTGTTGCAATTGCTTTAGCATATATTTATAAAATTAATAATGGTGAGGATATAGTTGAACCTGAAATAGATATTCCAAGTGATTTAAAATTTAATGAAGATGGCACAGTAAATGAAAAATAAAAATAACTTTAAAAAATTAAGCGACTATATTTTGAATTTTGCTTTTTTATATTCCTCTTTTATATGCTTTACTGAAGCAGCAGATAAATGGGATAGCGAAAGAATGATATCTATAATCATATTAATATGTGGTACTTTTTCATTTTTAGCAATTTTTAGAATACAGATTGCTAATTTAATATATAGATTAAAGGGTAAATCTGAATGAAAAATATAATTAAATGTCATGGATGCAGTTTTTTTTTCATAACTTACCAACAATCTAAACCATATGGTTGTAAAGCATATGGGTTTAAATCAAAATTTTTACCTTCAAAAGTAGTTTTTGAGTCATCTGGCATAAAATGTGCTTATAAAAAAGAGATAAAAAGGTTACAATAGGATATTATATGAACTCTGCAAATGAAGTACAAGAAAGTATAAAAATAGCGTTAGATGCTGCTGACGCAGCTACTGATGTAACATCTGAGTACAATAAAATAAAATCTGAAAATAAAAAACTGGAGGCCTCTGTGAAGCAAATTCATAAATTTACAACAATTATTTTTGGTGTATCAATTTTAGCAGCTGTAATAGGATTAAGCCTTACAGCTCTTATTTATTCTAGAACAATGAATGAGCTTACTGCAATGACAAGTACCAGTAGGGAGGCTTTAGTAGTATTTGCAGAAAATGTAGAGGGGGTAAAAGTTGCTTTAGAAAAGCTAGAAACAGGCATTGATGAACAAGCTAGAATACTAGAAACTAATAATGCATTAATAGAAAGCATTAATAAGCTTGATCAAAATGTTACAAATACAAATAATTTATTAGTAGATGAGCTTTCTAAACTTACGAAGAATTTTTCCTCAAATATTAAAACTGCTAATGATAAAAATATAAATGAACTTAAAAAAATTGTTAGTGATTTAAAGCAAACTCAAATAAAATCAACAAAGCAAATGGTAAATTTAGCAAAAAAATCTACAAATAAAGGGGTTTTAGATAAGATGGCTACTAATCAAAGGAAAATGAATAAGAACTTTAATGATTTAGCTAAGGCAGTTAATAATTTAGCTAGTCAAAGTAGTGAATTAGCTAAATCCTTTAAAAACAATTCTTTTATTAAATATCCTTAATTAGTTAATTTAATGAATAGCAAAGACAATGATAAAGTAAGTAAAAAAAAAGAGGAGTCTAATACCCTTGGTTTTTTAAAAATTGATAAGCTAACAAGACGCTCTCATGCCTTGTATTTACTTTTAAGAAATGACGATATAATTGTAGGATTTAATGGAGAATTATTTAAAGGCAATCAAAAAACATTAAATCAAAATTTAAAAATTGAAGATTTGAAAGTTCTTACTATTTTACGAAAAAAAGTATTTTTTAATATTAAAGTAAATGGTCCACTTGGTATTAAATTAATAGAGGTAGGAACAGAAGAAGTTCAAGAAATTACCAAAGAAGCAGAAAAATTTTTAGAAAAGAATAAAAACTTCATTGAATGTAAAGAATATGAAGTTTATAGAGGAAAGAAAAACTTTTATGATATTATAGAAATTAATGAGGCTTCCTTGTTTGCTTCTCTATTACCATTTGTTTGGTTTATTCATCATAAGCTTTATAGTCCTTTGCTCTTACTGTCAGCAACTTTTTTATTACTCGGTTCTATTGAATGGTGGCTATTTTTAGCTGCTTGGGTTATTACTACTTTTTATATGAGTAAAAGTTCAGTATCACTTTTGCGAGGCTATTGTTTGTTTAATGAAATGAAACCATTCATGAAAATATTTTCCTTATCAAACCAGAATGTACAAGAGGTTATAAGAATGATTGATAAAAAATCTAATTATAGGTTTCCCTTAATAGATCCTCCAATTGAGGAAAATGAAGAAAGTAATAAAGATAATGAACTTAAACAAAACCCAAATATTCAAGAGGCAACTTAAATCTTGTTATGACTGAAGGTGTAGGCCAGCATCTACAAAAACATTTTCACCAGTTACTAAATGAGGGCAATTAACAAACCACATAACCGTTTTAGCAACTTCCTCAGGTGTAGCTGATCTTTTTAATAAAACACTTTTTTCATATTCTTCAGCTTTTTTTAAAACTTGTTTTTTTGTTCCATGCCACGATGTTTTTATATACCCAGGGCTTATAGTATTTACTGCTATTTCTGGAGCAAATGTTCTAGCAAGTGCTAGACTTAAAGAATTCATAGCTCCTTTTGAACATGCATATGCTATAGAACTACCTAACCCTAAACTTGCTACTGAAGAAATATTTATAACCTTAGGGTTTTTGCTCTTTAATAAGGAAGAATGACAAGCTCTAATCATTAAAAATGCACTAATAACATTAGTATTATATATATCTAAAAAATCTTTTTCATTTAGGTTGTTAAGTTTTTTAAATTGTACAAATTTTGTTTTTCCAGCATTGTTAATTAAAATATTTATATTTCCAAATTTTTTCTTTACCTTTTCTACCACCTTAAGACAATCTATATTTTTAGTTACATCTGCTTTTATTAATATTGCATCAGAGTATTTTTTACATTTATTTAATACATTTTTTGCTTCAGATGTTGATTTTCTATAAACTAAGACTACTTTAAATTTTTCTTTAGCTAATTCAAGACTAATACTGGCACCAAGTCCTTTACTTGCTCCTGTAACTATAGCTACTTTTGAAAAAATATTTTTCATTAATCTAATACTTATTTCTTACAAAGAAAATTCTTTTCCTTTTGTATCTGTAGCTTTGACATTTGGGTTAGTAAAATTATCATAAAAATCTATTATTAAAGTAGGGTTAGCTGACATTGCCCCAAAGGTTTGAGCCTTTGCTAGTTCTCCATTATTATCTCTAAAATAAACCCAGTTTATATAATATTCTGGAATAATTTCTCCGGAGGCAGGATCAGAAACTAAACCTGTATCCATTGGGTGATTTATTTTAAATTTCAATCTCCAATCACCTGAAGATCTCTTATATTTTTTAACAATTATTTTACCAAGCTCCTTAATTTCACAGATTTCTTTTGTTGGATCACAAGAAGGTAGTGAGCAACCTCCTGGTGACTTGACAGTTACTTTTTTTGAAGAAATATTCCAGATACCTTTATCATCTAATATAGCTGCTCTAACAAATGAGTCTTGTTCCATTCTGATATTAAAACCCACAGATTTTAATTCTTTTATAGGAAATATTTTAGTAACTAATTGTATTGGATTATTATCAACCAATATGTATATTTTTTTTGAAGACTTAAGGCTTCTAGGTATTTTAACAACCATGGAAACTTCATGAGCTTCTTCAATTTCATCTTGAATGATAAGTCTAATATTAGAATTATCTATATATTTTTCATTTTTTCCTATATACAGATCTTTAATAGCAAGAAAATCACTATCATATTTATCTTTAGCATAAATATTAAATAAAAGAGTAAAAATTAAACCTAACAAAATATAAAAATTTACTTTTTTTATTTTTAACATAAAATTAATTTATTCTATTATAAGTTTTTAAGCAATGAATAATAAATATATAAACTTTATAGTAAATAAAATAAATTTTTTAACAACAATTGAAAATATATTGTTAGCTACACTTTTTTTGCTTTTTTCATTTCTTTTTGTATCTATCTTTTTAAATATATTTTTTAAAAATAACTCAACATTAATAGTAAAAAAATTATTGAAACAGGAAAAATTACTTTTAAATATAAAGAATTCCTATAAAAATGGAGAGATTAATGCAATAGAATATAAAAAAAGAATTATTAATTTAACTAAAAATAAAATTTAAAATGTCCAATAATAAATCAGAGATAGCTAAATCTTTTAAGAATCTCTTACAAAAAGCCGATGAAATGGCACTGGAAGAAAAAAAAGATAAAATTTTAAGAAATTATGAAAATAATACTGCTAATCAAGAACATATAAACGAAAAAGATAAAATTGTTACAAATGATAGATTAGGTATAAAAAATATAAAAAGAATTCCTGAAAATCCTTTTATAGTGACTAATAGAAAAAAAAATAATGAATATATAGAATATAGAAAGGAACTAGCAATAAAATTATCAATTATTTTAAATAAACATATTCATTATTGGTTGCAAAAAGAAATGCCAAAATTTTCAAAAATACAATTAAAAAAACATATAGATAAACTTCTTCAAAACTTAAAAAAATAACTTAAAGCCTTAATTAGGCAGATATAATTAATACTTAATTTATGTAATAGTTAAATATTTATTTTAAATTTTTCAATAATTTGTTCATTCCATTTTATTCCAGTTCCTGGTATTTCAGGTATGTGGTAGTGACCATTTTTAATTCTATATCCTGTATCCATTAAGATAGGATCAGCCCAATCAACCCATTCAAGCCAATGAGCAGTAGGTGTTATATTCATCAAGTGAGCAGATACTTCTGGATATAAATGAGTAGAAAACTTTATATTAAATGCTTCCGCAATATTAGCTGCTTTAATCCACCCACTTACTCCGCCTATTCGCATAAGATCTGGCATTATATAGGTACTAGCCTTTGCAGACAAAGCTGTAAACATCTCAGAGGGGCCATGAAAGTTTTCACCAATATTAATAGGAGTATTTAATCTTGAAGTTAATAGAGACATACTTTCATAATCTCTATAGTTAATTGGTTCTTCAAACCAATATAGTCCTATATTATCTAAAGCAAGCATTCTTTTTAATGCTGTATCATAATCATAACAGCAATTAAAATCAGTCATTATATCAACATTTTCTCCACAAATTTTTTTAATTTTTTCTATAACAAAAATATCGTCTTTAAGGGTTTTTCTTCCTATTCTCGCTTTAAGCGCATAAAACTCATTTTCTTTTATAAGTTCATGAATCTCTTTATCAATATCTTCTAATGGTATTAACCATAATCCTCTTGAGTTATATGTTTTGAGAGGTTTTAAATCTCCTCCTAAAAGAGTTGCCAATGGAAGATTAGCTGACTTAGAATATGCATCCCAAAAAGCAATATCTAAAGCAGATAAAGAATATAAACCTATACCTTGGTATCCAAGTAAAGCCAATTTTCTAAAACCTTCTTGATAAAAGTCAAAAGGTTTAATTTCTCTATTAATAAAAAAACTAGATAATGCATTTATGCATTTAACTATAGAAGGTAATTGATTTACTAGGTAAGGGCCAATATAACTTCTTCCTATAATATCAGTATTAGTGTAGACATCTACACATATATAAGGCCATTCTTTAAAAGTTCCAAGATGAGCAATTATTGGTTTTTTTAATGGAACATTTACAGCTCTAACATTTAATTTAGTAAATTTAATATTATTCATTAATCATAATCCTAAAATATTATTAATATATTCAATTGTATTTTTTTCATCAACCATTTTATAAGTATTAAAACCTATTTCTCTTGCAGGTTTTAGATTAATGCCAAGGTCATCAATAAAAATAATTTCCTCTGGCTTTATGCCTAAAGTATTTAAAACGTGGATGTATATTTCTTTTTCAGGTTTTCTCATAGATAATGTACTAGATTCAAAAATCTTATAAAAATTTTTTTTTATAATGTCAAAGTTTAATATATTTTTCTTTAGAGCTCCTTTTTTAAAGTTATTGGTTAAACAAGCACACTTATATTTTTTAGAGGTTTTAATTAATAAATTAACCATATTTTTATTTAAGGGAGTTTCTAAACAATTTAAGAGATCTATTGGATTAATTTTCTTTATACCAAAATATTTTGCTTCATTTTTATATCTTTTTATAAATTCTTTCACATCAATAGTATTTTTTTCTAATTGTGCCCAAGCATTATCAAAACTATTTCTAGAGTTTATTTTTATAATTGAATTAACTGTATAATTATTTTTTTTTTCAAACTCTTGGATTTTTTTAAAAGGGCTATAAGATAACACTCCTCCGTAGTCCCATAGGACCAATTTGATATTATTTTGTTTCATCATTTAAATATTTATTATAAGCTTTTTCATCATCTATATCTTCAAATATAGTACCATTAATAACTTCTATTTTTATAACATATTTATTAAATTCATTTATAAGATTCTTTGCTCCTTTGTCTCCTTTTAGATCTTTTAATTTTGAAAAAAAATGCTTACTGAATATTATTGGGTTTCCTATTTTTTTATTAAACTCAGGTACTATTATAAGTGGTACATTATTTTTATAATTTTTATGAAATGAATATATAATTTCTTTATAAATATTTTTATTTATTTTTGGCATGTCTGCCAAACATATTAATACACCATCTACATCCTTATTAAGTTTTTGAATGCCTTTTACAATAGATGTAGATATACCTTTTTTGAATTCATTATTGATGACTGCTGTAACTTTTTTATTCTTTATTAATTTTCTTATTAAATCATTTTGATAACCCAATACTACATATATACTTGATAAAGCATTTTCACTTATGTTTTCTAGTGTTTTTTCTAATATGGTTTCATCATTGATTTTTAAAAGAAGTTTATTGCCTAATTGCATTCTAGAAGACTTTCCAGCTGCTAGAATTATACATGCTAAGCTATACGGCAAAGCTTAGCCTTTTTTAATAAAATTTTTATAAAGACCACCATTAGACATAAAAGAAATTGTTTTTTTGTCTACTTTTATTCCAAAGCATATTTTTTCTAGAATATCATCAAACCCATTTCTTAATGGAGACTTAGCGCACCCTGGAACACCAATTACTTTTTTATTTCCTAATGTTCCAATCATTAAAAGGTTTCCTGGATCAGTAGGAGCTCCAAATGCTAATACCTTGCCACTAGCTTTCTTTAGGCTGTTAGGGAAAATATCATTCTTATCTACTATTGATGTGCTACCATAAAAAAGTATCAAATCAGTATTTATTTTTTTTAATTTTAATAAACTATTTAATATATCTTCTTTTGTATGTTTATTATATAAAACTAAATCTACTATAAGATTAAAATTTGATAGTCTAGCATTTATTGATTTTATTATTTTTTTGCTTTGCTTTTCATCTGAGTCATTTGAAGATAATACTAAGCTTATTTTTTTTATTGAGGGCTTAACTACACTTAATAAGTTAGAATATAAATTTTTATTTATAATTTTATCGTATTTATTTTTTTTTATTGCATAAGGTATAATTTTTACATTTCCTATTAGTTGGTTTTTTTTTACTATGCTTTCAGATTTTAAAAGAGAAATAGCAACATCTTCATATTCAAAATTAATTTTTGTAATAATATCAAAATCAAATTTTAACATTCCATTAATATTAGAGTAAAAATCTGCTCTGCCATTTACAACTTTTTCAAGTTTTACGTTCTTTCCTAGAATAAGTTTAGCTATATTTTTAGATGCCTCATTTTCAGAAATGTAATTATTGTTGTTATCAAATACGTAAATTTCTTTAAGTCCTAGATTTTTCATTAAGTCTATATCTTCTTTATTTAAAACTTTACCTTTTTTTATTTTTTTTCCAGATACTTTTAAACTATGAGCTAAAATTTTGTTATAAGCCTTTTCTATAATTACATTTCTAAACATTTAATTCACTTTTTCTTAGCACTATTTGAGAGATTATAGATAGTGCTATTTCAGGTGGTGTTTTTGCTCCAATATCTATACCTATGGGGCCATGAATTTTTTCTATAGTATCTAAAGAAAAACCTTTTTTAGTTAATCTTTTTACCCTGCTAGCATGAGTTTTCACTGAGCCCAGACTACCTATAAAAAAAGCCTTAGACTTTAAAGAATATATAAGAGCAGGATCATCAAGCTTTGGATCATGCGTTAAAGTTACTATGGCAGTATTTTCATCTATTTTTATCTTTTTAAGTGCTTCATCCGGCCACTCATTATAGATTTTAATATTTTTATAAGTGCTTTCATTATAGTTACTTCTAGGGTCAACTAAAAATATTTCATAACCTAAATTATTTGCAAATTTAATCAATGGGTCTGCAATATGAACTGCTCCTATTATAATAACTCTTATATTGTTTTTAAAAATTTTGAAGAACCATAAGTCTCCTTGGATTGATTCTATATAAGATTTATTAGTTTTATTTTTGATAAAAAAATTACTTTTGAGAATAGTAGGCTTTTCATAACGTTTTTCATAATATTCTTTTTTTCCATCTTTTAATCTAGTTGCAACTACTAAATTTTTCCTTGTTTTATAATTCTCATTTATTTTTTTTATTAAATCAATATTATCTTTAGATAACTTTTCTATGAATACTTTTATTTTTCCTCCACACGTTAATCCAACTTCCCAAGCTTGACTATTTGTAACACCAAAATCTAATGTTTGTACTTTACCGTTATTTATTACCTCAAGTGCTTTTCCAAACACAAAGCTTTCTATGCATCCCCCTGAAACGGAACCTATTACCTGATTTTTGTTATTTATAGCCATAATACTTCCAACTGGCCTTGGACTAGAACCCCAGGTTTCTATAACATTGGCAATTGCTATTTGATAGTTTTTTGATAGCCAGTTTTCTATTTTTAAATAAATTTCTCTTTCGTTCATTTAGTTTATATCTTTAATGTTTTATAAATTAGATTTCTTATTAATGAAATTCTATAAGAAGCACTAGCATGAATATCACTATTTATATTAAACTTATCAAGTATAATTTCTTTATAATTAAAATCTTGTAATTTAGAAATGGGAATTCTACTAATTTCTTCTATCATAAAAACTTTATTAGAAGCGCCAGTGACAGCAACATTATAATGATCGTTAGTTTTACAAGAAAAAATACCAATTATAGCATATTTAGATGCTTGACTTGAATACTTTAAATAATAAGAGTTTTCTCTAATAGGAAAAGTCACAGATTTAACAATTTCATCATTTTCTAAAGTTGTTTCAAACATATCTAAAAAAAAATTACATGCTTTTATGTTTCTGTTACTAGTATTAACTATTGCATCTAAGGATAATAAAGCGGCTGGATAATCTGCGGCTGGGTCAGCATTACTTATTGAACCACCTATAGTGCCTAAATTTCTAACAGCATTATCAGCAATATTAGATGCAAGGTATGATAGACCTGGCAAATTTTTTATAATTATATCTGAGTTGGCTACTTGGTTATGTGTAGAAAGTGCACCTATAATAATTTTATTTTTTTCAATTTTTATTTGTTTTAATTCCGAAATATTTTGTAAATCTATTAAGTCTGAAGGGTTTGAAAGTTTTTGTTTTATAGAAGGAATTAAAGTCATTCCTCCTGCTAAATATTTTGGAAACTCAGAGTTCTTATAAATTTCTTGGCTTTCATTTATAGAGTGAGGACTATGATATTTAAAATTATACATATTATTCTATTTCTTTTATATAAGAGGATATAGATTTGACAATATTATGGTAGCCTGTACATCTGCATAAATTACCGTCTAAAAACTGTCTTATTTCGTTTTCTTTATAAATATTGTTCTTTTTAATTTCTAAAGCAGTCATTATTATACCTGGAGTACAAAAACCACATTGAAGTCCGTGATTGTCTTTAAATGCTTTCTGTACTTTATGTAAATTTGCTTCATCTCCTAAGCTTTCAATAGTCTGTACAGACTTTCCATTGCACTTTATTGCAAGAATAGAACATGATTTAATGCATTTTTTATCTAGAAATACAATGCAAGAACCACATTGAGAAGTATCACATCCGATATGAGTGCCAGTAAGGTTTAACTCTTTCCTAATTAAATCAACTAATAAAAGTCTAGGTTCTATATTTAAAATATGAACTTTATTATTTACTTTTATTTCTAACTTAATTTTATTATGCATAAACACCTAAAAAAACTAAAATTAATATAAGTACTATAAACATAAAGCTAAAAACCTTTGTATAAGAATTGCTTAGTTTAGTATTTTTATCTTTATCTATAATTGTTGTATTACTTTCTATTAAGGTTTTTCTAAAGTTATTAAAAAATTTCTCTGTATTTTTTTTTACACTTCCATCTATCAATCTTGATCCTAATTGAGCTAATTTTCCATTTACTCTGCTTTCTGCTTCATATTTTAATATAGTTTTATTATTGACTTCTTGTAATAAAACTTTCACGTTTCCTGATGCAAAACCTAAGTTGCCTGCATTTCCAGTAGCTTGAATTTCATAGCCTTCAAATTGTTTGATATTAGTTATCTTTATCTTGCTATTAAAAAAGGCATTAACTGGTCCTAGTTTAATATTAATTTTAGCTTTATACTCAGAATTATCTGTAGATAAAAACTCACTACATCCATCAATGCACTCTTTAAGAACCTCAGGATTATTCAAGTTTTCCCAAACTTTATAAATATTAGAATTTAATTCATAAGAACCATTAAAATTCAATTAATCACCTTTTCTTTATTAAAAGACTCAATAGGCAATCCTAAATATAACCATCCATCTTCTTGCTTCCCAAGTATACCAGTGGGAATGTGAAAAATATTTTTATGCTTTTTATTCTTAAAATAATTAGCTGCTATTTCAGACCTAGCTCCTGATGCACATATGAAAGCAATTTTGCTATCTAAGTTTTTATTTAATAAATCTTTAACTATATTTATGAAGTTTGGATTTTCAGTGAAATCTTCATTATGCATATTTACTAAGAACGTATTTGGAATAACTCCTGTCATTTTCCATTCTTTTTCTGTTCTTATATCTATAATTTTTATTTGATTAGAATTATATAACTTTTCTGCTTCATCAATGCTTATATTTATATTATTCATGTGTTCATCACTTTTTATACTTTTTATCATTAATGAAAAAATTAAAAAACAAAATATTAATCTAATATAATGCTTGGCAACCATAATGCTATATCCGGAAATTTAATAACTAAGCAAAGTCCAATTAGCTGTAACACAACAAATGGAATTATGCCTTTATAAATCGTTTGAATTTTTACTTCTGGAGGAGAAACACCTTTCATATAAAAAAGTGCAAATCCGAATGGAGGAGTCAAAAATGATGTTTGAAGGTTTACTGCAAGGAGTACTGCTATCCAGGGAATAATCATGTTATTAGGAACATGTGAGCCAAAATCTAATGTTTGCATTATAGGTGCAAAAAGTGGTAATACTATTAATGTTATTTCTACCCAATCAAAGAAAAAACCTAATAAAAAAACTAATCCCATCATCACAAATAGTATTCCCCATGGACCAAACCCCATCTCATTCACAAAAGCATGAATTAAGTCATCTCCTCCTAAAGATCTAAAAACATATGAAAAAGCTGTTGCACCTATAAATATACCGAAAATCATTGCGCCAGTTAATGCAGATCTCTCAGTAACATCCTTCAGTATTTTAAAATTGAGTCTCTTATTTAAAACAGCTAATAGTATAGATCCTAGCGCTCCTACACCAGCTGCCTCAGTTGGAGTGGCAAAACCGGCAAATATTGATCCTAAAACAAGTACAATTAAAGCAATTGGTGGTATAAAAGACTTTAAAATAAGCAATGCTTTCTCTTTAGAATTAGTAGGACCAATATTACTAGGCAAAGAAGGAGCTAAAGAGGGATTAAATCTAGTTCTTAAAAATAAATAAACAAAGTATAATGAAGCTAGTAAAAGACCAGGTATCACTGAAGCAACAAAAAGTGTGCCTACAGAAATTGCTAACAAATCTGCCATTATAACTAACATAATAGAAGGAGGAATTAAAATACCAAGAGTACCTGAAGCAGCTATAGTACCAGTCGCCAGAGACTTATCATATTTTCTCTCTAGCATCACTGGAAGTGCTAACAAAGTCATCATTACAACTGAAGCACCAATAATTCCGGTAGTAGCTGCCATAATAGTTCCCATTATTGTTACTGATAAAGCTAAGCCTCCAGGAACAGATCTTAATAAAATTTGCAACGCATAAAGTAAATCCTTTGCTACTCCAGATTTTTCTAACATTGTTCCCATAAAAATAAACATTGGTATGGCAACAAGAATTAAATTTTCACAAACTCCCCCCCAAATTCTTGATAATATATTAAAAAACTCAATTAAACTAAAAACATCAAAATAGATACCTATAAATCCAAAAATTAAGCCAACACCCCCCAAAATAAATGCCACAGGAAAGCCACTAAATAATAGAAAAGCTAAGGCTAAAAACATTAATACTGGCAAAAGTGTAACAAGATCCATTTATTTTTTCTGGGTTGAGTGGTTTTGTAATTCAATACTGGTTTTCATAACTTCATCTTTGATATTATCTCTATTTAGTAGGCAACTGATTATAAATACAATATTTCTTAATAAGATAGATAAACCAGCTAAAAATAATAAAAACATACCTATTGGGATAAAGGCTTTAATTATCCATCTGTGAGATAGTCCAGTAAGAGCTGATGAAACTTCATTCATATTAAAAGATCTTTGTACAAAATCAAAACCATAATAAATTACAAGTAATGTATAGGGTATAAGAAAAATTAAAATACCCATGGTTTCAAATATAGATTTAACTAAAGTACTATATTTTTCTCTAACAATTTCAATTCTAACATGGGAATTTTTCAAATAGGCATAACCTAATACCAAAAGAAATAATGCTGTATGAAGGTGCCATTCCATTTCTTGTAACTTAGTAGATCCTAAAACCAAAAATCTTCTAGTTACTATATCAAATATAATAATAAAAATAAGAGGTATAGCTAACCAAGACCCTATTTTTCCTATAAAAGAAACTATTTTCTCTATATTTCTACTAATTAATATTAATTTATTAAGCATAATTTATTTTATTTAAATAAATTATTTAATCAAACAAATAAATAAGTTGTAAATATTTTATTATTCTTATATTTGAAATTATATGAAAAATAATCAAAATATTCTAACAATCCTTATACTGCTTTCATTTACTTATTTTATAAGTCAGTTTTACAGAGCCTCATTAGGAATTGTAGCAATAGAAATATCTTCAGATTTACAATTAAACTCTGAGGAACTAGGAAGGTTAGGAGGAATATTTTTTTTATCTTTTGCTTTAACTCAAGTACCATTAGGAATAGTACTAGATTCTTTTAATCCAATAAGGGTAATTATATTTATGTTAATACTTATATTTGCTGGGAGTATTTTATTAAGTTATGCAAACAGTTTAAATTCTCTTATATTAGCTAGAAGTTTTCAAGGAGTAGGATGTGGAGTTTGTCTAATGGGTCCTTTGGTTATACTTACAAAGATGTCATCATCAAAAGATTTTTCTTTTTATTCAGGAATAGTAATGTGTGTTGGAGGATTAGGAGCCTTGGCAGCAACTGAGCCTTTTTATGCCTTAGTAAAAATTACTGATTGGAACCAAGCATTTTTTTTTACGGCAATAGTCATAGTAATTTTAATTTTTTCACTAATAATTTTTTTTCCTAAAAAACTATTAAACCAAAAAGAAAAAAAAATAGATTACAACCTTGCTGCATTTAAGGAAATAATTTTTAACAAGAACTTTTTATTAATGTTGCCAATGTCTATGTTTGGTTATGCAAGCTTTGCTTTTATTTTAACACTTTGGGGAGGCAGATATCTAAACCAGGTACATGAAGTTGAGGATGAAATTATAAGTACAATATTGATGTTGATGGCTTTATTCTGGTCTATTGGCTCCTTATGTTATGGTTATATAGAAAAGAAATTAAGAAAAAAAAAACTTATAATTATTACTAGCGCTATCATAGTTAGCTTTTTTCTTATTTTATTATGTCTTAAAATTGTTAATAGTATTTTATCCTTGATGGTAATGTTTTCTTTTATGGGATTATTTGGTGGATTTACTCTTGTTTTATTATCCCACTATAGATCATTGTTTAATTCTAATATTATTGGAAAAGTTTTGACCACAGCAAATTTGTTTAATTTTTCTGGTGTTTTTTTTATACAATGGATAACAGGATTAATAATTTATAATTTAAATGAAAACTTGGAATTTTCATTAAGAAATAGCTATTCTTGCGCATTTATTTTTGTTATTTTTACATTGACTATTGCTATATTTTTTTACTCTAAAACAGATGAGTAATAATTTAAACCGGGTATATTTATCTTTAGGAGGTAATTTAAGAAATTTAGCTTACAGAGATATAAAAATTTTTCTAGAAGCTGTAAAGTATAGAATATCAAAAATTGGTTTAAGAATTATTTCATCTTCTAATAATTGGATAACAGCTCCAATACCTTACTCAAACTTACCATATTTTTTTAATTGTGTTGTTGAGTGTGTTATTATAGACAAAAGAATGAATAATCCTCATTTACTTTTGGAAAAATTAAAAAAACTAGAAATTAAATTAGGAAGAAAATACAAGAAACTAAATATTTCTAGAGTTATAGATATAGATATTATTGATTATAAAGGCTTAGTTTTAAATGAAGGATTAATATTACCTCACCCAAGAATGCATTTAAGAAAGTTTGTATTATTACCATTATCGTCAATAAATAAAAATTGGATTCATCCTAAATATAAAAAAAAAATAAATTATTTAACAGCAAAAATAAAATCAGAACAGCCATTAAGGAAAAAATTATAAGACTTGATTTTTTAACAATATCAATTACATTCTACTTATGGCTAGAGTAACAGTAGAAGATTGTGTTAAAATTGTTGAAAGTAGGTTTGAGTTGATACTCATTGCTTCTGAAAGAGCTAGACTTTTGTCTAAAGGTGCTCAGCCTTTGTTAGATAGAGATAGGGATAAGAACCCTGTTGTAGCTTTAAGAGAAATTGCTGAAAGTCTATTAGATTTAGAACAAACTAAAGAGACATTAGTTAAAGGTTTACAGAAGTACCACGAAGAAGTATTGACTGAGCCTGAAGATGAAATAAAAGAAGAAGTGATAGAAACTCAACAAATTAATGAAGACTTGATTCAAGATGTTGAAAAGAATGCCACTGAAGCTGGCCTATCTATCGACGAAAGCAGCTAAAATTTAACTTGATGCTTAAAACAGCAAAAGATTTTGCAAAAAAACCAAAAAAATACTTTGTAGAATTAAATAAAAATATTTCTTTACAGAATATTACTTATAATAAAAAATTACTTGAAAAAGCTTACTACTTTTCTTTAAATAGACATAATAATCAATATAGAGAATCTGGAGAACCTTTTGCATCTCATCCCTATGCTGTAGCCAATATTCTAATAGAATTAAAATTAGACCATCAAAGCATAATAACGGCACTACTGCATGATACCGTTGAAGACGGTGTTGCAACAAATGAAGAAATTATTGAAAACTTTGGATTGGAAATCAATCAGTTAGTTCAAGGAGTGACTAAGTTATCTAAAATCCAACTACCTAATAGCGATGTAAGAGAAGCGAGTAACTTTAGTAAGTTTATATTAGCAATTTGTAAAGATATTAGAGTCTTAATAATTAAGCTAGCAGATAGATTGCATAATATGCGTACTTTGAAATATGTTAAAAATATAGCTAGAAGACAAAAAATTGCAAAAGAAACATTAGAAGTTTATGCTCCTTTAGCTGGAAGAGTTGGGTTTCAGGTTATGAAGGAAGAGTTAGAAGAGCTCGCATTTAAAGAAATTAACAATGAGGCTTTTCAATCTATATATAAAAGAACTTTGTTTCTAAGAAAACAAAATAAAAATTTTATAAATGAGACAATTTCTAATATTAAAAATATTATTGATCAAAATAATGAATATGAGATTTCAGGAAGAGAAAAGAAAATTTATTCTACTTGGAAAAAAATGCTCAGGAAGTCTATTTCCCTTGAAAAAGTATCTGATATTTATGCTTTTAGAATTATAACAAATTCAATAAATGATTGTTATAAAGTATTAGGTATAATTCACACAACATGGACAATGATCCCAGATAGATTTAAGGATTTTATTTCTACACCTAAACCTAATGGATACCAGTCAATTCATACAACTGTTATAGGCAATAATGGAACTAAAATGGAATTACAAATTAAATCAAAAAATATGCATCAACTTGCTGAATATGGTGTTGCATCACATTGGATTTATAAAAATAGTCAAGATACTAAGCAAATTGGTGAAATTAATAAAGGTACTAGATGGTTTCAGGATGTATTAGATATAATTAAAACCGCAGGAGGGCCTAGAGAGCTAATAGAGTACTCTAGAATGGATATGTATTCTGATAATGTTTTTTGTTTTACGCCTAAAGGAGATGTTATCTCACTATCAAAAGGAGAAACTGCTTTGGATTTTGCTTATGCTGTCCATACTAATTTAGGTAACAGTACTATAGGAGCTAAAATAAATGGTAACCTAACTCCACTAAATACTAAAGTTAAAAATGGTGATCAAATAGAAATTATTAGGTCAAAAGGTACATTTCCCCAACAATCGTGGTTAAATTTTTGTATTTCTGGAAAAGCAAGGAGTCAAATTAGAAAGTTTCTGAGAGACCATGAGGAGGACGAATTTGAAAAATTGGGAAAAGAGATACTTAAAAAAATATTATTAGATGTTAACAAGAGAGCTACAAAGAAGATTTTAACTACGTTAACCAAAGGATTTAATTATACTAGTTATAGATCATTTTACGTTGCCATTGGAAGAGGTGAAGTTTTATCAGAATCAATTTTAAATTTGCTATATCAAAAAAATAATAAAGAGTCCCTTAATAAAAATAATTATAAAGGTCTTCCTATAATGGGACTTAAAAAAGGCATGGCAATGCATTTGGCAGAATGTTGTAACCCCTTATTAGGGGAAAGCATCGTAGGAATTTTAGTAGAGGGAAAAGGAATTTTTGTACATTTGCTTAATTGTTCAACACTAGATAGGTTTTCAGACTTTCCAGAATTGTGGTATGAATTAATGTGGCATAAAAATGCTGGTACGTTTTCTCAAACATCTAAGATAAATATTACTTTACAAAATAAAGTTGGATCTTTTCACAAAGTTACCTCATGCATAAAAAAAGCAAATGCAAATATTGTAGATTTAAATGTAAATAAAAGATCAGAGGATTTTTTTAATATTGAGGTAAGTCTACAAGTAAATAGTATAAAACATCTTAATGATTTAATACAATTTTTGAAATTAGAAGATTGTATATATAAGGTAGAAAGAAAATAAATGATTGATAAAGAAATATTAAAAATATATGAAACTGAAAAAGCGCTACTTAGAGGTCATTTTGTTTTATCATCAGGAAAACATAGTTCTATATATCTTCAGTCTGCTTTAGTATTAAGTGTTCCAAACCATTTAAATCTAATTGCTAACTACATGGTATCAATCCTTAGAAACAAAGTTAATTTAAGTGAATTAGATTTAATAGTTTCACCAGCAATGGGAGGGATTATTATAGGAAATAAAATAGGAGAATTACTAAATAAAAAGTCTATTTTTTTAGAAAGAGTAAATGGGAAGTTTACATTAAGAAGAGGATTTAATATTAAAAAAAAACAAAGAATACTTATTGTAGAAGATGTAATTACAACTGGAAAGTCGTCCAAAGAAACAATTGATTGTATAAAAGAGTATGGAGGTAATGTTAAAGGGTTAACAGCTATAATAGATAGAAGTAGTATGAAATTAAATTTTAATATTCCTTATATTACTGCATTAAAAATAAACGCTCCTATTTATGATAAAAGCAAAATTCCTGATTCTTTAAGGTCTAAACCTGAAGAAAAACCTGGAAGTAGATTTATCAAGTAATATGCCTTTTGGAAGAAGAAAAAAAAAACAAACCTATTTTTATTTAAAGGGTTTTATAAAAAATGCGTTGAGTTTTTCTAGAACTAAAAAGTATATTAGTTTAAGCATGAAAAGAATGCGCGGTTCGCCTCAAGAATTATCTATAGGTCTGGCAACAGGTTTAGCTGTATCTTTTACTCCATTTATAGGATTACATGCTCTAATTGCACTTTTTATAGCTTGGATTTTTGGTGGGTCAATGGCAGCTGCTATTATAGGAACTCTTTTTGGTAATCCATGGACATTTCCATTTTTTTGGTATTTAACCTATGAGGTAGGACAATTTTTGAATCAAGGCTTAATAATTAATTATGAAGAATTTTCCTTTAATAACATAAGAGAAGAGGTTACAACTATATTAGAAATTTTAAAAAATTTAATTATATTTGCAAATATGCAGGAAATGAATGCTAGTTTTGATAAGCTTAGATTAATACCAATAATGTTATTAGGTTCAATACCATTAGTAATAATATCATGGATAACCTCATATTTTATTTTTCTAAATATCTTAAAGTCTTATAAAAAAAGACTATTTTATAAGTAGACTTATGAGATTAGGAGTAAATATAGATCATGTGGCTACACTAAGGAATGCAAGAGGAGGTGTGCATCCAGACCCTGTTAAAGCAAGTAAGCTTGTTGAAAAAGCAGGAGCTGATTTAATAGTTGTACATTTAAGAGAAGATAGAAGACATATTAGAGAAGAAGATATTGCAAAAATATTAAGGCAAATAAAAATACCTTTGCAACTAGAAATTGCTCCTACTAAATTTATGTTTAATTACTCAATTAAAAATAATATAAAAAAAGTTTGTGTAGTGCCCGAAAAAAGAAAAGAATTAACTACTGAAGGTGGACTTGACCTTAAAAAAAACTATAAATTTTTAAAGAGTAATATACCTATGCTTTTAAAAAATAATATAGAAGTATCTTTATTTTTAGACCCTAAAATAATAAACGTTAAACTTAGCAAGAAACTGGGAATTAATGCGATAGAGTTTCATACGGGAGAGTTTGCAAATGCTAAAGCAGATAAAGAAAAAAAATTATATAAAAAATTAAAATCTGTTATAGACTATGCTTATTCTAATAAAGTAAGTGTTAGAGCAGGCCATGGTTTAACTTTTAACAAAGTAAAAAAAATAGTAAAAATTGGAAGTATTAATGAATTAAATATAGGACATTTTATTATTGGAGAGTCTATATTCTATGGTTTAGAAAACGTTGTAAAAGAAATGAAACATATTATGAAAAAAAGCTAGTATGATAGTAGGGGTAGGAATTGATTTATGTGATATAAGTAGAATACAAAATACTTTACTTAAATACGGTAACAGATTTAAAAAAAGATGTTTTACAAGTAAAGAAATTGATAAATGTGATAAAGTTAAAAATAGTGCTGCTTGTTTTGCAAAAAGATTTGCTGCTAAAGAAGCAGTTTCTAAAGCTTTAGGGACAGGAATTAGACAAGGAGTTTTTTGGAAACATATAGAAGTTATTAATAAAAAGAGTGGTAAGCCAGATGTAATATTAAAAGCAACTGCCTTAGATGTTTTAAATAAATTGATTAAATCTAATTATACAGCAAAAATTTCGGTAACTATCACTGATGAAAAGGGAATTGCTCAGGCGTTGGTTATAATTGAGTCTATAAAGGAGAATAGTTTATGAATACGATTTTAATAATTTCAATAGTAGTAGTTATTATATATCTTTTATCAAAAGAAAAGATGATAGAAGTTTTTAAAACTTTCATTTTTGCAATTCTAATAGCTGTTTTTTTAAGAAGTTTTGCTTTTGAACCTTTTACTATCCCATCGGGGTCTATGAAACCAAACCTTTTAGTAGGGGACTTTTTATTTGTATCTAAGTTTTCTTATGGATTTAGTAAGTATTCTGTACCTTATGGCAGATATTTGCCATTTAGTGGGCGTATATTTTTTAACAACGTAGAGAGAGGGGATATTGCAGTTTTTAAATATCCAGGAGACAATAAAACTGATTATATTAAGAGAATTATAGGTTTACCTGGCGATACAGTAAGAGTTAATGAAGGTGTGATTTATATTAATGATAAGCCATTCAGAAAGAAGAAAGTAGGACAGTTTGAAGATTTTCATAGAAATGGATACCTAGAAAAATTCGACTTATATGAAGAAATTAATGACAAAAATATAGATTATTTAGTAATAGATAATACTGAATTTGATGGAATTATTCCTAGTAATTCTAATCAAAATGAAATCTTTGATTTAAACAATACAAGAAATTATACTGTTCCTTCTGGGCATTACTTCGTTATGGGAGATAATAGAGAACATTCATCTGATAGTAGAATATTATCTCAAGTAGGTTTTGTAAAAGAAGAAAACCTTGTAGGCAAAGCAGCTATGATATTCTTATCTATAAAATACTCCAGTAAAAAACTTAGTATTTTAGGTTTAACATTTGGAAAATATCCTGAAAAAATTAGAATAAATAGAATAGGTAAATTACTATAAATGAAACTTAAAAATATAGAAAAGACATTCATAGTAAGAAATAAATTTAAAGAAATTTTTTTTCAAGACAAAAAAAATAAAAAAAAATTTCAAAGATATGAATTTTTGGGTGACAGGGTTATTGGTCTAACTTTGGCAACAGAACTCCATTCAAAATTTAAAAATTATGATGAGGGTAAATTAGCTACTATTTATTCTTATTTAACATCTGCAGTTATGCATCAGAAAATTGCAACACAAATAGAACTTGATCTTTTTATCAAAAGAAAAAAAATTAATATATCTACTAAAGTTTTAAGTGATTTTTTAGAGGCAGTTATTGGGGCTCTCTATGTGGACTCTGGTTTTAAAAAAACAAACAAAGTAATATTACAATTATGGGAAAAAGAAATTTTAATAAACAAAGATATTAAAAGAGACGCTAAAAGCATTCTTCAAGAGTGGACGCAATCTAATAAGTTAGGATTGCCAGATTACCAGCTTATGAAGAAAAAAGGAAGTGATCATAATCCTGTCTTTGAGGTAAAAATAATGATTAAAGATTTTAAGTCCATTAAAGGTAGAGGTAAAAGCCTTCAACTAGCTCAAATGCATGCCGCTAAAACTTTCATAAATACTTACATTAAAGATACATAATTGAATAAAAAAAAGATACAATCGTTAAAAGTAGGTATAGTAGGAGAACCCAATTCTGGTAAATCTACACTTTTAAACACAATACTAAAAAAAAAATATACTATAGTTTCAAGAAAAGCACAGACTACAATTAAAAATAGCATAGCTACATTAAGTATAGAAGGTAAACAAATTATCTTTTCTGATACACCAGGAATAGCACCTTATAAGAAATATTTAGAAAGAAGTATATTAAAGGAAACTACTAACACTGTTTTAGACGCACATATTATAGTATTGGTATTAGATATTAAAAAAAATAAAATTGAAGATATAGAAGAGATAATTAAATACTATGATAATTTAGAGGTAGATATAGTAGTTGCATTAAATAAGATAGACTTACTATCTAATAATAGCTTTTTAGTAAAAGTAGAAAAGATAAAGAAAAAATTAAAAAGTAAAATTGTTTTTTCTATTTCAGCATCAAAAAATTTGGGTGTTAAAGAACTAATAAGTTATATTACTAAAAGTAAAAAATTTATTAATTCAAGTATTATTGAAAATGTAGACTTGTCTACTGATAAAAATTATCTGAAAGAAATAGTAAGAGAAAAAATTTTAAATAATATTCATCAAGAGATACCATTTAATTTAAAGTTTATTACAGATAAAGTTAAAAAAAATAAAGATAAAAGTATCACAGTATATATTACTATTATTTTAAATAAATCTTCTT
>CACHHO010000014.1 GCA_902579545.1 Rhodospirillaceae bacterium | reverse complement strand
ACTTAGTACAAGAAGGGCATATAGGATTGATGCAAGCCATGGCCAAATTCGAACCTAACAGGGATATTAGATTTTCTACCTATGCCTCATGGTGGATAAGGTCAGCAATACAAGATTATGTACTTAAAAATTGGTCTATAGTAAGAACAGGGACTACAGCATCGCAAAAATCTCTTTTTTTTAGTTTAAGAAGATTAAAGTTAGAACTTAGTAATTATTCTAATAATGATGGTTTAGATATAAAAGAAAAGGTGGCTAAAAAGCTTAATATAAAAACTTCAGACGTAGAAAGTATGGAAAATAGATTTCTAGCTGACGATAAGTCACTAAATGCACGGGTCTCTGATGAATATGATCAGGAATTCGGTAATTTTATAATGGATGAAAATTCATTAGGTGAAGGTGAGATTCTAGACAGATTAGACTTGGCTAGGAAAAGATCATGGTTTAAAAAAGCTATGAAAGAATTAGGTATTAGGGAAAGTCAAATAATTGCACTGAGACACCTTAGTGATGATCCTCTCACACTTGAAAAGCTTGGCGAACTTTTTAAGATTAGCAAAGAACGAGTCAGGCAAATAGAAAATAGAGCCATAAAGAAATTAAAGTCATTGGTAAGAAAATTGTCATCAAAAGAAATAAGTTATCTGAGATCAAAATAAATAAAGTCAATTTAAGTTGAATTTTTATTTTTCTTTCAACTATCCTTAAGTATGTTTGATTTAATCAAAAATGAACTGAAGAAGTTATAGAAACCTGTTTAGGAGGAGAAAAAGTAGTAAGATCAATACCTGCTACAGCAGTCTTATATTCTTCTATGGAAGGAATTCTTCCCAGTATAGCTGAAAGTACTACCACTGGAGTGGATGCAAGCAGAGATTCTCCTTTTTTTTCAGACGAATCTTCAACTACTCGTCCCTTAAATAACCTCGTAGATGTTGCTAAAACTGTGTCGCCTTTGGCAGCTTTTTCTTGGTTTCCCATACATAGATTACATCCTGGCCTTTCTAAATATAATATGTTTTGGTATTCTCTGCGAGGAGCATTTTTAGGCTTAATATCATCAAATTCAAAACCAGAATATTTTTGTAAAATACTCCAATCACCTTCTTCCCTAAGTTCGCTAATTATATTATAAGTAGGTGCGGCTACTATTAAAGGTGCCCTAAATTTTACTTTTCCAGATTTCTTTTCTAAATTACGCAGCATATGTGCAACAATTTTAATATCACCTTTGTGTACCATGCACGAGCCAACAAAGCCTAGGTCTACATTTTTTTCTGTACCATAATAAGAAATAGGTCTAATTGTATCATGAGTATAGCGTTTTGAAATATCTATGTTGTTGACATCTGGATCCGCAATCATGGGTTCAAATATTTTATCTAGGTCTACAACCATACTTGCAGCATACCTAGCGTCTTTGTCCGGAGATAAAGCAGGCTTTTCTCCAGATTTAATTTGAGAAATTCTTTTCTCAGCAATGCATATTAACTTTTGAAGCATTTTAGTTTTGTTATCCATCCCTTCATCTATCATTTTTTTAATACGTGACTTGGATACCTCTAGAGATTTAATTAGCGTGTCATCATTAGATATACAGATTGAAGCTTTTGCTTTCATCTCTGCAGTCCAATCAGTAAAAGTAAAAGCTTGATCTGCAAGGAGGGTTCCTATATGTACTTCTATAACTCTTCCTTGGAACACATTTTCTCCAAAATGTTTTAGCATTTGTGCTTGAGTTGCATGTACTACATCACGAAAATCTAAATGGTCTGACATTTTTCCTTTGAAAGTTACCTTAACAGATTCTGGTATTGGCATTGTTACTTCTCCAGTTGCTAAGGCTAGAGCGACTGTTCCAGAATCTGCTCCAAATGCTACACCCTTTGACATTCTAGTGTGAGAGTCTCCACCAATTATAATTGCCCAATCATCTACCGTAATGTCATTCAAAACTTTATGTATTACATCAGTCATTGAGGGATAAATGCCTTTAGGGTCCCTTCCTGTAATAAGACCAAAATCATGCATAAACTTCATAAGCTTAGGAGTATTCTCTTGAGCTTTAATGTCCCAAACAGAAGCTGTATGGCATCCTGATTGATAGGCACCGTCTATAGTAGGAGAGATCTTTTTTGCTGCCATAGACTCTAGTTCTTGCACAGTCATTAAACCAGTAGTATCCTGAGACCCAACAATATTTACTTTTACTCTGGTATCCGATCCTGCGTATAACTTAGAAGACTTTTTATTTCCAAGGTAGTTAGTATTAAAAATTTTTTCAACAGCGGTCAGACCTTGATTAGCATGGCTAATTTCCTTTGATGGAGCATAAGCTGATTTTAAAGGAATATTTAACATATCACATGCTAAACTTTGTAACTTTTTACCAAATACAATTGCATAAGAGCCCCCTGCCTTAATAAATTCCATTTTTTGAGGACTAAATGAAGAAACTATATCTACTAATTCTTTATTTGCTTTCTCATTATGAAGCTTTTTATTTTTAGTATTGATAGTAAAAACTGTACCCGTTTCTACAGAAAATTTTTGTTCAAGAATGGGAGTGTCATCATTGTTAATAATAGGATTCCCATTAGAGTCGAGTTTTTTAATCCAATTCTTTAAGTTTATTCCAATGCCACCAGTTACTCCAACAGTTGTAAGAAAAATAGGAGATATTCCATTAGTTCCAGCTACTATAGGCGCATTATTTACAAATGGAACATAAGGACTAGTTTTCTTTCCTGTTAATAAAGCCACGTTATTTATACCAGACATACGTGAAGATCCAACCCCCATAGTTCCTTTCTCTGCTACTAACATTATTCTTTTTTCAGGATGTTGTTTTTGTAATTTCTTTATCTCATTTTGCGCTTTTTCAGATATCATAGACTTGCCATGAAGCTCTCGATCTGAACGAGAGTGAGCTTGATTTCCTGGAGACAATAAATCAGTAGATATGTCTCCTTCTCCGACAACATAGGTAATTACTTTTATTTCTTCTTCTATTTTTGGAAGCTTTGTAAAAAACTCTGCTTCTGCATAACTTTTAATTATATCCTTTGCTATCTTATTGCCATCTTTATAAGCTTTTTCAAGACGGCTTGTATCAGCTTCATATAAAAATACTTGTTTTTTAAGTACATCTGCTGCCTTATAAGCAATATTTTCATTTTGTCCTAAAGCTAGATCAAGAAGTACTTTAATTGATGGGCCACCTTTCATATGCGATAAAAGCTCAAATGCAAATTTAGGAGGGATTTCTTTTAATTTATTTTTACCAAGAATAACTTCTCTTAGAAAATTTGATTTTTGAGAAGCAGCACTCGTTGTTCCAGGTAAAGTGTTGTATATTAGATAGTGCAACGAGTCCTTTCTGTGCTTACTTTTACTGTCTTTTATATGAGAAATTATTTCTTTTAAGAGCTGGCCATTTTCAATAGGTTTCGGTTGTAAGCCATTTTTCTTTCTTTCTTCTATTTCATCCAAATATAATTTATATAAACTCATACCTACCTATAACTATTTTAATTATAATTTAAATAAAAAAGAAAGCAAGTTTTCACCTGAAATCAAAGTGGTTTTTTTAACTTTAACCTTTCTTATCTTTGCTCAATGATTAATTAATTTTTATAAAAAATTTATCTTTTTAAATTTTATTTTTGCTAGTTCTTTTCTTTGTTGTGGACATATCCATCTATCTTTTTAAAAACAGCATCGGGTAGGTTTTTTATGCTTCCTTGCCAAAGCCAATGCCCTTCACCCATAGAGTAATAAACACCTGTAACTATAGTTCCTATCAAATTTTTCCATGGGCCTTCACCACCAATAAATTTAAAACTTCCTATAGATGTTCCTATTCTTCCTTCAAAAATATTACCTTTTATTTCTTTTTCGTTAGTAGGCACAGACTTGACATAACCTTTGTTTTTATAACTATCTACGAAAATTCCAAATAAGTTTTGAGTTTGATTGCCATCAATCATTTCAATTACTGCACCTGCTTCATGAGTTCCAAATAGGGTACTATTTGTAGTAAATTGAGCTTCATTTTTATAAAGCATAAACATTTTGTTTTCTTCATATTGTTCGAAAAAAGGATACTCATCTTTTCCTGACATCATAAACTTAAGTTCAGCAGAAAAAACTTTGTTTAATATTAAGACGCCTAAAAATACTAAAACATAACTGTATCTCATTAACACTCCTATTTATAATATTTAAAAATTAATAGTTTAATCTTCTGAACCTTCTCCAGGTTTGCTAGAGAAAAACTTATTATACTTATCTTCTACCCCTTCAAATTCTTTGCCATCTTCAGGAGGTGTTCCTTTTCTTACAATATTAGGCCACTTAGCAGAATATTCTTCATTAACTTTACTCCATTTTCCATCATCATCGCTATCAGGTATAATCGCTTCAGCAGGGCACTCAGGCTCACAAACCCCGCAATCTATGCACTCATCAGGATTAATTACAAGCATATTCTCTCCTTCATAGAAGCAATCAACAGGACATACTTCACAGCAATCCATATACTTACATTTTATACATGATTCTGTAACTACATAAGGCATTCTTTATCCTTTCTTAATAATTTTTTAATTTTTTAATAGCATTACTTTTTGCCAATTTTCTATTTTTATCATCTACGTATATAAGTCCTGATACTCTTCTTATTAGCATATCCTCATATGGCTCTAACACGCCATCAATTAAACACACTTTCCAAAGCATTTCAACAACTTCTACTCTTTCACTAAGAGACCAATGGTCTTTTATTTTTTTTGTATAGGTTATTAGATCAGAGGCCTCCTTAAAATTTTCTACAGCCTCATCAATTATATCTTTTAAGCGTTTTTCATCTACAATATCGAAATTTTTCATCAGTATTTTTGAAATAACTTTCTTTTCATCTTCTCCAAAAGACTCATCTACCATAGCGGCTTCAACTAAAAGACAAGCTATAGATAAAGTTTTTTCATCTTTTAAAATACTTTCATCTTCAATTGCTTTATTTTTAAAAAAAGATTTAAACATGATTTCTATATATATATTTTAATATTTATTGCAACTTCTTTAATATATAAAAAGGGTTAGTTACATCATATTTATTTTTATTAGAAAAATTATTAGTTTTTTTTACCCAATAAGAAAATGTATAAGTGCCAGCAATTTTTCTTAGCCCGAAGTAATTTAATATTTCGTATATAGCTTCAAAAGAAATCTTAAATTTATTAGAATGATAATAATTAAAAACATAAACATATTTATTTTTAGAAAGAAAAATCTCATAAAAATTTTCCAAATGTGGTAGTTTAATAACATACCTTCCTAGTTTTACATAACCCAAGGCACTTAAAGCAAATGAGTGTAAATTTAAATTGTTTAAAAATATTTTTTTTTCCGGAATTGTTTTTGAGTTTTCCTTATTTAAAAATAAATTAGAAAAAGCCCATCTAATTTCCTTATCTTTTTTATCAAATATTTTTTTATAAAAAATAAAATTTTTGCTAATGGTGATATCATTTTTAGAGAGAAATAAGAGATTCTCTTTGGTTAAATTATTATAAAAGGCATTATATTTTTTAATTTCTAAAATACCATTTTTTTCAGATAAAGAAAAAAGTATTGCACTAATAGAACTATTATTCTTATCAAAATTAGGAATATTACTCCAAAAACTATTTGAAATAATTTTATGTAAACTTTTTTCTATTTTGAAATATAGAGCTTTATAATTGTCCTTGCTTATATAATCATTGTTTGAAATCAACAATTTAGGCTTGAATAAGTTTTCGCCTTTATACAAAGAAGCTAACTTATTATTTTTATAGATAATATTGTAATTCTGTTCGATAGATATTTTGAATGTTTTATCGGCTAAAATGTTTATAACATACTTATTAACGGTCGCTTGAAGACTTTCCTTAATTATATTATAAATGCTCTTATTTTTTAGATACAGACTTTTATCATATAGCTTTACATCAATGCCAACTATCTTACCTATTATTTTATCATTTAAAATAATGTTTCCATTATCATGTGTATAGATTTTAAGTTTTTTTTCATGACTTATTTCCTTAATTAAAATATTTAATTTTTTATCTACAAATTGATCTGTTAGTCTTTGGTGTAGTGCTTTAGACAAAATGTTTTCAGTATCTCTTGCTAAATGCTTTAATTCTTCATTTTCAAAAAACCATTGGTCTTTATTGGACACAAAGTTCCAAAACCTTGTTTTTGCAAGCCTATAAGTTAAAACATCAATAGACCCTTCTATATTTTGAAGTTTAATAATTTCTTGTTTAGCCCAATTAAAGTTTGCTTCTCCTCTTCTTACCAAATTAAAAAATAGTTTTACTAATAAATCAGTATAATTATATTCTAAACTTTTCATGTAGTCAGGTATCTTAGAAATCTCCCAAAGTAATTTTAAGTTTTCTTTTTTATCAATTAGGGTCGCAACTTCATTTAAGTTAGATAAATATTTAAGAATATTTTCATCTCTAATATTTAAAGTTTTGATTAATAAAGGATTAGAACTTTTTATATTTAAAGATTTTATTAATAATTTTACTGAACTAAAATCTAAATCTGTATTTCTCCAATATAAAAAATCAGTAGGAGTAAATAAACTATTTTCTATGTTTTCGTAAACTTTCTGGGAAAGAGTAGGTGCAGAAAGAGTATTACTAAAAAAACCATCTTGTTCATTCCTGCCTGCCCGTCCAGCAATTTGTGCTATTTCATTAATTTTCAAGTTTCTAAATTTTTGACCGTCATATTTCTTTAATGAAGAAAATGCAATATTGTCAATATTCAAATTTAGACCCATTCCTATAGCATCAGTAGCAACAATATAATCTACTTCTTTTTCTTCAAACATTGATACCTGAAAGTTTCTTGTCTGTGGACTTAACGATCCTAAAACAACCGCAGCTCCACCTTTTTTGGATTTTATTCTTGAGGCTATATCATAAACATCTGTTGCATTAAAAGCAATTACAGCAGACCTTTTAGGTAATGAGAATATATTTTTTTTTCCTAAATATTTTAATTTAGATCTTCTAGCTTTTTTTATAATATCAGATTTAGGAAATAATTTTTTTATAATCGGTTCCATTATATCAGAGCCTAAAAAAAGTGTTTCATATATACCTCTTACATTTAAAAGTTTGTCTGTAAAAATGTGACCTCTTTCATAATCACTACAAAGCTGAATTTCATCTACAGCAATAAAATCAACAATAAAATCAGTAGGCATTGCTTCAACTGTGGCAACATAAAATTTAGCTCTTGGGGGAATAATTTGTTCTTCTCCTGTAACCAAAGCTACTGACAATTTTCCTACCTTAAGAATTAATTTATCATAGATCTCTCTAGCTAGTAGTCTCAAAGGTAAGCCTATTATGCCCGAAGAATAGGTAATCATCTTCTCTATAGCAAAATACGTTTTCCCAGTGTTAGTCGGCCCTAAAACAAAAGTAACATTTTCCTCTTTATCCATAAAATTAATGAGCTTCGTCCCAATTATTACCTTCTCCACCTGATACTAAGATGGGTACTTCAAAAGATACTATTGGCTCACTAGCATTTGACATGAGTGCTTTTAATTCTTTTATAGTATTAGTTAATGCATCATTATTTTTAATTTCAAAAACTAATTCATCATGTACCTGTAATAAAAGGTTTGTATCTTTGAATTTTAAATTTTTTTTATCTTTAAAGTATTTTATCATTGCTCTTTTAATTATATCCGCAGCTGTTCCTTGAATAGGAGCATTTATAGCTTGTCTATCGGCATAGTTTCTAATCATAGGATTTTTATTATTATATCCATTAATATTAATTCTTCTTCCAAACAAAGTTTGAACATACCCATGGTTAGCTAAAAATTCCTTCATATCTTGCATGTAGTCTTGTATTCCTGGATATTGATTGAAATACATTTCTATATAGTCTTTAGCCTCAGTTCTTGATATTCCCAGTTGCTTTGACAATCCAAAAGCTGATAATCCATATATAATACCAAAATTGATTGCTTTTGCATTTCTTCGCTGCTTTTCGCTTATATCTTTAACTTGAGCACCAAAAATTTGACTAGCAGTTAATTTGTGAATATCAGTTCCCTCTTTAAAAGCATCTTTAAGAGTAGTAATATCTGCTATTTCTGATAACAACCTTAATTCTATTTGAGAATAATCTAGACAAATTAACTTATACCCTTTTTGAGAAACGAAAGCCTTTCTTATTTCCTTTCCATTAGAAGATTTTATAGGAATATTTTGCAAATTAGGATCAGTAGATGAAAGTCTTCCAGTTTGGGCTCCAGTCATCTGGAAGGTAGTATGAATCCTTTGGGTTTTTTTTGAGATATTATAAACTAGACTTTCAGTATAAGTATTTTTTAATTTAGATATTTCTCTCCATTCAAGTATTAATAGAGCAATTTGATGACCTTCATTTGCAAGTTGTTCTAGTACCTCTGAATTTGTAGAGAAACCGCCTGATTTGTTTTTCTTTGCTCCTTTCAAACCAAGTTTATTAAATAAAACCTCTCCTAACTGTTTAGTTGAATTTATATTAAACTCAATTTTAGTAATTTTAAAAATTTTACTCTGTAGTTCTCTAAGTTGAATAGCAAATTCATCAGATAAAAGTTCTAGTTTTTTTTTATTTATTTTAATTCCGTTGTTTTCCATTTCCACTATAACATTAATTAAAGGTCTTTCTATATTTTCATAAACTCTAATAAGTTTGTTCTTAATTAAAAGTCTTTTTAAAATCTTCCAGAGCCTTAATGTTATGTCTGCGTCCTCGCATGCATATTCTTTGGCTTTATTAATTTCTACTTCAGCAAAGCTAATCTCACTTTTTCCTGATCCAATTATTTCTTTATAGCTAATTTTTTTATATTCTAGGTATTTTTCAGCCAAATAATCTAGGTTATGATTGTGTAACCCTGCCGACAAAGTAAAAGACATAAGCATTGTATCGTCTATAGGAAAAACTTCATCGAAGCCATTGTTTTTTAACACTAAAATATCAAATTTTATATTTTGCCCTATTTTCAGAATGCTTTTATTTGTCAAGACAGGGTTGAGCTTGCTAGAAACATATTTAATATCTAAAAGCTCATGATCTTTATTTTTATGTAAAAGAGGCAAATAAAATGCATGTCCTTCTTGGAATGAAAAGCTAATTCCAACTAAGCTAGTCTCAGTTGCTTTTAATGAATCTGTCTCTGTATCAATAGATATAAAATCACAAGTATTTGCTTTTTTAATAAAAACTTCTAGATCATATTTTGTTAGTATAACTTTATAATTTTTTTCCTTATATTTAATATTAGAAGGATTAATACTCTCATTGCTTTTTTTTAAGATTCTGGCTTTTAGGTTATTAAAATTATACTTTTCTAGAAAAGGAATTAATTTTTTAGTAGAAATAATATTCCCAGAAATTTTATCAATATCAATTTTTATATTGATATCTTTTTTAAGAGTTACTAGTTTTCTTGAAATTTTAATAGCATTAATATTATCTCTTATTGCTTCTCTTCTCTTATTTTGTTTTATACTATCGTACTTCAATAAAAGGTTATCTAGGCTACCATATTCATTTATTAATAGAGCAGCTGTTTTTATTCCTATACCAGGAGCTCCTGGTACATTGTCAATGCTGTCTCCGGCTAGACTTTGTACATCAATTACTTTACTTGGAAGAACACCAAATTTTTCTAATACTTCTTCCTTCTTAATAACTTTATTTTTAATAGGGTCAACCATACTAATGTTCTC
Source organism: Rhodospirillaceae bacterium (assembly GCA_902579545.1). Lineage (GTDB taxonomy): Bacteria > Pseudomonadota > Alphaproteobacteria > TMED109 > TMED109 > TMED131. The sequence continues at coordinate 19,460 of CACHHO010000014.1, read as the reverse complement.
TTCAACTAGTTGCATTAAATCTTTATCAGAAGATACTATACTTACATTCCAGCCATTCGATTTGAAGAAGTTTGCATATGTTGCTATCAAATCATCAGCTTCATATCCTTCTAGCTCAACTCTAGAAACGTTAAAAGCATCAACGGCTTCTCTTATAATTTTAAACTGAGGTATTAAATCCTCAGGAGGGTCTCCTCTATTTGACTTGTAATTTTTATAAATATCATTTCTAAAGGTTTTTCTTGCTGTATCAAATATAACTAATAATTTATGAGTTTTTTTTTCTTCAAGTAACTTTAGTAGCATGTTACAAAAGCCCATTACAGCACCTACAGGAACACCTTCTCTATTTGTTAAAGAAGGCAAAGCATAATAAGCTCTAAATATAAAACCAGAGCCATCTATTAAAGAAATAGTATTATTTTTTTTCATAATATTTATATTACTCTAATGTGGTTTAGTAACAATCATAGAATTATATTACTTTATACAACAGTTTTCTTGTTGATTAGTTTAATTACTGTCTTTTTGCCTGTATGGCTCAATAAAGAGCTCGGATTAAGTTATAAGAGCATAGGTATACTATTAGGAGGGATAGGGCTTTTAAAAATATTTTCAAATATATTAATTACAAAAAGTATAAAAAGTTTTTATGGTAAAAAAATAACTTTAATTGCTCTTACAATAATAATTACTTCAATTTTATTTATAAGCATTCTATTTAAAAATATGCAGGATAGCATAGAGGTCTTATTGATTTTTTTTATTTTATTATTATTTTCACCTGTGTTGCCCATAGTAGAAAATATTTGTATATATTTGAATAAAAATTTTCAGAATTCTTATGGAAAACTGAGGGTTAGTGGATCATTATCTTTTTTATTTGCAGTTATTTTAATAGGGTTAATAGTAGACAAATATGGCTCAAATATAATACCTTTTTTATTTATGTTCTTCTGTATTCTATTTCTAATTAGTGTTTTTGTTTTACCAGAAAAAAAAAAAAAAATATCAAATAGATCCCAAGGTAATATAAAAAAACTATTATTAAATAAAAATTTTATGATACTAACAATTTCTGCTAGCATTATTATAGCTAGCCATGCTATGTATTACGGTTTCTCTGCAATCTTTTGGAAACAAAATAATTTTAGTTACTTTGAAATAGGAATATTATGGGGATGGGGTGTAATAGCAGAAATATTTTTCTTCCTAAATATAAATAAAATAAATATAGAAAGGATAATTTTTAAAGCAGTCTTAATAAGTGGTTTGGTATCTGCATTCCGCTGGATTGCAACTTATTTTTTTGGTAGTTTTTATTTATTACTTTTAGCTCAAACTTTACATTTGTTTAGTTTTGGACTAACGCACTACCTAGTTATGTATTATATACATAGTAAAATTACAAATAGAAACAAATTAATAGCGCAATCACTTTACCATGCTATTTCTTCTGGTATTATTATGACAGTCTTTACAATAATTGCAGGACTATCTTTTAATTACTACTTTGGTGGAGAAGGTTTTTTAATTATGTCATTTTTTTGTTTAATCAGTGTATTAATAGTTTTTTTTGGGAGTATATGTAAAAAGCATGAAAACAGTGAGTGAATTTGATTTAGAAATTAAAAATCTAAGTAAAACTTATATAAACAGTAAAAGCCAAAAAATAGAGGCATTAAAAAATATATCTTTCAAGGTTAAGAAAGGATCAATGCTGGCTCTATTAGGTCCTAATGGTGCAGGAAAGTCTACTTTAATAAATATATTGGCTGGTATAGTTAACAAATCTTCAGGAACAGCAATTATTAATGGTTTCAATATCGAAAAAAGAAATTAGAGAAGCCAAACAATCAATAGGCGTAGTACCACAAGAATTAGTAATGGACCCCTACTTTACGCCTAAAGAAACGCTAGACTTTCAAGCTGGATACTATGGAGTAAAAAAAACAGAAAAGAAAACTTATGAGTTATTAAAAAAAATGAAGTTAGAAGACAAAGCTGAAGCTTATGTTAGATATCTATCAGGAGGCATGAAAAGAAGGCTTATGATTGCCAAGGCTATGGTGCATTCTCCCCAGGTTCTGATATTAGATGAACCTACCGCAGGTGTAGATGTAAGCTTAAGACAATTGCTTTGGAAAAATATACGCGAATTAAATGCAAAAGGTATTACTATTTTAATTACTACGCATTATTTAGAAGAGGCTGAATCAATTTGTGATGATGTAGCAATAATTAATAAAGGTGAAATAGTTCTCAATGGAAATATAAAGGCCTTAGTAAAAAAAATAGATAAGAAAAAATTAATTATATATTCAGAAAACTTAAAAAAAAATCCAGAAAATTTAAAAAGGCTGGGGTTCACTATAAAGAATCAAAAAGAATTACATATAGATTATAATCCTTCAAAGCATTCGGTTGGATATTTGATTAATGAAGTAATAAAAAGTAAATTAGATATAAAAGATGTTTCAATAAAAGAAGCTAAGCTTGAAGATTTGTTTAAAAACATTGTTTATTAATTCTACTTTTGTCTCCACGTGATTAAAGATGACATAAGAAAGTTCCAAACTGCTCCTACAAATGCTCCCAAAAAACCAGATATATACCATATACCTGAAATTCCTTTAATGTTGCCAATAAAAAGTAAATTTGATATACCGATGTTTGCAGAAGCACCGATACCACATGTTATGTAAAAAATTATTAAAGATTTAAAAGCATCAATACCTTTTTTTCTGTTATCCCTATAAGTTAAAATATTATTTAGAAAAAAATTAGTAGTCATAGCAGTTAAAGTTGAAAAAGTTTGAGCATACAAAAAATTAAATTCTGCGTTTATCAAAATGTACAAAACCAATAAGTGAACAAAAACACCTGATCCTCCTATTAAACAAAAAGATAGAAATTTAGCTGGCACAATCTTCCCAAACTTACAATCCCATAGTAGCAAAAGGTACTCCCATATTACAAGAGAGTCTAATTTAGAATCTCCATATTTTCTTTTTTTAAATTCAAAATGAACTTCTGCAAACTTAACTTTACCTTTACATGAAGAAAATATATCTAACAATATTTTAAAACCAATTCCAGATAGATTGGGTGCAATATTGTCAAATACTTTTCTTTTTATTAAAAAAAAACCACTCATAGGATCGCTAAGGTTTGCGCCAGATATTTTATTGGATATTTTATTTGCTACATTAGAAAGAAAGTTTCTATATTTTGATAAGCCTTCAGTTTTTTTACTATCTAAAAATCTACTTGCAATTACTAAATCTAGATTCTCACTTATGAGTTTTTTTAGCATTATAGGTATTTTTTTTTCATCATGCTGAAGGTCAGCATCCATTATTAGCAGTAAATCAGAAGAACTTGACAAACATCCCTCAATTACTGCTGAAGATAAACCTCTTCTTCCCACTCTTCTCAAGCATCTTATATTTTGTTTTTTTTTTGCTATACGCTTTATAACTTCATAGGTTTTATCAATTGAATTATCATCTACAAAGATAATCTCATAATTTTTAATTTTTATAGCTTTTTCTATACCTCTAATAAATTTTTCAATATTTAAGGCTTCATTATAGGTAGGAGTTATAATACTAAGTAGCATCTTTTTCTTTAACTTTTATATAACTTTGAAAAAAAAAATTCTTTATACCATATAATAATATTATTAACGTTAAAGTCCAAGTTAAATAACTATATCTTCCTCCAACATGATAAAAAAATAAAAGGACAACCAGGCTTAAAGCAGATAAGGAAATACATTTAATTATAATAGGTGCTTTTTTTGAAAGGCCATAATAAATACACGATATTATAGACAAGTGATACCAAAACTCATATATTTTTATTTCTCCACCTATATGGCTAATTATTTTACTCCATAGATCATTATTGAATTCAAATTTTAATAAATAAATAAAAAAGTTCAAATAATCAGAAGGTCTTGCACCAAGATTCCAATCAGTATAGGCTGCTATGGTAAAAGGTATAAATTTTTGGGTAAAGACATAATTGTGTATAGGCATAATAAAAGTAAAGCTTAGACCAAGAAATAAAAATAATATTTTAATAAAATCATTTTTATTAAAACTTTGAAATATAAAAAATATTATAATAATACCGCAAGCAGGAAAAATATTCGCTCTTGTTCCAATTGCAAGGCTAAATAGTAAACCTATAAGGAAAGAACTACTATTACTTATTTTTATTTCCTTATAAAATTTTATTACTAACATTAGCGCGGAAAGAAAACACAGGTAAGATATAGGTTCACCAAACCCTCTAATTGCCAATTTTACGTAATAGAAATGTAAAAAGCCAAAAGCTTCGAAAAGCGGTATAAAAAACCAAAAAATTAAAAAATACTTAGCCCACTGTTTATCTAGTAAATCATTGAAAATTTCATAAATAACTATAGGAAAAAAAGTAAGAATAAAAAAAAGCATCCATGGAGACTCCTCAAAAAAAAAGTAATTTACTATCCATATATATCTATAAAATGGCATTAGATCATAAGCTTTTTCTCCTCCCATGAAAGCTAATAAATATTGTTTATTTACTATATGATCACTAATTATATGTGCAAAATGTACATAATTTAATCCATCATTCCCTCCCTCAAAAAGTATGAACTTATGAATAAGGTCTGGATAAAAATATAATGAAAAAAAAAATGTAATAATAGAAGATAGCGAGAAAAATATGGCTTTAGATAAATTTAATTTCTTAAATAATAAAGCAAGCAAAATAAAACCAAAAATAATAATTACTATTTTTTTAAATAAGATTATTAATTTGTATTTAGTAGGTAATAGTAGTTTTGCTTTAAGCTTAGGTGACAATCCTGTTTCGACTAGCCATATAACTGAACTTTCATTTTTATTTTTTTTAAAATCCTTAATTGGCATGCATTGAAAGTCATCAAATTTTTTCTCTTCTAATTTAGATCCTATAAATGCTAATCCTTCCCAGCAGAATTTTGCATTAGTTGAATTATATTCTTCAGGAAAAATATATTTTACAAAGAAAGGAAGGTTGTTTCTAGGAGGCTCTTGCAAACCATATGTATTATATCTGGTATCATTAAAAGCACCTAATGCAAGTTGGTATCTATTTTTCCAATTTACTGTTTCAACTAACTTGGTTGCTTCTACTTTACCTAATATTTGATTTACAGAAATATCATATAAATTTTTGTCTGGACCAGATATAGAGTTAGGAAAAGCTATCTGAAAATCATTATCTAATTTTTTGAAAATCTTATTTGGAAGTTTTTTACTAAATATACTTTCTTTATATGCTTCACCTCCTATAAAAACATTTGCTCCCATAGATATTTTTGGAACATAAAGTCCTATTTTTACAATAATACAAATTAAGGCTAATACTAATGAAAACAGCCAGTTTTTTTTATTTTTAGTAATTTTTGATGAATAAAGTAGTAAAAACAAAAGTTGGTAAAATATTAAAGAGAACCAGTCAGAGTTAAATAAACCTAAACAAAGAGTTGATAAGATTACTAACAAAGGAAAATAAATTAGCTTTTTAGATATTAAATATTCAAATTTAAACATATGTGCTGTATTTTAAATTAATTTTTAGTATAGAAGATTTAAGCAATTCAGTATCGTTAATTTTAATATAATTAGATTTTTGTATAATAATGACATAATAATTTCAATATTAATATTGCTTAATACTTTCACTAAAAATTAATATTTATTAATTTATATTTTTTGCTATAAAACTTACTAATTTATTTATTTCTTTGTGAGCAGTGCTATTTTTAGCAGTATTGCCTACCCAATTTTTTAATTCTGATGCTTTCTGGAAGTCAGATCTTAATGATAGTTGTGGAGCTAAAGTCCATTGTGTAGGTAGAACTTCTATGATTTTTTCTCTTGGTATAATTTTTTGTGGGTGGATCCTTGATGGAACTATAATCCCTTTAGCCTCATTAATATCTTTAGATGCAGACATTACTCTTTCAATCAGAGGAAAAGAAGCCTCCCATTCAAGTGAACTTAGCCCTACAGGCACTATAATTTTATTCACTTGATTTATAAGTTCACTAAAAACTCCAATTTCTATAGGAGGCAGATCTGCTATTATTACATCACAATTAAGAGATGTATTTAATAGTGTTGCCCCCCAGGTTTGAAGAGCATGATATTTATTATTAGGTGAATTAGGTAATGTAAGTCTTTTAATTTTTAATCTATTAATTGTTGTATCGCCAAGCCAAAGAGTTGAAGATCCTATAGGGTCTGCATCAATTAATACACAATTCATCTTATAATTAGTTGCCAACCCAGCAGCTATGTTTACTGCAATAGTAGTTTTCCCTACACCACCTTTTCGATTTGTTACAGCTAATATTTTATTTTTCATATCAAAAAAAACTATTATTTAGAGTAATATTTAAAAAAACTATAGCTATAATTAAAATTAATAAAAGCCTTTTCATTCCCTTTATTAAAGTTGGAAAAATTAGTTTTAATAAAATCACTATTGCTAAACTAAGAATTAATTTAATAAAAATGTCTTTCTCCTAAATCTATTAATTACCAATTGCATGCCCTTCTCTTCTTGGATCAGCTACTCCTTGCCAATAATCTTCTCTGCGCCATATCATATTAATACCACTTGTCATTTTTTTTACCATTATTGAATGTCCTTTTTGTTTTAAATAATTAATTAAATCGCGATTTTTTTTAGTATCTTCTATCTCAGAAAATTTATTTCTAGAACACAAGTGAATATTTTCAATTGCTCTATCGGGAGCTATTTTTAAATATAAAATATCAAAAATTGTTTTAGCCACATAACATATTATTCTACTTCCTCCAGGTGACCCTATTATTCCAACTAGGTTTTGTTTATCGTCAAAAATGAATGTAGGAGCCATGCTGGACCTAGGTTTTTTTCCAGGAGATACACTATTTGCTATTTGAGCACCCTCAAGGTCTTTACTATAAAATGAAAAGTCAGTAAGTTGATTATTCATGAAGAAACCCCCAATTGTAATTCCAGAGCCAAATGCAAACTCTATGCTACTAGTAAGAGAAACAGCATTGCCCATAGAATCAACTATACTAATATGTGTAGTAGATTGATTCTCATGATTTACGCCTTTAATTAAATTACTTTCAATAAATTGATCTATTAGACCTCTTTTATAATTTTGTGAGGATTTATTTTTAATTAGACTTGCTCTTTGCTTTAAATAACTTTCATCTAATAAAGATTTAACCGGAACTTCAAAATAATTAGGATCAGCAATATAAAAATCTCTATCTAGGTATGAAAGTCTTGAGGCTTCTAGAAAAGCATGTTGCTGGAAAAAAGGTTCATTATTTTTCCTGAGGTCTAAACGATTTTTTAATATACCTAGAATTTGAAGAACGCTAATGCCACCAGAAGTAGGTGGAGGGAAACCGCATATTTTATACTTATAATATTTTTTACATAGAGGTTCTATTGCTTTAGTTTCCCACTGATTTATGTCACCTAAAGGAATATACCCTATCATTGAGGTAGCAATCTTTTTTGCTAGTAGTCCTTTTTTAAGAGAATATTTATCTTTAGATAAAATTTTTAAAGAATTTTTAAGTTCAAAGTTTGAAATATATGAACCTATTTTAGCAGGTTTATTATTTTTATAAAAAACAGATTTTACAAATTCATTATTTCTTATATGAGGAGCCCAAGTTAATAATTTGTTTAATCTGGGAGTTACTTTAAATCCCTCAGAATATTTAATTGCAAATTCAAATAATAACTCCCAATCTAAATTCCCATGTAAACCGTGAGCATCAGCTAACATATTGTAAAGACCAGGAACTCCTATTGAGTGCTTGCTAGTTACTGCTTTTAAAAACTTTTTTTTTGTTTTATCTGTATTCAAAAACATATCTGGTTTTACTAGAGAGCTTGCCACCTCTCTTCCATCAAAGGCATAAACTTTTTTTTTTATGTTATCGTAATAAAGTAAAAAACCCCCACCTCCTAATCCAGAAGATTGAGGTTCTACTACAGATAAGACATTTTGAGCAGAGATAGCGGCATCTAGAGCATTTCCACCCATTAGCAAAGTTTTTTTAGCAGCTAAAGAAGCTCTTTCATCTGCAGTAACAACCATAAAACTTTTTGAAAACTCACTTATTTTTGAAAACTTTTTAGAATCAGGCTCAGGATCATTGCGATTATATTCATTGGTGTATGCACTAAAAATCCAAATAAATTGTGCTAGAAGAATATATTTGATAATATTATGATGTAAATACTTTATAATTTGCTCCTACATGGGAATATACATTGTGCAAACAGTTATTGCTAGAAATTTCAAAAGTTTATCACATACTTTAAAAAATATTGATCTAAAAAAAAATAAAATAGGGCTAGTTCCTACAATGGGTTGTCTGCATGATGGACATTTGGAATTAATTAAAAAATCAAAAAAGCTTAATTACTTTACTATAGTAACAATTTTTATAAACCCGTTACAATTTAATAATAAAGCAGACCTAAAAAGTTACCCTTCTAAAGAAAAAACTGATATAATTTTACTAAAGAAAAATAAAGTTAATTTAATTTTCATACCTAATATAGCTGAAGTATATCCGAAAAATTATAGCACTTATCTTTACGAAAGTTCATTTAGTAAAATTTTATGTGGCAAACATAGAAAAAATCATTTTTCCGGAGTAACAACTATTGTCCTAAAACTATTTTTATTAATAAAGCCAAACTTTGTATTTTTTGGAGAAAAAGATTTTCAACAGCTTGTTATTATAAGTAAAATTGTTAAGGATTTAAATCTAGATTTAAAAATTATAAAAGTACCTACTGTGAGAGATGAATATGGATTAGCACTGTCTTCTAGAAATAACTTGTTAAGTAAAAAAAATTTATTACTGGCAAGAAAATTATATCAAAGCTTAAAAAAAGTTGAAGAATATAAAACTAAAGATGTTAAGCATATTATCAACAAGTTAAAAACATCTTTAAAAAAATTAGGTATAACTAATATAGAATATTTAGAAATAAGAGAATCGATAAACTTGAAAACACCAAGATATATAGACGAAAAAAAGGAAACTAGAGTTTTTGTTGCTGTAAATATAAATAAAGTAAGATTAATTGATAATTATGTAATAAAAAAAATTAGTCCGCGTAAAGTCTAACTTCAGTATTTTCTACACTGGCAACAGACAGTGAACTTACAGATAGTCTATCAGCAGGCATCCCCATAGAGATTAATGAACTAATTACTTTGCTAACATTCAACCTTGCACTTTCTGCTCTTGCAGCTTGCTCACTTGCATTTCCTGCAGAAGAACTAACTGCAACTAATGTAAATCTAGCTTCAGGAGCTTTGTCCAATGCAGCACTAACAGCTCCAAATAAATTTTGTTCAAAATCCTCTTCTCTATTCACTCTAAAGATTGCAATAGGACTTGGTGAAACATTGCTTTCTGATCTTTGACCAGAAGTATTATTATCATCCATTACTGGTAAAGATTTTATAGTGCCTAGGCCTAACCCGAAAGATTCCCCTATAGATATAGCATTGGCTAATTGAGTAAGCCTTCTTCTTTCGGCTGCTAGGAAAATGTCTCTTCTCCTAACTGTTTCATTAAGTTCTTCAAGTATTCTTACAACATCCACACTCCTTCTTTTAAGATTATCCTGAAAAGAAGATAAATTTCGATGATCTTCATCCACAGCTCCTCTTAGTTTTTTTGCTGATCTTGCTTGCTCCAATAAATAAGAAACTCTTGTGGACAAAAGTGCAATTTGATTTCCCACATCTACCAAATTTTGACCTTGAGCTCCTACTGAAGCAAGTTCAGTCTGAGCATCTTCATATTGTTGCAATAAGATAGGGTTACCCGGAGTAGTCCCAATTTGTAAACGCGCTGCTATAGCAGCCACTATGGCATGATAATTTTCAGCACTTTTTATACCATTTGCTCTTAACTCTTGAAAATTATCTTCACTTGTAGATATTTCATTATTAAGTTTACTATATTCATCTTGCATATCTACTATTCTTTGACCAACATAAGTAAAAATAGGAGGTACTTTTCCATTACTTATATTTACGGTCTCACTTTCTTCATCAGAACTTAAAATTGTATCCAAACTATCTTCAGAGCTTGAAGAGAATTCTTCTGTTTCAACTATAGTAATCTCATTGGGATCATTTTCATCGCTGTTAGAATCTGTTACAAGAATTTCTTCAGTATCTTCAGGGTCAAATGATTCTGTTGGAATCTCTCTTATTACTATCTCTGATTCTGATGTATCTTCATCAGATAGTAGATCGGTTAAATCATTAAATGAACAACCATGAAGGATTATCAAGCATAAGCTTACTATTAAAGTTTTCATAAAATTAATTTTCATAATCTACATCCTTTTAATTTACATAATACTAAACAATGCTAATAAATCAATAGTTTGAAATACGTAAACAAATTCATAATTATTATGTTGTAAAAATACAACATGTAAAAAACATTATTTATTTGTTATATTAATTGTTTATATCAGCCCCTGTAGGCTAACTGGATAAACCACATGACTACGGATCATGATTTAGGGGTTCGAATCCTCTCGGGGGCGCCAAAAAATTAAGAGATAGTTATGCCGATACTTAAAAAAAACAAAGCTAATCATGTTTCATTAACTCCTTTATCATTTCTTTACAGGACTAAAGAAATTTTCCCTAAACGTCTTGCATGGATATACAAAAATAGAAAAGCTACTTATGAAGAATTCTATTACAGGTGTAAAGGTTTAGCTTTGGCTGTAAAAGATTTAAATATAAAAAAGGGAGAAGTAGTCAGTGTAATGTTGCCAAATGTACCAGAAATGCTAGAGGCACATTTTGGAATACCTATGAGTGGAGCCATATTGAACACCCTAAATACAAGATTAGAAAAGAGAAGCATTGAATTTATTTTAAAGCATAGTAAATCTAAGCTTTTAATAATTCATGAACAATATTTGGACTTACTTTTAGATTTATCAAAAAAAATAAAAATAAAGATTATTATAGTTAGCAGCATAAAAACATTAAAATTAAAAAGTACTATTAACTATGAAAAACTGCTGAGCAAGATATCAATCTCAAGAAAAAAAAAATTGGCTGATTATTTTCCACGGGATGAGTGGGACTCAATTACTCTTAATTACACATCAGGTACAACAGGTGATCCCAAAGGAGTTTTGTATCACCATCGTGGAGCGTATCTTATGTGTTTAAATAATCAGATGGTTTGGAAAATGGGGTATCATCCAATGTATTTATGGACTTTACCAATGTTCCATTGTAATGGATGGTGTTTCCCTTGGACAATAGTTGCATTAGCTGGGACACAAGTTTGTACAAATAAATTTAACGGAAAAGATATAATTAACTTAATAAATAAAAATGATGTTACGCATATGTGTGGAGCGCCAATTATATTACAAATGATTATAGATAATAAAAAAATAAAAAGAAATAAGAGGATAGTTCATGTCATGACCGCTGCTTCGCCGCCATCTCCTAATGTTTTAGAGGAAATTGAAAAAGTTGGTTTTTCGGTTACACATGTTTATGGATTGACAGAGAGCTATGGGCCAGCTGTAATTAGTGAATGGAACCCTGAGTGGGATAAAATTAAATCTACTAGCAAAAAATCTATTTTAAAAGCTAGACAAGGTGTTAAGTATCCTTCTTTAGAGTACTTAGATGTTTACAATATTAAAACAATGAAACCTGTGAGAAGAGATGGAAAGTCTTTGGGGGAAGTTTTTTTAAGAGGAAATATTATAATGAAAGGATACCTGAATAATAATCATGCTAATAAGATTGCTTTTAAGAAAGGATGGTTTCATACAGGTGATTTAGCAGTTATGCATAAAGATGGGTATATCGAGTTGAAGGACCGATCTAAGGACATAATAATTTCAGGAGGAGAAAATATTTCTTCGATAGAAATTGAGAAAATAATATTGAAAAACCCTAATGTTAAAGATTGTGCGGTAATAGGAATTAAAGACAATAAATGGGGAGAAGTTCCTTGTGCTATTATAGAAAAGAAAAAAAATAGCTTAACTGAAGAAAATATATTAGAATTTTGTAAAAAATATTTGGCTGGGTTTAAATTACCTAAAAAAATTATTTTTGATAATTTACCTAGAACTTCTACAGGAAAAATTCAAAAATATAATTTAAGAAAAAATATTACAAATTAATATGGCTAGATATAAGCTAACAATAGAATATTGTGGAGAAAAATTTATTGGGTGGCAAAAACAGAAAATAGGATATTCGGTACAAGGTACAATAGAAAATGCTCTAAAAAAATTTCTGCAAGAAGACATCGACCTCATTGTAGCGGGAAGAACAGATGCGGGGGTGCATGCTGAATCTCAAGTAGCTCATTTAGATATTAAAAAGAAAATTAATATAAAAAATATTTTATTAGGTTTGAACTTTTATTTATCAAAGGAAAAGTATGGAAAACATATAAGCATTAAAAGAGTAAACAGGGTTTCAGTTGATTTTAATGCGAGATTTTCAGCAAAAGAAAAAACATATAATTACAAAATCTATAATAAAGAGTATAGAAGCCCAATAAACACTAAAAATACTTGGTGGGTAACAAAAAATTTAAATATACATAATATGAAAGAAGCTTCTTTTTATTTGTTAGGTAAACATGATTTTTCATCATTCAGAGCATCTGGTTGTCAGGCTTCATCTCCTATAAAAACTATAAACAAGATTATAATAAAAAAAAATAAAAACATAATAAGCATAAATTTCGTGGCTCGCTCTTTTCTTTATAATCAAGTAAGAATTATGGTTGGAACTTTAAAAGATGTTGGCACAGGTCTACTAAAACCAAAATGTTTAAAAAAAATTATTGAAGAAAAAAATAGAGCTAGTGCTGGAATTACTGCACCCGCACGGGGCCTGACTTTAATAAAAATTAGTTATAAATAATTAAGCAAAATGATTGTTATAAGATAAAATTAATTCTTCATAAATTTTCTGTAGTTTTTCTAAGTCTTCAATATTAATATTTTCATTCACTTTATGCATCGTTTTTCCAACAGAGCCAAACTCATATACAGGACAAATATCTTTAATAAATCGAGCATCGGATGTTCCTCCTGTAGTTGATAAGGCAGGTTTTTTTTTTGTAACTTTAAAAATAGACTTTTCCAAAAGAGATAAAAAGTAATCAGCTTTTGTATAAAAAGGCTTGTTGCTAGAAATTATTTTTATTTTAAAAGTACATAGATTAAAATTTTTAATACAGATGTCCTGAATTTTTTTTAAAAGTTTTTTCTCATCATAACGAGTATTATATCTAATGTTAATAAATGCTTTGCAATTTCCCGGTATTACATTACTGGCTTTATTTCCTGTATCAAAAGAAGTAATCTCTAAATTTGTTTTAGGAAAATTTTTGGCCTTTAAATTCAAATTTAAATTACTCAATTCTTTACATGCTGATACAAGACAAGTAATAGGATTTTCTGCTAGATGAGGATAAGCAACGTGCCCAGACTTACCATTAGCCTCTATAGAAAAAGATAAACTTCCTCTTCTTCCTACTTTAATCATTTCACCGATATAATTTGGATTTGTTGGTTCTCCAACAACACAATGATGTATTTTAATTTTCTTTTTTTTTAACCAGCTAACTACTTTTTTAGTTCCATTAACAGCAATCCCTTCTTCATCTCCTGTAATCAATAATGCTAAAGAAATATTTAATTTATTTTTCTTAATAACATTGTTACATGCCATTACCCATGCCGCAATTGCTCCTTTCATATCAGAGGATCCTCTTCCATGGAGCTTTCCTCCAGAAACTTTTCCAAGAAAAGGTTCGTGTTTCCATTTGCTAACATCTCCTTCTGGAACAACGTCGGTATGTCCAGCAAAACAAAGTATTCTACCATTTACTTTGTTTGTTTTCTTGATGGAAAACAAGTTCTGAATGATATCATTTTTTTTTTTAGTACCAAAAGGAAGGTCTGTATTTATAAATCCAATTTGAGACAGTTTATCTTTAAGAGTATTTAAAGCACCGTCGTCTTTCGGTGTAACAGACTTTCTGCTAATTAACTTTTGGGCTAACTTTATTGTTTCTGATATAGCTTTCATAATAATTTATTTAACAATTTTATAAATACAATATAATAACATAATTAAAAAAGACTATTATGAAAAAAATTTTATTATTAGGAAGCGGTGAGTTAGGTAAAGAATTTGTAATTAGTGCTAAAAGATTAGGATGCTATGTCATTGCATGTGACAAATATCCTAATGCACCTGCTATGCAAGTAGCAGATAAAGCTTTGGTGTTTGATATGTTAGACGGCAAAAAACTTTCTAAGACAGTAGATGAAACTAAGCCTGATTTTATAGTTCCTGAGATTGAAGCTATAAGGACAGAAGAACTTTTTAATATTGAAAATAATGGAATTACTGTAGTACCAAGTGCAAGAGCTGTGAATTTAACTATGAATAGAGATGCTATAAGAGATAGAGCAGATGAGCTTGGGATTAAAACAGCTAACTATAAATATGCGCACAATAAAGATGAATTAATTAAAGCATTAGAAGTAATTGGTTTTCCATGTATTGTTAAACCTGTTATGTCTTCTTCAGGAAAAGGCCAAACTTTATTAAATAAAATAGAAGATGCTAATCTAGCATGGGAGAATGCAACCAGAAATATGAGAGGAGATAGGATAAAAGTAATTGTAGAAGAGTACATTGACTTCCAATCTGAGATTACTCTTTTAACTATAAGACAAAAAGACTCTAAAACAATTTTCTGCCCTCCAATAGGACATAAACAAAAGGATGGTGATTATATAGAGAGTTGGCAACCCGAAAATATTAATAAAGAAATTTTAAAGAAAGGTAAGTATATAGCTGAAATAATTACAAAAGATTTAGGAGGATATGGATTATTTGGTGTAGAATTTTTTATTACTAAAAATGATATTATTTTTAGCGAGCTAAGTCCTAGACCTCACGATACTGGAATGGTAACCATGTACACTCAAAACTTATCTGAGTTTGATTTGCATATCAGGGCTATATTAGGGTATCCCATAGCAAACATATTACTTCTTAGAGAAGGGTATAGTACTGTAATAAAAGCTGATGGTTTTGAAAAAACTAGATTTAAATATAACTTTATCGGAATAGATAAAGCATTAGCTTTAGATGATGTAGATATTAGATTATTTGGAAAACCAGAAGCATGGAATGGAAGAAGAATGGGTGTAATATTGTCTAAAAACAGAAAAATAGGACATCAAGCAAGAGAACTTATTTCCATAAAACAAAAAATTATTAGTAATTAGTTAGAATTACTTAAATTGTTAATAGAAATTTGTGAAAATTTATTATTTTTGTATTCCCAAAATTCTATTTCAACATTTTGATTTTCTTTTTTCTTTTTTATACTTTTAGCTATATTTTCACTATTATTAAAATTTAATAGCATTCCTATTTCTATATTTTTAATTATTACATTTTTATTTTTTGCTGCGGATCTAAGATAGTTTTTCAGTTGTTGCCTGTGGCTATCAATAATAGAAGACGCTACTTTAGTTTCTATGATTAAGGGTTTTTTAAGGTCGTAACAGGGTGTTATTAAAAAATCTAATTCATGTAATCCAAGAGGATAATTTTCATAAAATAATTCAAGCCCTGCTTCTCTCATGAAGTCTATTTTTTTTTTTCTAAATTCAATACCTAAAGCTGACTGATAATATTTTTCTTCAAAACCAGAAAGTTGAGAATATATTTTATTAGCAATTTTACATACAATATCGTTAAACTTTTTCATTCGTTAATTTTATTTTATATTTTTTTATTAGCAACTAAAATAGAATTTATAGATAGAATTATAAAAAATAATTTTAATAATACATGGGCTAAAAAAAACCTATATTAATTATAGTAGTAGATAAATAGAAATATTATGAAAGTTTTTAAAAAGATTAAATATACTTATAGCGCTGATCAAAAGCATTGGGTAGGTGATGGTTTTCATGTCTATGGATTGTTGAGGCCCACAGAAGAATTAAATAAATTTATAAGTCCTTTTGTTATGCTAGACTATGCCTCTCCCAAAGAATTTTCTATTAGTGCTAAACGTAGAGGAGTAGGGGAACACCCTCATAGAGGAATTGAAACTGTTACATTTGCATATCAAGGTGAGGTAGAACATAGAGACTCTTCGGGGGGTGGCGGTGTTATAAGACCTGGTGATGTTCAATGGATGACTGCTGGGAGAGGAATAGTCCATGATGAGTTTCATTCAGTGGAATTTTCAAAAAAAGGTGGTGTGTTTGAAATGATACAACTTTGGGTTAATCTCCCAAAAAAAAATAAAATGACAAATCCCAAATACCAAGAAATCAGTAGCAAAGATATTCCAATTATATCATTAGGAAGTGATGCGAGTTTGAGAGTGATAGCTGGAAATTTTGAGGGTAAAAAAGGTCCTAGCAATACTTTCACTCCGATTAACATTTACGATATAGCCAGTCAATATAGTAAAAATATTTCACTTAATTTCAAAAGTGGTACAAATACGATTATATTAATTATGAAGGGTGAATTAAAAATAGAAAATAAGATTTTTAAAGATAAGAATATCCTAATTTTTGAGCGTGAGGGTGCTGGCATTGATTTTAAGATATCAGATAGTTGTAAAATTTTGATATTGAACGGAGAACCTATTGATGAACCAATTGTTGCTCATGGTCCATTTGTAATGAATACCAAAGAAGAAATCCATGCGGCATTTTCTGATTATCAAAATGGTAAAATGGGAAGCCTATAAATTTTTATTATACAAGTAAAAATATATCTTTAGTATAAGACATAAAACAGATTATTAAGTATTTAAAATGGCTATAATAAATATTTTTTTTAATAAAACTTTAGTAGTTTATTATTTATTTTACCTTTGGATTTATACTTTAAAAATGAAAAAGTTTATTTTTTCAAATCTAAGCTAATAAATTAATTGTTAACATAATTTAGTGAATAAACTTTTATTGGAAACTAATCTATTTTTACAATAAAATAATAAGAGTTTATGAATATTCATTTTTAGGAGGGGTATTTTATGAATTACTGGTTATTTAAAAGTGAGCCCAATAGTTGGTCATGGCAAGATCAATTAAAAAAGGGAGATAAGGGAGAAGGTTGGGATGGTGTAAGAAATTATCAAGCCTCTAACAATATGAAGAAAATGAAATTAAAAGATCAGGGTTTTTTTTACCATTCAGTTACTGAGAAAAAAATTGTAGGTATCGTGGAAATAATAAAGGAATATGAAATTGATCCCACGGATAAAACAAAAAAATTTGGTATGGTTACTGTAAAAGCTTTAAAAACTCTAGATAAAAGTGTAAGCTTAGAAGATATTAAGGGAAATAAAAAGCTTACTGACTTTATAATGCTAAGGCAAAATAGGCTATCAGTTCTTCCTGTAAGCGTAAAAGAGTGGAATATTATTTGTAAGATGGCCACTTAAAATAATAATTATTTTATTGGTAAATACGGAGTAAAAAAATGAAAGATGTTTACAAAGTTTTGGAAAACTTTGCTTCTAATGCGTTAATAGATAAAGATGAGTATACAAATATGTATAATGAATCTATTAATGATTCTGAAGGTTTTTGGAGAAAACACGGAAAAAGAATAAATTGGATTAAAAACTTTACGAAAGTCAAAGATGTTAGTTTTGATAAAAAAAACCTCTACATAAAGTGGTTTGAGGACGGAACATTAAATGTATCAGCAAATTGTATTGATAGGCATTTAAAAAGCAAGAGTGAAAAAGTTGCTTTATTATGGCAAGGAGATGATATTAACGAGGTAAAAAAAATCACCTATTCTGAATTGCATAAAGAAGTTTGTCTCATGGCAAATGTTCTTCTAAAAAATGATATAAAGAAAGGTGATAGGGTTACTATTTATATGCCAATGATACCAGAAGCGGTATATTCTATGCTTGCCTGTGCTAGGATAGGTGCTATTCATTCTGTTGTATTCGGAGGATTTTCCCCTGAGGCTCTGGCCGACAGGATAATAGATTGTAAGTCTAAATTTGTTATTACTGCAGATGAGTCTTTAAGAGGGGGTAGAATTTTTCCTCTTAAAGCTAATGTTGATATTGCCTTAACAAAAACAGATTTAGTTAAAAATGTCTTGGTTATTAAAAGAACAGGTAATCCTATAGATTTTAACGAAAAAAGAGACTTATGGTGGGATCAAGAAAAGAACAAAGTAGCCGAAGATTGTAAGCCTCAAGAAATGAATGCAGAAGACCCTTTATTTATTTTATATACTTCTGGATCAACAGGAAAACCCAAAGGAGTATTACATACATCGGGAGGATATTTAGTATATGCCTCTATGACTCATGAGTATGTTTTCAATTACAGAAAAGATGATATTTATTGGTGTACAGCAGATGTTGGGTGGATTACAGGGCATTCTTATATTGTATATGGACCTTTAGCAAATGGAGCAACCACTTTAATTTATGAAGGGTTACCAAACTATCCAGATGCTTCAAGGTTTTGGCAAATTTGTGATAAACACAATGTTAATACTTTTTATACCGCTCCTACAGCGTTAAGGGCTATTATGAAAGAAGGAGATGAACTAGTAAAAAAAACTAGTAGAAGTAGCTTAAGACTGTTGGGAACAGTGGGAGAGCCTATTAATCCAGAGGCTTGGAAATGGTATTATGAAGTAGTGGGTGAAGAAAAATGCCCTATAGTTGATACCTGGTGGCAAACAGAAACAGGGGGTATTATGATCTCCCCTCTTCCAGGAGCTATTGAAATGAAACCTGGTTCAGCAACCCTACCTTTTTTTGGAATACAGCCTTCTATTGTAGATAACCAGTCAACAGTTTTGGAAGGTATGGCAGAGGGTAATCTGGTTATTACGGATAGTTGGCCTGGGCAAATGAGAACAGTATATGGAGATCATCAAAGATTTATAGACACATATTTTTCTACCTTTGATAATGTATACTTCACAGGAGATGGAGTAAGAAGAGATGAGGATGGCTTCTATTGGATTACTGGAAGAGTTGATGATGTTATCAATGTATCCGGACATAGATTAGGAACTGCTGAGATTGAAAGTGCTCTTGTATCTCACGAATCAGTAGCGGAAGCCGCAGTGGTAGGTTTTCCTCATGATATTAAAGGCCAAGGAATATATGCTTATGTTACTTTAAAATCTGGAATTGAAGGCAATGAAGAGCTTAACGAAGGTCTGTTAAAAACTGTAAGCACTTTAATTAGTCCAATTGCAAAGCCTGAGATAATTCAGTGGGCACCTAATCTACCAAAAACAAGATCGGGCAAAATAATGAGAA